>JAFRMD010000120.1 GCA_017430835.1 Methanosphaera sp.
ATGTTCTTTTGAGGTTATTGTTAGTTCTGGTGGTGTGTTCATCCTGAAAGTTACTCCATCAGTGTCGAATGGTATTGAACCATCGTTTAATCCTGTTATTAATTGTTGTACTCTTTTTTCATTCCAGTATAATATCCAACCGTCACCTTTTTGTTTGAATGGTAATTGGATAGTTAAACCAGAATACTTATTATCTCCGTTAATATGTTTTATTGTGTATCCTTCTTTTGTTCGTTCATATCCCCACATAAAAATTCCTCCAATTTATCAGATAACCATTGGAATGTATAAATATTATGATTCATTTTAACCATTTTTGAACCAGTTAAATTTTCAATTTCCTCTAAATCCTTTAATGGTATGTATTTATAGTATCCGTATCCTGTTTCTGAATAATATACTTCAAAACCGTATTTATCATTTAAGACAACAGTATATTTTTCCAGTAGTTTATCTTTTAATGTACGGTTATGTGTATATTTACTTATTTTCCTTTGTATGTCCCGTTCTTCATCTAATAGTTTACGGTATTCTGTTAAAGTTTCTAGTACAGTCATTTCTCTTTTAGTTTCATTATTAGTTTTTCCACATCTTCATCGTAAGCTATTACTTTACCTATAGCTTTTAATTCAAAATCAATTAATACATTATTCATCCGTAGGTCATCACCATCACGATAATTATACCTAATATACCATATCTCATTAGTAGTGTGTTTCACATACCAACATTCACCATTACCTATATGTGGATTCGGTGGAAATAATGGATTACTTACAATATAATCATCACCAACGTCACCAGTATATAATTGGAATTCACCATAAGGTGTTTCCACTACACTGAAAACTTCATGTAAACGGTCAACTATGTCAAATATTTCAACCTCACTTAACTGATTACCCGTTTCCATAATATCATCTTTAGTTATCTCCTGATTACAAACCTTTAACTCATCACGAACATTCAATACTTCCTCCACTTTTTCAGGATTACTTGTAACCCAACCCACATAACCAACACTATATCCAAGGTCAACCTCAGCCGGTGTTAATTTTACAAAGTAATCAGCAACCAAGTTCCAAGTAGTATAAGGTAAAGTATCCGATAACTTATACAAATCCTGCATTGTATTATAATCAGTTCCAAAATAAGTTAAATGAATATTCGATAAAGTTTCAGTAAAAGTCTCCACACTCAATGATTTCTTACCACAGCATGGACAATACACCTCACCATCAATAAACAAATAAGGTGTAGGACTGTCATGACAGTTACAATAAATAGGTGTACCACAACGATACAATCTTTTATCCTCACCGAGAGTAGCATTAATAGTAACTAGTTTATTTTGATTGTTTAATATTCTGAAACGTATATTGGCTTTACTCATAATCATATATTATATGTATATCCGAGTTAGTATCACAATAGATAGTGTTTACTCCACAACTAATAATAGCTTGCTGAACCATATTAACACGATTCAAATGCTGATGATAATGGAGGTTAGTGTATAATGAACCAATAGCTACTTTCCAACCAGACCAGATAACTGCATAATCTGTATGCACATGATCTATTCCAAAACTATTAGTTAATTCATAAATTTCACCATCATAAATTATTAACACATTACTTTCACTATTGAATTTATCCTCTTTTAATCCTAATAATTTTTCATCCATTAATTGTGTTTTCAAATCAGATAATAAACATGTGTATAAGTAATCTATGAAGTTAATATTTTCATTTATAGGTGGTATTTTGAATTTATATTCAAGGAATCCGTCTAGGAATCCCCATCCAGCTAATATGAAATATATTTTTCTTGTACCGATAACATTTTCATATCCGTCAATTATTTCCAGTTCTCTGCAGACATATTTCTTTTTAACTGTGGCTTGTATTTCATCTCCAAGTGTTGCTTGCCTGTCTGTGCCAATTATTATTCTATGATTTTTCTTGTCTTTTAATGCGATACCTATAGTCATGATAAATATAATAAAAAAAAATTTAAATTAGGGGGGAAAGAGGTTAAAAAGAAAGTTATTACCAAACCCTTTTATTTTATTTTTTTGAAACAAAAAAAACGTGACCATCATTTTTTTTTCAACAAATATATAAAAATACTCTCCTCTCTTTTTTTTAAATATCCCATTCTCCCCTTTTTTTTAGTGAAAAAAAAACACATGAGAATATAAAAGTGAAAGTTTGGATAAAAAAAAATATTTTTCTCATTTTATTGGGGAATTTTTTTTTGTTTCACGCCCCGTGATTCATTATATTTTTAAGAAGGTGAATTCTTTCTTAAATTATATATTGTTTTTTACTTAAATTGAAAAATATTATGAAGACTTAAAAACTCTTAATGTTTATTTTTATTTTTTTGAAAAACCTGCGGAAGTACAATTGAAATTATTTCCAGACTAATTTAATTTTTTTTATTCCCCTTAAAAATATTTTTTTTTTATAAGTTTCCAAACTTTTACACTTTACTCATTCTTGATGTGATTTTTTTTCTCCCCTATATATTCAAAGAAAAGCTAAATGCTTTTTTTCCCACATATTGTTTTTTTTTCCTCACACAAAAATTTTGGATGTTTGTGATCATTGGAAAAAAAACAAACTTATTTTTTTCCAAATAAGATTAATATGCTATGCTATAATATTAAATATAATAAGTTATACTATTTATAGTTTATGGTAGTTAATATAAAAAAAATAATATAAAAAGAATAAAAAGGAGATTATTCTCCGTATTCCCATCTATTGCAGGAATCATGACTCATAATCAGTTTCTCATTAACTTCACACCATAAATCACCACTGAACCTTAATGTACGGTGCTCACAATTACTACAATTATGCACCTCACTTTCAACAGTTAATCCATGTTCTTGTATTGTTTTCTCTAATACTCTGATACGTTCTCTTTGCTCCAATACAATTTTCTCATACTGGTTTAATTTACTAGCTATAGCTATTGCATCATCCTGTTTAGGAGTGTAATAGCTCCTCCAATTCACTTCATCTATTAATATGTAGTGGTGGTTATTTTCTAAATCAGTGTGGTATCTTTCCATATGTAATCCTCCTTTAATATATAATAAGTAGAAGTATAATTTTTATACTTCTACTGTGATTACCCCATTTAACTCTTCATCATCGATTGTGAAACTTACATTTGTGACTTGATCATATTTTTCAGTGATGTATTCTGTGATTTCACTGAGATAATCTTCACCACCCCATGCTGCGTTGCATGATGAGTCAAATCCTCCTCTTACTTCACAGTCTAGTGTGAAGTGGTCGAGGTCTATTTTTTCTACTCCGATGTATCTGAGTTCTTGGTAGAATTCTTCACCGAGGTTGTTTTCGATTTCTTCTGCGAGGTTTTCAATTATTTCTTTTTGGGTTTTGATTTTCATTATTTTTGTCTCCTTTTAATTTTTTTTAGTGTATACTTTTGTATTCACCTATATTAATATTGGTTTTCATAGTATATAAACTTAATGGTACAAAATATAAAAAAAATATACAAAAAAGAAAAAAAAGAAGAATGAGAATATCTAATCCTCAGTAACATACAAATTAATCAAAACCTTCTCCTGACCACGAGACCTAACACGAGCCTCCTCCAAACCACCATACTTACTAATAATACGCTTAACACCAATATAATCCAAACCATTACCTCTACCATCAATCCAATCCATAAAAATATCAATCCCCCCATTATTCTTCACTTATCAACATTTAAAAATCTATAATATTTAGAAGCCAAATCCTTAAATTTATTTTTATTATTTTTAAACGGTAAAATATCATTATAATCCACTAAACCATCATTAAAAGCTTGCGGAGTATAAGTAATGAAATCAAATTGCTTACCAGTTAAACCATACTTCGGCAAGTAACCAAAAACATTAACATACCTACGTAAATCATCACGCTCACCAATAAAACAAGGAACCACTTCCCTTAAAGCCTTAGCATCATCCAATGCACAATGAAAATTAAACCCATCCAACTCATAATGCCCTACCATTGATTGAAGATTATGAGGATATTTCTTACGATCACGTAACACGGTTAACGTATCCAACCACAATATATCACGTAGAACTTTTTCCACATCATCCTCACCATGAAAACGGGATAAGAAATAGTAGATGAAGTTTAAATCGAATTGGCAGTTATGTGCAATCCACACACCACCATAACCTAATTCATCCCATAACTTCTCAGCAACCATACGCTCAGGAATACCACTATGATATAACATTTCATTTGTAATACCAGTCAACCGGACAATATCCTTTGACAACTTCCCATCCACCTGCAATAGCTGATCATACTCCTCAATTAATACTCCATCTTCATAAATTAATAAAGCTAATTCAATAATCGTATCCTCCCCTGGTTTTAATCCAGTTGTCTCAGTATCAAAAAACACAGTCCTCACTAAAACTACACCCCCATATTATTTTATTTCTTTTTCAAGTATTCCAATATTCATTTTTAACAGTTCATGAGTACTCACTGCTTCCACATTAACACCCCATAACTCCGTTAATCTAGCTATCGTATCATTATCCATTACTCTTTTATAATAATCCTTGTCAAATATTAATTGACAATAACCCTGCATACTATAATTATAGAATGTTTCAACAGCATGGTCTAAGTTAACTTTAGCTAATCCATCCAATACTAGACGTGATTTTAATTCACGAAAGTAATCCTGAACAGGCATGGGTGTACCATTACTATTATCATAAGATAATTCCAATCTAAAAGCATCATCCAATACAGTTATGTTGTCACCTATTTTTTTAATTTCTTTTAAATCCTGCACCATCAAAATTATAACACCAATCCATTATTTACTTTTTTTTTGGTTTGAATTCATTACATGGTTCAGCTAAAGGAGACAAAGTCCCATTAACTTTCTTACATCCACCATCTTGTGCAGGTCTTTGACTATCATAATTATAGGTTTCACAATTACCACAAATATTAATCAACATAAATATTTTCACCTCTCCATTCTTATTTTTTTTTAGTCTTTTAAAAATTTATAAGGAGCTTCCCTCCCTAAACGTTCATATAATTCTTTTTTACCAGTATTTATTTCACCTTGTTGATATCCATGACAATTTTTACTACTCATAAAATAAGTATATCCGAATGGGTGTGAGCATCCCTCATGATTATGTTTTTGTCTTTTTTCATAAGTGTGATATTTACAACTATTACATTGCTTAATTGTCAATTTATCACAACCCCCATATTATTTTTTATATTAATGTGCTTTGTACACTTTTTTTCTGATTATATTTTCGTTTTAACTCCTCTCTTTTACCATTACGTACACATATAAAATAATCTCCACCATTAAGACAGTTTCCACTACCTGCTTTTGCTCTTTTGATACAGTTATGGCAGATAAGTTTACCTACTCCGTAGTATTCCATGTAGTCTAACCAGTGACTACCATCCTTTTCAGGATAGACTCGGCAGTAGTAGGGTGCTGGATGTGGATTGTTTTCCACAGTCCAACCATCAGGATCCTCGAGGTCAGAGATTATTTTATTATTACTCATTTTAATGTTTCACCTTGATTCTTCCAAATTCTCTAATATATTGTTCTAATTCTTTATAAGTATCATCATGTGATTGTTTTGATACTTCTAATCCTCTTTTTAACTTCTCATTCTCTTCAACTATTGTATTAACAACAACACATAATTCCTTCATTAAAATATTACTTGCACAATTATACACTTTCCCAGTAACATTATCTGTAATTGGAAAACCCCAATCATTAGGATTATCCATAGTAAATCGTTTATTTTCAGTCATATTTCCTCCCATTCGCTACAAGAATGATTTTCCATTTGTGCTTCATTATTTCCTTTTTTACAAACTTCAAACTCATCTCCATCGTCAAACCAGTCATAATTTTGAAATTTGCATTGACTACAATTAAAGGCATCAGTATATTTTTTTAATTCTTTTTTTAACTGCTCATTCTCATCTTCATAATCATTTAATCGATTACATAATCCCTCTGCTTCAACATGATTATCAAACCTTGCAATAGTATATTCTGCAACATCATCAGACACACCATAACAGTTACAATCAGAATATTTGAATACTCTATATCGTTTATTTTCAGTCATTCCACATCACCAAATTTTTCTTCATATTTCCTTAATCTTGATTGATAATTAAAAACAACATCTTTGTAAGCAGATAATAATACATTTTGATGAGGTATTGTTTTATTTAATTCATCATTTCGTTTTTCTAATCTCATTATTATTCTATGTCTTCTTGCAGATTCATCTGCACATATATTTACTTGTTTTTCTAATTTTTTTGCTACTCTTTCATAATTTACTGTATTTGTCATAGTATCTTCTTGTGTTTTTTCAGTCATTCCACATCACCATCTTTTCCTTTTATTAAAATCAAAAATTGCATTGTAAAAAATCTTAACATCATTAATCATTAGATAATACTCTTCAAAAACAATTTTTTTCACATATTCTAAATCAAATATCCTGCTCTCAACTTTATAATTGTATTGTGGTATCGGATACACAATATCAAAAACAAAAACATCATCATCTTTGATTAAAGACAATAAATCTGCACACATCTTGTTTAAAGGAGCATTTATTTCTACATCAATATCTATCGCATATCGTGTAACTTCATCTTTAATTAATTCTCCATATTTGTTATACCCTAAACTACAAACATCTTTATGAATATGTTCAGTCATTCACACGTCCCCTTTAAATTCTTTTAATTGTTGTTTTAACCACTCATTCTCCTCCATTAATCCCATTGTCTTTTTATGCGAATTAATTGCTTTCAAATTACTTTTAGTATGAACATTATCCATTTGAGATTTTAACTGCTTATTCTCCTCTTTCAACTTCGCCACTTCTGTTTCCAAAGTAGTAACAGTATCAGAGTTTAAAACATCTTCAAAAGTATCAATTAACTTATTGAAAGGAATATTATAATCTCTTGCAAGATTTTTAAATTGTTTTAAATGCTCATTCTCATCTGCTAATTCATTCATTTTGTTTATACAGATTTGTACATTCTTTTCAGAATTTTCAGACATTGAATGCAAATCAATCCATTGCTCACCATCAACTTGTGAGTTATCAATTAAACCATAATCCCCACAGACATATCCTAATTTAAATCGTTTTTCAGTCATTCAAATTCCACCAAATCTTTTATTCTACCAAAATCCATATATCCATCTTCTTTAATCTCATTGTAAATAAATCTGATTAAATCCCAAGCATCTTTATTAGATTGTTTTAACTGCTCATTCTCCTCTGCTAATTCATTCAACAAAGCAGTTACTCTTAAACCTCCATCACTTGTACAAATGGCATATTCAATCATTTCAACATTATCTTCAATGTCCATTCCATCATAAGTAAATCGTTTGTTTTCAGTCATTCACACATCACCTTTTAATAATTTAATCGCTTTATTGAATATTATTTCTGCATAATCTCTTTTACCATCATGCATTTCAACAACTCCATCAAGTATAAGTTCAATTGCTTCATTATTGGATTGTTTTAACTCCTCATTCTCCTCCAATAACTGATTTAAAGTATCTTCCATCATTCTCCAAGTCATATGCTCCCCATCAAGATTATCAATATAGATATGTCCAATTTCAGAAGTATTAATCTTAAATCGTTTTTCAGTCATCATACATCACCATCATAATAAGGTTCAACTACTTTCAACAATCGTTCAAGGCATTCGTGTATTGTTTCGGCTTCATATTCGATTGCTTCGTGTTCAAGGTTGTTTTCTAATAGGAAATCAAATATTTGTTTGATTAGTTTTAAATCGTTAGTGTAATTCATTCCACATCACCTTCTTCAATTTCACTTAATTTTCTTAAATAGAAAGCCCTTTCATCAAAAGTAATTTGACCATTACGATATAATATGCTAATTGAGTTTCTAATCTCACCGTAAGATTGCTTTAACTTTTTGTTTTCTTGTTTTAACTGCTCATTCTCCTCTGATAAATTATTCATTACACCAATACTATCTTTTACGGACAATAACTCATCACCATCATCTGCATTAATCATATTATCAATAACAAATTCTTGATTTGTCGAATTGTTTTTATAATAATTAAATCGTTTATTTCCAGCCATAATATTCCCTCACTATTTCAAAAGCATCACATTCATCAGAATCACAACAAGGACAAGGCACATTAGCCTCATAATAACATTCACCTATAACTCGTTTATTCTCATCCATTTCTAAAATCCTCCTCTTTGCATAATCTTCGTTGTATCCTTTACTAAAACAGTATAATCCATTACTTCCTTGGAAACACCAGTTATTCCAATGTTTATAAATACTTCGAGTAGTATAATCCTGAATAATTTCACGGAAACTATTACTTGGTGTACATGGAATGGAATTGTTCTTTATGACTCATTTTTTAATTCGACCATTTTCTACTTAACTCATTATCATCAAATACTGTTTTCTCTTGGCATTCTTGGTATTCTTTACTTACATTGTCTGTGAAGTATTTCAGACAATAATCCTTTGTTTTGTTAAAATGCTCACAATCATCGTGTATGCTCATAATAATTCACACTCCATTGCTTTTTGTTCATCAAGTACAATCCATTCCATATTTTTCGCTAAAACTTTTTCTCTTAATCCTTTAAAAGTTACAGAGTTAATAGATTTTATTTTGCCATTATCTGTGTACTTATATCTCCAAATATACCCATTATCACATGATTTGTTTTTGGCTTTGGATACATAAAGAACCCCTGTTCGTGTTTTTGATTTCCCCATTTTCTTTCGTTTTTCAAATGAATGTTTTTTACCATACATATAATGATTTTCACCACTCAATGATTCACTAATCTTCCTTTTAGTTCATCCGTATGCACCCTATTTTCATTTAATGCCCTTAATCTCATTTTAGTTTCTTCTGAAACAGGTTTGCCTTTTTTTGCTTTACTCATCTTTTGTTTAGTTTCTTCTGAAACAATTTTTCCTTTGTTATGAATAAAACCGTGTTCTTCTCTTGTTAACGGGATTAAGTTCCAAATCTCATTGTTTGTTTTATCATTATCATTATGGTGGATAATAATATGAGGAGGTAATTGAATTTTATAAAAATCTTCAAAAATTAATCGATGTAATTGTTTCATATAATTACCTTCTTTTTTTGAAGTAATCCTATAATATCCATCGCTATGTACACTCGCATTACCAAATTTAGTTTTAATTGGTTTATTATCTTGGTTTCCATTGTAACGTAATTCACAGTCTTTAAATTCATTAACCATTATATATCATCCCCCCACAATAAAAACTATTTTTTTGGTAGTATGAAGTTAAAATCACAACCATAACTGTTCCTTTCAGCAAATTGGGTGCGGGTTTCTTTTTCAATAGCTATTATTTCATCTAAAGTTAATTTTTTTTCATCAGTTATTTCTTGGATTCTGAAACCCCAATAACTACTTGTAAAAACTTCAAGATCCCTGTATTTACCAGCTAATTTTGCACTAGGATAACTATTCCCATGAATACCAATTAATGTTTTACCTAAAGTTTTTTGTCTTTCGAGTAATTGTTTATATTCTTGAATGATTGGTATTCCTTTATCCGGATTAGCTATGTTGAATTTAACATATTTACCTCCACCAAAGCTAAAATCACACCCCAGTATATCCTGTAATTTACTTAAATCTTTTGTAGTCATATCTTCTTCCTTATGAACCTCAAAGGTATAAGATTGGTTGATGGTAATTGTATATCCGTCAACAATATTTTTTATTTCTGATGTTAATTCTTGTTTTCTTTTATAATTTGTATAGAATTCTTTTGCATACTTTACAAACTCATCAAAATCTTCAATCATATATTATTTCCCCCCATTTTTATTGTATTTTGTGGAATTGGTCTGTGCCGGGTATTAATCCTAGTCCGCTGCCGTTTTCCCATCGTACATGTATTGTTCCTGCATCATCAATACATGTTACTTCTCCAATTGTACCTGTTGGTGGTGCTTGTTGATCATCCATATAATCCAATACGATTTTACAACCAACTGGATAATAGTTTTTTAAATTTTTGATTTCATTTTTATTGGGTAATTGCATAATCTAGTGCCTCCTTTTATTATTTCATTAAATGTGCTCATATTTGTAGCATATATTAACATATTTTCATTGTATATTGTGATTTTATGGCAACCGACTCCTATGATTGTGTGGTTTCGGTTTTCAGTTAACCAGTCTTTGCATGCTTGTATATGTTTGCATTCTACCTTACGGAAGAAATGATGTTCGCATGAGCACATCCATCCATCATGTACATCAAAGTATACATTGTGGGTTTCATCTGGTCTGCTGGTACTTGTGACTTCGAAGTATAATGTTGTATCGGTAGCTGTGGTTAATTTTACACTCATTTAATCCACTCCACATAAAAAAAATGTATATGAGAAGAGTTTAGTCTCTTCTTGGGATTTTTGTAATATTAACTTCTTTAATGACTTTAACCACGTTTTTACGGTTTTTGTTATTTATGTAGAATCCTTCAATGATTAGTTCAGTGATGTCTTCTAATTTGATGACTTTGTATTCCACATCCCATGGTCTCATAGTTTCCAGTTCTTGTGTGTCTTTGCCGGATAATGTTTTTGTGTTGTAGTTTATTCCTGCATCGATGAAATCATATGTTTCACCATTGTTGGTTTTTACTGTGCATGTTCCGCCGATGCTGATGCTGATGCTTTCTAGAAATGTGAAGTCGGGTTTCATGTGGTCGTATAATGAGTCGTATTGTACCATATTTTTTGTCTCCTATTTTTTTTCTTTTTGGGTTTTAGTTGAATACTTTTGTATTCATCTATGCTTATATTAGTTTTACTAGTATATAAACTTTATGGTACAAAAAATAAAAAACAAATAACTAAAAGAAAAAAACAATAATGATCCAATAAAAAAAAAATAATACACCTAAAAACAATAGAATAGAAAAGGAGGATTCCAAAAAGAAAGGAAATAATATCAACAAAAATACACTCCACATGAAAAGAGTATTATTCCAAGAAACATCCTCCTTTTTCCAAAACATCACCAAAATTGTGTACAGATGTGTAACTAAGTACGACAAATTGTTCAATATGCAAATAATGAGATATTATGAAAATATATTGAACAATTAAAATATTACCCCTCAAAGTATATAAATCTTTTGTGACAAAATATAACCAAAAAACACTAAAAAGAACACCCATACAATAAAAAAAAGAAAAAATAGTAAACTGTTCAAACCAAAAAATAAAAACCTCGGCATTCCCAAAAAAGTGTTCAAAAAACAACACCAAAAAATGAACAAAAAAAAATAAACTACAAATTCTACAACACACAATAGAAAAATCTTTGAAAAATTTATCATCATTAAATTTCTATCACTTAATTTTTTCTGAATAGAAAATCTTTGAAACTTTTATCAACACTAATTTTCTATTACGGCAATTTCATTCAGAATAGAAAATCTTTAAAAAGTTTTTCATCACAAAATTTCTATTACAACACTTTTCAAAGCATAGAAGAATAGTGACAACTTTTGTAACTATAAATGTTCTATTCGAGGATTTTATCAAGATAGAAAATTAATGATAAAATTAACATGCCTTGTTTTTCTATTCTGAGGAGTAGAATTCTATTGATTTGAATAGAAATATTAATAGCTATTATTTTAAAATTAATAGTTGCTATTTTTCTACTCCATTCTAAAATATGAATAGAAAATTAAAAAAAATTATAATCTAATCTACATACACTAAAAGAAAAACACTAAAAAAAGAATATAATACAATTAATATGAATGTAGCTATTATAAAAAACTGCTAACACAAATACTACCTAAGAAATATAATAGCTACAATCAAATATTTTAATAGAAAAATACCAAACACATTACAAAATCCACTCTAAAAAAAAAATTATAATGCAACAAGGATATTTAAATTCTACAATAACATATTATATCAAAACCCACATATAAACCTATTTACTCCACACGACTAAAATCAGCAACACCCATAAAATCACTCAAACTCCTACTATAAGGATAAACACTCAAAACCTCCTCCAAACGCAACTCATTATAACGCAACCGCAAATTACACACACCCTTAACAGCTCTAACCTCACGCTCCAAACTCTTAACCTCATCAGCTAATTCAAAAACATCCTTATCAACCAACGATTTAACCTCAGATAACTCCCGTTCAACATACTCCAACTCACCAGCTAAACGATTAACAGAATCACAAACATCCCGTGCAGTACCAAAATCATCAACATCAAAATAACCAACAACAATAAAATCCAGAGTATCATAAACAAACAAATACTCATCACCATTACACCATTCATCCTTTTTAACCACAAAACGAAGCCCTCTACTATGCTCCGGATAAACAATAACCTCATTACTCATAAATCATCCTCCTCATAACGCCTTAAAATCTCACTACGTAAACGGACACTCCACTTACAAAAACTAATCGCTAAATCAAAAACCTCATCTTCATTATCCAACCTCGTATTACTAATCTTCCATAGCATTTTCTTCTTTTGCTTCTTACTCATGTAATCCGTCAATATTATCCCTTTTCCTACCTTTTAAATGGTTTTTTCATTCGTGTGTGTATGTTTTATGTTTTTTTACTGTATGTTTTTGTGTTTTTACTGTATTTTTGTTTAGTTTTTATGTTTTTTTACTGTATGTTTTTGTGTTTTTACTGTATTTTTTTATTGTTTTGTGTTATTGTTTTAGTGTTTTTTTGTGTGTTTATTTATTTTATTGTTTTTTTATGTTTTTGTTTATTTTTTCATTGTTTTTAGTGTATGTTTGGGGGTGTTTTGTGTTGTGTTTGTGTTTTTTTGTGTTTCTTGTAGGGTTTTTTCGAGTATGTTTAGTGTTTTTTGTGTTTGTTTTATTAGTTTGGTTTTTTGTTGTATTATTCTTTCTAGGTGGTTTAATTGTTTACAGGTTTGTGTTTGGTTGTATTTTTTTCCTGTGGTGTTGTCTTGTATGTAGTATGTGTTTAGTATTGTGTATCTTTCTTCCATTTTCTCTTTTATTTTAGTTGTTGTTTTTTAGTGTTATTGTTGTTTGGTCTTGTTTTTTTATGATTGTATAGTTTAGATTAGTGGTATTTGTTTCGGTTAAGGTTTTTAGTAGGTCTTGTGTTTGTGTTGGTTTTAAGGTTATTGTTATTTCTTCTATTATTCCGGTGTTTTCTATTAGTTTGTTTATTATATGTTTTATGTTACTGGTATTCTGGTCTATTATTTTGTCTTCTTGAGGATTGTGTTTTATTGTTGTTATTGTGTTTAAGCCTTTTAGTGCATTGGTTAGTATTTTTTTACTTTCATTAGTGGTGAGGTTCCTTGCAGTTATATTTTCTGTGTAGTTATTTAATTGTTTTTTATATGTTTCTTTTAATTCTTTTTCCATAATATTATCAGATTCTCGGGTTTCTTCTTTAATGTTTATTTTATCATCTTTATTCATTTTTGACTCTTTTTCCTCTATCTTTTTTTTACTTGATACTGGGTGATTATTCCAATTAGTTTCTTCTAAAAGTTTTACGGTTTTTTGTGCTTCTTGTTCGGTTTGGCAGTATTTGAATATTTTATCTCTACCTTTAACTTTCCTTTTAACCACATATGCTCCAAGTTTTTTATTATATGTGTAGTATCGTGGTCGTATATTATTTGATGGTAGTATTTTCCAGTCGGAGTCTATTAATCTGGATAATGCTTTTTCCGCTTCTATTTTATTGGGATAGTAACCGAAGTATTTCATTTTACCATTTATCCTTTTACAGATGAAATAATTACCACTTCGTTTATCTTTATAAACATGCTTCATAAAAAAAAAATTCCATTATTTTTTTTTACTTTTTTTATACATTTTCCTTTCTTTTTTTAGTTTCTTTTATAAATTCATCTACTCGTTCTTGTTTTTCTTTCATTCCGCTGATTAAGTTTATTACGCTGCAGTGTTCGAGGTTTATTATACTACAGTATGTATGTTGGAAACCATGAGTTGGTTGATTTATATTCTCCCCATTTATTTTTATTAACTGTCCACCATAGAGACCTAATATCTTGGTTATTTCCATGTTTTGTTCTATAATATATTTATCACCGTTTAGTAAGACTAGTTCTACTGCATAATCATTTTCTTTTCCTTCCTCAAGCAATCTCCTTATATTTTCATAACTAATCATATTATACTCGCCTCATCCCATTTTTACTTGGTTTATATATTTCACCTAGTTTTATGTTCTTTTCTTTTTTTAATTCTATGCTACGGGCAAATTTCAAATTTAACAACATACTATCTTTATACGTATTGGTTAGTTCTATTAAATTATCTGATTCTGGTTTTCTTCTTATTTTAGTATCCGGCTTAATTGATAGTTTTTCCCCATTACTAAATGTTATTTCTACTGTTTCACCAGTTTCACATATAACTGTATAATATTCTTTAATATCATTATAAGTAATCATAATATAGTTTTCTTCAATTCTTCTAATGATTCTCTTATTTTTTTACTGCGTTCTTTTATTTCTGCATTATATCCTTTAAACCATAACTTTTCATTCTGACTTATTTCACCATACACTGGACTTATTTCACTCGTATACTCATCCTTTTCATAACCTGTTATTTCAGGTTCAGGTTTCACTATATTATAATTAAAAAAGTTTAAATCACTAATTCCACTATGAACTTCATCAATAACTTCTTTTATTTCTTCAGGTAAAGTCTTAGTATTCAAATAATTTATATATTCTTTAGCAGTTTCCTCATCAGCTACTACTAAGTCAGGTAATTCATCAGTTAAATCTTGGATTTTCACTTTTTTAACATCATTTTTATGTTTTATAACTTCCTCCGGTGTTAAGTTTTCACCAATATAATGAACTATACGAAACCTACCAGTATTTCCAACTTTCATTTCCATTTATTTTACTCCATCATTTTATTCTTTTTTTATTTTGGAATTCCTACTCAATTTATAATCCCCATTTATTTTTTACTATATTATAGTAATCATTTAATAATGTTATTAATTGTTTAGCATGGTATTTATTATTTAAATCTAATACTCTACCAGTTTCATTGTCTTTAACAAAGATTTTTTCATCTTTTACCCTTAATTCAAACTTCTCCATATTTTCAAATCAATCCATTTGGTAGTTTATGAAGTATCTGCCAATTACACATGCTCCCATTCCTAAACCGAAGATAATATAAAATAGTATATCAATTACTTCAAGTATCCACACATCAACAGAAGAATATGATTTTAACACCATACCTATACTGAATAAGATTAACATTAAAATTAAAGTCATAACATCAAATTTAATTACACTAATCTTCCTCATTTTTCACCCTCTCCTTTCTTTCAGTGAATAATAACTCTCACTACTTACACGTTTAACTACTAATTTTACACCATCTTCCATATCAGAGTTGCACCATAAATCAAAATCAGTTATATGGTAATATTCACGATCTAAACCATGATGTTTACACTTAAACCAAATTGGATTCCTATGAAATTTCATTGGATGATTATTCAATAAATACTCCCCACAGGTTTTATCACTAGTTAAACATAAGCATCTGCATTTCACACGTTTATCCTCCGTGTTATTGGTATTCCAAGGTCTTCTTTTATCCGCATCAATTCTTTTTTATCCCAGTTACATTTTTCTAATTCTTGTACTACTTTTTCTGCATCCTCCAATTGTTTATATGTACCAAAACTTACTACTTTACCATTTATTTTTCTTCTTATACGGTAATTACCCCATATTTTATCATAAGAAATATACTTAACCATAATCTTTAATTATTTTATTTTTTTTTATTATTCTGAATTTATCCGTTAATTTCAAATCCATACAACGATTATTAGGTAAAACTAACCTTAAAATCATATCATTAACTATGAAACTAGCTTTTTCGATTTGTATTAGATTTAATTCAACACCATAATACTCTGATTGTATGATTATCTCCTGTGAGTATAATTCACTAGCTGAAGAATTATTTAATGTATCTATTAATTTTTCAACTTGGTTAATAACCTCCTGATTAACCATTTTTACCATTGTCCTCCCTCGAATAATATCATATTTTTTTGTGTGCGAAAATTTTCTTTTTGGATAAAAAAAATATAATAATTTATTTTATTATTTCAAACAAATAAGTTACCAAACCAATTGATTTATTTCCCTCATAATCTTCATGGATTTCACGAGTAACACCCTCAAAAGTAACCTTATACTTTTCACAGAATCTATCCACAAATTCATCACTGAATTCTTTAGGATTATATAAATGAAACACAATATATTTCCCACTATCATTCAAGAAAACATCAAAAGTTACATTATAATCATCATAGAAACCATGTGTAAACTCTTCGATTTCATCGGTTAAATCATGTTTATATAGGAAACTATTAATTTCAGATTCACGATACATCCTTAATAACTCAGCACCAGAGTAATCTTTATTAAGCCTCATAAAAAATAAACACCTCTCATTTATTATATTAGTTTTGATTGGAAACCCTTTTGATTTAACAAATCTATTTCTTCCTGAGTCCAATCTAAACGTGTATCCCAAGTATCCTTATTTTCAACAGTGTAACATGGATACTCCGCACCAGTATCCTCATTTATCAATGTTGGTATTGCCCATGTACTGTTTAAATAAGCATCATGATCTGTTACTGCTTTACCATCACGTAGACAGTAATCATTAGTAGCAGACCAGTCACCATCTAAACCCCAACGAGCATTACGAATATTATTCTCACGAATAATTTTAACTGCTTTAGAGAAATCAAAACAATTAATAGTCTTAGATTTTTTCTGCTCCTCAACAAATACTACTAACTCATTAGGCTCCATATTCAAGGTTTTATTACTCTCAACCATACTTTTACTCCTCGTATAATTCCACGTTTTCTTTAACTAATTTAACCGTATTCCAGTAAGCATTATTAAGTACTTTTTGAGGAATTACTAGAAAATCATCATTAACAGAGCCACTACGAGTTTTACCAGCAACCACGCAATCAGATATAAGTTCAAGTAAATCAAATAAATTAACATCCTCCGGTACACGAGCATTTATATGATGTCTTTCTTTTGTGGTGTGGATTTTATACCAATTTCTCTGTTTGAAATCAGGTGTATCCTCACGTTCTAATGTATCCTTTGCGAATTCATCAAAATATTCAAGTTTACTCCAATCATGTTCATCAGCACGCTTAGCTAATTCATAACCCATAGCCCTTAACACACTACCAACATCATAAATATGTTGTTCTGTATCTTCACGTAATTGTTTTTTAGTCTCATATCCTTTTTCAGGATCATTTGTCCTAGTAACATATACTGGCCACAAACCCATAAAAATCTAATCCTCCATATTAAGTAGAATAATAATAAACACCTACACTTGCATTATTTTCATTTAATGCTTTAACACTAAAACCACCCATTTCCCCTGTACTTGTAAGGATGTTAAATACTACTTTAATTACATCCGTTGTTACTTGTACGGTGATTTTAATACGTGGTTTATCTTTTAATAAATCATCAGGGGTTACTTTTAAAACTTTACTTGCATCTAATAATTCAAAAGCAACCACTTCCTTAACTTCACATATATCAATATTGAATATTGGATTTACAGGTATAGTATAATCATAAATATATGGTAGGTTGATTTTACAATATAATGCATCAACCTCCGGACTATACCTGTACATTAAATTACTGAAATTTAAAATAGAAACCATATAATCAATTAATAAGAATGTGTTCTTTTATTCATCTTGTTCGATTCTAGGTGCGAGCAAAAAGCCTAAGCATCCATCATTACTTGCTAAATTGAAGTTAATTGTTACTGGTTTGTCATTTCCTAAGCTTATAGTAACATATTTACTGAATTTACTTGCTTTGAAAATCTCTTTTAACTTATCAATACTGAAACATGATTTAACAACTTCAGTAATGTTTTCACCATGCAAATATTTTATATCTGCACTTCCAAATTCACCATCACTTGTAACAATGAAATAGTTTTCATCAAATAGGAAATTTAATCTGTCTGCAAATAAATCCATATCAGTAATACAATCCCTTACTAGATTAGATGGTACTTCAATACTTGAATTATATTCTAATACTGGTGGTTGTGGTGGCTCATAATCAATATCAATTAACCTAATTTTGAATTTTCTTTCAGCATCACCTTTTAAACCAACGATAAGATTACCTTCATCTAATGTTAATGTTAAAATATCAGTGTTCTTCATTCTTTTTAACACTTTCATGAACTCATCAGTATCTAAAGTAATTCTTTCAGGTTCACTGCATTCAAATTCATCAAATACTGTAGGTTTCAAATCTAATGTTACAAATGATATATGTGACCTATCCATTGCAGTTACACGGAATCCATCACTATCAACGATACATATAATCTCATCCACAATAGCAGTAATACTTTCAAAAGCATCTTTAAAAATACTATTGTCACTTAATTCTATTCTAAAAATAATAAATCACCTCATCTTACTCGATAAAATTTTTCTTTTTGGGTTTTAATAAAAAAATTTTTTATTTTTTATATTTTTCTTCTACCTCTTTTCAAGGGCAGATTATGTTTTTCACGAACAATACCTGCTAAATAATTATACTGATAAAAACTAATACCTAAATTGGATGTAATTTCTTTTCTAGTACAATTATTTAAGTATAATTCTTCAAAATCATCATACACATTCATTGCACGTTCAAAACTTGGAATACAACGACTATTAGCATACTTATTTTTCAAATTAACTGCTAACTCATCATCCCAATTATTCTCAACTAATTTGTCACGAACAAAACGTGCAGTTTCAATTGAATCATATGATCCATAACTTTTACGATGACCATCCTCAAAAGTTTTATAAATCACATAAGCACTTTTAGTATAAGCAATATATTTATCCTTATTTTCAACAATATTACCATAACCACATTTTGATGGTTTCATTGTTAAACCAGTATCCGTTAATACTCTATTTTTCAAGTCACGATACTGTGAAGGTGATAAATCATATTTCTCCTTAATCACACTAACTTTTACCTCTGGATTTATGAAATCTTTTTTAAATTCCTCGTAAATATTATTCATATTATCATATGATTCTTCAATAATACGGAAACTCACCATAACACTAAAAAATCCATTATTCTTTTTTTTACACCTCACATAAACATTACTAACAATATAATAACCGTTACAATAATCAAATAAACAAATAATAACTTCTGCATCAGATTATTATCTTTTAATTCTTTTTCAACAAATTCGTCCTGCAGTTCTAAGGATTCATAAATCTTATCTAATATGTTTCTACCATCATCACTACGGATAGTTTCAATTATATCTCCACGGACAGTATCATCTAATTCTTTATTCAAATGCAAATGCAATTCCATTAACTCATTATCCTGCAATTTACTTGAATTCCTTAACTGATTCAATAAAAAATTCATATCTAAACGACCCTGACTGAATTTCCAATCATACTCATTATCCAATGGAGTATCCAAATAAGGTGAAACACAAACAGTCTTCCAACTATCACTATTATCTTCATCAATTACACAAGCTTGCAAGGCATAATAACCAGCACTATACCTTACCACACGGAATACACCAGTATGCTCACCTAAATCATAGACTTTACTAGTTACAACAAAATCCTCTTCATCAAAACTAATATCAATCATACTTCAAACCATTTATCTTATCATACTGAATAATTAAATAAGGTTCGTCTTCACCTTTATGTTTAAACTCTAAGAACTTATTATTAACTAACATAACTGTTGAATTCTCAATACCATCTAAAACAATGTAATCTAATACTAAAGCAACAGTTTTACCTTTTTTTAAAGCATTATCTAATTCTGTTATTAAATAATCCTCTGAATGAATACGATAAACCATAATCCTTATTTTATCCTAAATCAAAGTAGGTTTCCTTACCTTCACCATCATCATCATTAATAGTGTATCTGCCGTAACCAAGGTTCTGCTTATTCACCTCATCCGGAAGTAAATCTTGGAAGATATATTCATCTTCACAGTGTCTTTTGAATTTTAATTGTACAGCTCCATCACCATCACAGAAAATAGTTAACTGCCTACTAGCTCCAACTGCACCTAATCCCTGCATATAAGTAAATACTTCTTCAAGCATATTCAATTGCCCTTCATTACGAGCAGTTATTTTATAATACCTACTAACACCATCATCATGCATTTTTGTTGCATTTTGATATTCTGGTGAATCCTCATTAGTTTCAATTCTTTCAGTTTTCATAAAATACTTAATTGTCCTCCTCTAAAAAAAAATATAATTCTTTTGGGTTTATTTAATATGTTTATATTATTATATTTATATATTTAATGGATTATAATTTAAAAAATTATACTAAAAAAGATAAATTTTTTATAGTTTTAGTTTATTCTCCAAAGTTGATTTTGTAAACATTATCCATAATTCACCACCATGAGACTCATAAAAAAAACTACAATCAACAATACTTTGAACCCATTTAGTTATCATATCCATTTCATCATCCATAACCTTTAATTTAAAAACAGGTTCATCATATTCCCACCTATTTTTACTAGCAGGACATCTATGATTAAGAATTCTTAAATAATATTCTTCTGTTGTAACCATAATCAAAAAACCTCATTATCCCTTATGCTCCTACGAGTATCTATCAGTGAAGGAGTATATGGTTCAATTAATTCCACCAAGGCCATCTCTTGGATATTGTCTACCCTAAACAGAAATGTATTTCCTAAGTTTACTTTTAAAGTAATGAATTCTTTATAGAACTTAATAGTATGGACATCAGCACAATAAAAAGACCTGATTTCATCATCATATTTAATTTTAATTAAATATTGGTTTTGATTTTTATCCATACCATTAATTAAAACATCATAAAAAGCTTGATTTTCTTTTAAATCTTCTTTTTTATCCAATATCATTCTTTTTTCACCAATTCACTATTTAACAAAGTTAAAATTACATCACTTAATAATTTATTTAATTGTTCATCACCTAATTGTATTTGAATAACATTCTCATCAGGAAATTTCTTAATTATCGATACAGGCTCTTGTTGTTGATTCAAATCACCAAGACCATCTAGTGTTTTTGTTAACTCAGTATGTTCCACAATATACTTTTCAAAGTACAACCCACCATCTAGACGAGAGTTATTTTGCACATCAATTTTATCATGATTGGGACTGCATTGATTTTCCCAAAATGGTGGCATATCTGAACTATCTAGATATTTTTCAAGGAACTCATCATCCTCCGATTTATTATCATGCTCTCTAGGAGGTTTACTCATAGCCTCAGCCAATGTAATATAATCAGTATAAGGATAAGAATATTTACTCATGGCCTCCTCCAAAATTCTTTTTTCCACCAAATCACAATCCTCCATTTATCTTATTTATTAATCTACTATACCATGAGTCACTTGGTTCTCCACATAACCGCTCAGTATGTTTTAGATTAGAATCAGGTTCCGGTTTCTTTTCAATATTAGATTTTTGTGGTCTTAAAGCAGCTTTAGGAACACGACCATATTTAGACTTACATGTATCAAACCATACAAATTTTTCTAAATCTTCATCATTGAAAGTTAATACATTATCAGTATTATATAAATCTGCATCAGTTAAAGCCAATCCTTTCTTATAATCTTGAATCTTATTTTTAACTTCCTCTAATTTATCATCCAAATCACTTATATTATCGGTTTCATCTGCTTTTAATACTTTATGCAGATGATGTAAATAATCCATAGCTTTTACAATATCTAGTAATGGATCACTTGTTTTTTCACCAGCCCGAACAGTATATTTAATAATATTACCTTTACAAAAACCTACAACTTCTTCTTTACTGAGTAATCCTTTTTCAAATGCTTCTAATGGACTTAATCCATTTTTTGCATAATAATCTGGTTCAACCATCCTTTAATACACTCCATTTATTATTTTTTAATACATTTCATCTGCCATTGAAAGTATAATTTTATCCACAATTTCAACCTCCATTTAGTTTTTCTTGAAGATATTTTAATTCTTGTTCCTCGTTTTTGAAAAAACGGATATCCTCTAAATTGTCACATAAGTGTAGGTTTACATTTGCTTCTTTTTGTATGATATTAACTAAATCTTTTAAACCAACGAGGTTGAAACCTATATGTGATTTAACAATATCCTCATCATTACAATTATAATATTTTTCTGATAATATTTCAGCTACATCATGAATACATACGCCTACAGCTCCACCATCACTCATACTATATCAGCCCTTGATAAATACTCATCAATCTTAGATTGTATTATTACTGGTTCTTGGTTAAATTCTTTCCTTGTTAATGAGTTTTTTTCAAAGTTCACATGATTAAAATAGAAACTATCCATTAAAGCCTCACGTACTTTACGTAATATTAACTTCTTGTCCTCACGAAGATTAGTTTGAAACGTTACTGTTACAGTATATTCATCATCATTCGTGAATAATAAGTTACTATAATCTAATATTCCAAGTTCCTCATTGAAATCTATATAATCATAGACTTTTTCTTTCATTTCTTCAAATCTTTTTTTACGAATTAAATCAATTACGAAACCACAACAGTATTCAAGTAAACCTAATTCTTTACGAAACTGGCAGGTTTTACATTCTGGTGTATAATCGAATCTTATTAATTCACTCATATTCTTCTTCACCATTATTATTTGCCTCCTCAATTATTTCTTTTGGGTTAAAATTTAAATTATAATAATCTTTAACTGCAACAACTAACATGAACTCCCCATCACACATTACTTTATACGGTGGGAACTTATTAGTCATTATACAATCCCTGAAATCAGCTCGTATCTCATTAACTAATTTCTTATTCATATGATCATAATTTTTAAAATAAAAATTTAACCGGATATTATCAATGGTACCTGAAGTTTCCACACGTATAAGATTTTCTTTCAAGTAATCAGGTAATTCATTTAGTATTTCTTTTTTTAATGAGCGTAAGGTAATATTTAATTCTAGCATTTGTGTGCATAAATCAGCACCTAAACCTAATATACTATCATCATTTCCAGTTACTTCTTCAATCCAACCATAATTAGTTATATAATCAGCATAAATATCTGTATCATTACGTATATGGAATAAAGTATATAATTTATCCTTAGATTCATTGAAGAATTCTATTATTCTATTTTTATAAGTATTAAGTTTATCATTCATGGTAAAGCCTCTTCATCTTTTATAATCTTATTGTATAAGTCATAGTTAACAATATTCCATTCTAAACCCTCACCTAGTATGCGTTCTCGAAGATTCTCTAATTTGCTACTGCAGAATGTTTTCTGATTAGTAGTAGTACAGTTTTTAGGGACAACATACATCCAATAGAAACCTCTGCGTGCATGAATATCCTTGGATTTATAAACATACTTTACACCAGAATTTGAACGATTATTCTTATACTGTTTTTTAACTTCAGCATGCTTTTTTAATAATACACGGTTTAAATCATAAGCATCAGTAGCAAACTTAATATCCGTAATAATCCATGGTAAACCTTTACCCTCAATTTTACGTCTTAACTTCTTCAAATCATAACTGCTAATGATACGTATTTTAAATCCATCAAAATATTGATACTTCCATTGATAACCAGTTCTTACTTGACTGCATTTTGCAAGATGCACATTCAAAATACCCCATTTACTAGAGTTAACTGGTTTATTATTTTCTAATTCCGGAAAATAAGATACACTACTCCCATCAATCATAAATAAATCTCCTATTAACCTCTAAATTCAATCCATGGTAAACCTTTATCTAATACTTTACTTTTCAATACTTCCAAATCAACAGCTCTCATTTTTTTACGGACCCCATCCTCGAAGTATTGGTATTTATATATGAATCCTTGACGACAACCTTTAGATTTCTCCTTACTAACATGGAAAATATTAGTTTTACTCCTTGCTTTACTCATCAAAAGTTTAGTCTCCTCTGACATTTTCGCACCAGTACGATGCAATCGTGCATGATCACTAGCAGGAATAGCCTCCAAGTTCAATATACAATTGTCAAGTTTCCTATTGTTGCGGTGGTGAATATGAATATTACTCGGTAAATCAACACCGTAGAAATCCATATATATTAAACGATGTAATAATTTATCCTGATTTCCTTCTTTTACTGATGCGACTTCATAGTACCCTTCACCATTTATTAAACAGGTGCCGAATCTAGTATACATCTTACTTTTAACACTACTAGTCATAATCGGCTCCTGATTGTACCTATACTGTTTTGATAATGACTTCCTAGACTTTCATCACCATAAGTACGAGTAACCTCTGTGGTTAATTCAAAGAATATTATTTGACATATACTCATTCCTTTTTTTAATGTGAATGGTTTATTACTAATATTCTTTATTTCTAATGTGATATTGCCATTAAAACCTGCATCTATGTATCCTGCAGTTACATGAATCATTACTCCTAATCTTCCAATACTTGATTTGCCATCTACTTGTGCGACAAGGTCATTAGGTATTGTAACATATTCACTTGTACTACCAAGGATGAATTCATCCGGTTGAAGTATATAATCCCCTGCATCTAAATTGAATTCTTCACCATCTAAGTTTATTAAGTCTTCACGTAAATGTAAATCAACACTGCATGGTTGAATACTATTTAAACTAATAGGACTATTGAATAATTCATCAATCCTTTCTTTAATTGAATAATCAGATAAAACACACATAATAAATTAAAACACTCCATTAACTACTTTTTCAGCTTGACTCAAGTCATATTCATATACATGTAAACTAGTTGAATTGTAATTAATACCCTCAAAAGTTAATGATGGATAAACACTCTTTAAATCCTCAACTAAACGAATTCCAATAAAACTTATGAAATACATATTGCTGACCCATGCACCATAACAATCATTACTACGGAACATGACATGTAATAATAACTTATTATTACGAATAGTAGCTTGAATCCAGTTCAAACAAGGAATGTGTTGTTCAGTTTCATCTAATCCAGCAGAGTATAATGTTGCTACTGCACGGTTACTACCCATATGCTCAATCAATCTTCTTTTAATTATTTCATATTGGTTAAAATAATCATTGTGTCCGCCACGTGTGCATAGTTGAATATTTTTCATCCTCTCAGAATATGTATAAATGAATGGTTTGTCACCATTTGCATCTTCCTCGAGGTAGATGTATTTGTTATTGTCGAATTGTTCCACATAATCAGCAAGTGCGGAGCCTTTCAATGGATAACCCTCAACATCAAACTCGCCGTTACGGATTAAATCAAGGAACATTTTACTTGATATTTGCATTGGTTCGTATTTTTTTAATGGATTACTTATCATGCAGTGATTGCCCATGTATTCTATGAGTTTATCACCGTCATCTTTTGTATGTTTTTCACCATTTTCTAACACATTTTTTAATAGAATGTACCAGTTTTCACTTATACTCTTCATTTTTTTCACCAATTTGTCTTTTTCAGACATTTTTTCATCCTGTTTGTAATCTTTATCGATTTCGTATTCTGGAGTTATTACTTTATACTTCATTTAACTCACAACCTACCAGTATTATGGGTAGTTCTTTTAATGCCTCGGACTTAATTTCTTTTAAGCATGGTCTTTTTAGGCGTGGTGAGGGTAAGTATTCTGGCATATAATCCCCCACCTTGATGTAAAAATTGAGATTCATAAATTGTGACCTCTTAAAAAAATAAAAAAATAAAAAATATTTATGCTGGTTGAGGTTCATGTTTTAATAAGTCCTCGAATTCTGCTTCTTCTGCCCACATTTCGAATATGTATGATTCGATTTCATATTTGATTTCGTGGTCTGGGCATAAGTCGTTTAAGTCGCCGTATTCAGTGTTTTCAAGTTCTGGATATATTGTTGTGAAAAAGTTCATTTTTAATCATCTCCTCATTAATTTTCTTTTTGGGTTATAATTGTTTTTTTTTTGGAGTTGTTCTCTCCGACAAATAAATATTTGTTTTCATAGTATATAAATGTTTTGGTATAAAAAATAAAAAAAATAAGAAAAAAAGAAAAAAAGTAAAAGTAGTTAATCATCAGCAAGCTTATCCTCAGACAACTCAAAAGTCAAAGGATTCAACTTACCAACATTAACAACATCAACATCCAACAACTTAATATGCTCCAACTCCTTAATCTCACTACAAACAAGATCACCAATCACTAAAGCATCCTCCAAATCAGATACCCTATTCTTACGTGACAACTCAGTAGGAGAAATCTTCAAACGAATATCAACATAAACATCAGACATCAATACCAGCACCTAATTCTTCTAATCGCCTATCCTTAACATATAATTCATCCAATACATTATGCAACCTTTTATCGTAATAGTTCAATAATCCACTAATCTGTTTTGCCATTGGTTCACCAGTCATAGGATACATTAAACCAGTACTGCATTCTTTAACATTCCACACATCCATATATTCATCATAATATGGTGCCCAATGTTCTTTAACCTCACCCATATGCTTATTCCCCATCCTTTTTAGGTACTTTTTTAACACGTTTAGCAGTTTCACGTTTACTTGTTTTTTTACCTGCAACCTTATTCAATAACTTGCAGACTTCTTCAGCTTCATACCTATCACTTAATTTCAGGAGTTCTTTTTTTCCTTCTTTAATTAAGTATTCTTTTTTACTAGTCCATGTACGTTCAGTTCTTTCAACAGTAAATCTTTCATTAGCCATAATATTTCTTTTAAACCTCAATTTTTATTTTTATAATTTTTTTATCTAGTTTTTTCCTTTTAAATCCAAACCTTTCTTTTTAAATTTCATCTCTAAAGTATTATACACCATACGAGCCTCTTTTTTCTTAAAAGGATACTCTTTAGCGAATTCCTGCATGCACTTACGAATGCCCTCATCACCATACTCATCAAGTAAATCTTCACAAATTTTATGTATAGATTCAGGAACAGTTTTAGAATCAGCAATCTGTATGAATACACGTTCAATTTTATTTTTACTTTTTTTAATTAAATCAGCATTATATTCCTCAGATAACATTCTATGAATATACTCGGTGTGGTGGTTTTTGTCTTTTAAGTAGATTTCTTTTACTTCACTACCGTATTCATCGAAGTATTTTAATACTTCTTTTGTTATACTGGAACGTGGAATTCCATTAACAGTACGGTGTTCATTTTCAATATCTCTTGGTTTACATTTCAACCATTTAGGATGATCATTAATATTTCTTGTATTAATCACTACACCTTCAATTGCACGTATACCATTAACTTCAATGTATTGTTTGTTTAAATCTTCCAATAGGTTTTGTATTCCGTCAACAGCATCAATATTTGTTGGGAATGTGTATATTTCGTTTCCAAGGTAGACTTGGAATTTTTTACTTTTTGTTTTAACCATCCAATCTGTACCATGTTTGAATAAAGTGAAAAGAAGGTCAGGTTTACGGAAACCCCAAATACTTGCAGTTACCGGATTAATCTCAAATACACCATCATTGTATTCTGCGATTAATCTTATATCTATACCCGTGTCGTAATGGATTATTTCATGTTGGTTTAATATTCCGTACATTTCGAATATTAATATTCCATCATTTTTTTTGTAGTATTTTTGTATTGGTTTTTGGTCTACGTGTTGTAGTAATTCACGGAAGTGTTTGTCTGCTACTGGACGACCTCTTGTTTTAGGTACTACCTCTATGGTTTCACCTTTACTATTTTTTAATGGGTATATTATTAGACAGGTTCCATCTAATTTTTCATAACATAAGCTAAGACTATGTTCACTTATATCTCTACTGTCTTCAAAGTAATGGATTTTAGGCATACTTTGAATAAATTGATTTGTCTCCTCACCATTAACAGTCATGATTAACATACTGCCAAGATACTTATTCGGTTTGTGACAAATATAACCAGTAATATTATTACCCTCTGGAGTGGTTTCATTAAACCTACGCATATGCTTAGGTTTAACATCATTAAAATACTCCTTACAAATCTCTTCTAACTCCATAAAAAAATCAACCTCCCATAAAAAGAAAATTAAAATAATACTTATTCTTTTTTTTAGATTACTCTAGTTCCGAAATAATCACCTGCAGTCTTATTCACAGCATTAGAATCATCAATGATTTTTTCAACACTAAGAATATTTGGGAAACCACTATTAAAGCCCTCGCGCCAACCATAATATTTTATCTCTGCCACAGTACCAGGTTTTAATTCATTCAGTATATCTCTTGTGTCGAATTTCTGGAATAGGAAATTCTCCTCATTCAGGAATGCTTCACCATCAGTAGTGATTAACATTAGTTGGTCTGCATTATCAATAACCATCATACCATTTTCATTAGTGGCTATTCCTGCTTTTGGCTGCCAAGTATCCACAGTAACAACCTTTGTCTGTACAGAGGGAACCTCATAATTCTGCCACCATAAAACACTAGTACATACCCCTGCACATACAATACAAACAATTAACAGTACAGTTCCAATCATTGGTTTATCTTTACTTGCACAAATCACCCACAACACAATACCAATAACTAATGGTATAATGAAGTAACCTATTTGCACTAGTAATCCAGTAGTCCATGTCGGTGCAATAAAAGTCATTATAACATAATCCTCCATTTTATTTGAATAAAACTTCCTCTTCTTCTTTAGTGTCTTTTAACTTTAAAGTTTTAGATACATCAGCACCTAAAGCATCACAATCAGCTTTAATAGCATCTAAATGTAATAATATTCTTTCTTTTTCCTGATTAATACGAGTAATATTCTGATAAGGATATAATACTTCTTTCAACATTTCATAATCAACAGTAGTATATGGATAATCATTTAATTGTTTACAGACATTTTGTAAAATAGAGTATAGGAATTTATTCATTTCCACTTTAACTCTTTCACGTATCATTTTATCCTCATCCAAATTATCTTTCATTAAACGGACAATTTCTGCTTTTGCAAATGGTAAACCATCATCATTAACTGTTTCTTCAGCTACACTTCCACCATTCGCAAATTCAGTAACCTCAGCACTCATAAATTTAACACCTCAATTTATTTTAAATTTCATTTTAATGGTTTGTTTGATACTTGCACAACATTATCAAGCATTCTTACAGTATTCCAGTAAGCTAAGTATAATAACTTTGGATCTATATCCATAAATGCACTTGTCAAATGTCCTGCACGACCACGACCACTCATCACATCATCGCAGATATGCTCAAAAATATCAATTAAATTACAATCTGCTTTGAAATCAATATTTACATGATGACGCTCTCCGAACACATGTTTCGACCACCATGGATTAGCTTTAAACTCATCATCCATTACACGAGACATTACAAGAGCGCCATATTCTTTTTCAAAATTTTCTAATTTTGTATGGTCATGATTTTTACCAGCTTCTATTAATTTTTCTGCAAAGAATTTCATACCTTTTTGAACATCATGTATATGTTCCTCAGTTGCGATTTTAACATCATCCAATGTGGCATTAGACTTCATAGTTCTGCTGTCTGCATTGCAAGTGTTTTTAATAATAATTTTATCCATAAAAAAAATACTCCTCCGAATTTAATTTATTACCTCTTGGTAATCTTTTTCTTGTTTTAATAATTCTTGACGTTTTTCTTCCAAGATTTCTAATTTCTGATTTATTCTGTTACGATCACTATGTGATAGTTTTGGTCTACCATCATCCACCATTTCACCAATACTTATCCAAGTATCCTCTTGTAATATACGTTTGTAATGTTCTATGGCTAAACGGCAGTCTCTTAAATCCTTGTTAATCTGATTCATAATTATTTTAAGTGTCTTTTTTCAACTAGTTTCATGAATTTTTCCATTTCCTCTGGAGAGTGTACTTCTTTGACGGCTTCAGTGTAAGCTTGTGTTAAGAAGTATTTCCCCATGTCAATTAAACTATTGCAGAAGCTTAATGTTTCTATTGGATTAGTGAAGTCTGTTTTAATGATTAATTGTTCTACTTCACTGGGAAATGTTTTTAATTCTTCTTTTCTAATATACTCAGTCATAAGTCTCTTTTTAGTCTTAGGCGTTGGAATTCTTTTTCAATTACTGATTGTTCTTTTTCAAAATCATCATGTCTGTGTGCACCTATTGTACCTGAGCCTAAACCCCATCTTTGTTTTTCAGATAGTTCATGTTTATGACGGTGGTACCAGCGGTGTGCTTTGTTTCTTGATTGTTGGCTTCTTGCAACTTCCCTGCATTCATCACCACAATATTTTTCACTATGATGTTTTTTCACAAATTTTGTCCCACAGAGTATGCATTTTTCAATACGTGGGTCAGTATTTGCTAATTTTAATCTTGTATTTTCTATGAATCCTTTTTTATCACGGATTTTTTTGAATTCCTCATCATCCCATTTTAATGGGTATATTTGATTAACAGCCATTTTCTATTTCTGCTTCTTTTACTATCCTCTCTTTTTCATTTTGCCAACGATTCACATTCCATTGAATATCTTCAAGGTAATCTCTTACTTTCACTGCAACATTTAGGTTGTTGTAGTAACCGAATTGGAAGCTTTTACCGTGTAAGCTTTTTTTAACAAGGTATTTTCCATTGTTTTTTTGTTTGTAGACATAACGTGTGTTTTTAGTTGTTCGTATGTCTCTCGATAGTCCGAGATTGTCTTTGATGTTTGCGAGTAATTCATAGAATTTATGATATGGTATTTGGTATTTTTTCAGTATGTCTGACCAGATCATATTTTTTGTGAAGTAATCGTTTTGGATTAATTCCATCATTTTTTCATCGGTTGCTTTGTCGATTTCGTATATGCTTATTCCATCGTCGATTAGTCTTAGTTTTGCTTCTGCATCTTCGGATGTTGGTGAATATGTTATTATTTCAAATTCCCCGTTTTCATCATATTTTTTGATGAAGTATGCGTTTTTAACATATTTACCGTATCTGTGTGGTTTTCTACGGGAACTAGTTGGCAATCCTAATTCTTTTTTGACTTCTTGTAGTAATTCTTGATATTCGTAGTTGTTTAAGTCTAGTTTTCTTTGAATATCTATACTTGTCAAATTGGAGTAGAATAGTTTTTTGAAATCTTCTCGTTTATTATTCTTTTTGGGTATCATTTACTCAACTCATATTATTTTGTTTTTATGCTAGTTTTCTGTTATAATAGTTTGTTGAGTCTAAACAACCTGATTTGAGTAATAATAATGGTACAATAATCATTAGTAATATTACTACTATGATGAGTAGTAGTTCGGATGTGAAATATTTTTTATGTGTATTTATTTTTTGTTGATTATTGTCTGTTTGTTTATTTAGTCGTACAGGTTGTTCAGATTCTATGGGTTTACTTTTTTTACTAAACACTAATAGGATTAATAGTAGGATAGGAATTTTCCCGGTTATGTGGTTTAGTATTATTCTTGGAGTTCTATGCATTGTATAGCCTCCTTGAATTGTTTTAGTAAACCTTCTTTTTTTAGAATTTGAGAACATGTGAATCCAATTTTTGCGAATGTTAGTATGTCGCTCATTGGCATTTTTTGTTGGTAGTCCTCAAATTTCTTTATGGAAATTTGTTCGACCATAAGTCATCTCTTCTTTTTTCTTTTTGGGTTTTATGTTTTTGCCAGTAAAGTATATTTACTGGTTACTTTTTAATATTTATTTTATAGTATATATAATTTGTTATTTGTCTTTGCTAACCATTTAAACACAAGGTTTTAACCATAAATACGATTATGTTGAATTTAAATGGAGAATATAGTAAATCAGTTAATTAAGTGAGAAATTGTTGTTTTTTTGTATAAAAAAGGGTGTGGTCTTTATTTATAGTAAAGTATAAATACTTAATTTATACTATATATTAATTGGTTACAATATTTTTAAAAATTGTCTTCTCGAATAAATTTCTTTTTGGGTATACGTGAAATTATTAAAGAACTTTTTTTTAAATGTAACCAAACACTAAAAGAATGGGAGAGTACGAACCTCGTATAATCCCTTCTTCCAATATAATAAAAAAAATAAAAAAACCACTCCATTTATTAATTTAACACTAAAACGAACGGGGATTCTCCTATATTTTTTAAACCGTATTCAACAAATCCTATGCTAATTTTTTTTATGATCCATAAAGAAAAAAAATAATATTTTTTTTTAAATTACTACAGGTACAAATAAAATTTTTATAAAAAAGAGTATTTAAACAAAATGAAAGAGAGCATTTGTGAACTAATAATTTGAGAAAAAAATAATAAAAAATAAAAGGTTAAAAATACTTATCAATAACTTTAACCTCTTCATCACTAAGATTATCAGAAACAATCTTCTCCAAAACATCCATACGGCTAGTTAAATTAGAAACTTCTTCTGTTTTACGAACCAACTCATTTTCTAAACGGACAAATTCAACAGTTTTAACATCCAAATGTTTAACTTCTAAATTAATTGTCAATGCACCCATATGCTCCATATACTTAGCTTTCAACTTCGCAGGATCCTCCATAAAATAACTACTATCAGTCTTATTTTTAGATTTACCTTGTAAATCATTAACAGTATCTAAAGTCATACCCGCATTATATAATGTACTAGCATGAAATTTACGGAGCATATGAGCTCTAAACTTCACATAATTATTTTTACCAACAGTACCTAAACCTAAAGTATTGTTCACATCACGGAACAATTGCATTAAATGTAATTGTGTGACTTTGAATAATCTATCACTATTCCTTAATCCTTTACGTGTTAAAAGGTATGAGCATATTTCATTAAATGCTTCTGGACTGCAGAATGCATAATAAACTTTCCCTGTTTTACGTCTTTTGATTTCAAAACAAGGTACAACATCATCACGACCGTATAAGTTATGTATTATCTCGTATATATCATCAGATTTATAGTATTCTTCTACTGATTTAATGAAGTCAGATATTGTTAATCCTAGAGTTTCTGCAGATGCACAGCCACTGCTGGAGAAAAATAGTATGATTGCTCGGTGCATTGGTGTTGTTATTTTCAATGCTTCACGGATTTCCTCTTTTGTAGGTAAATCATTATATCGAATAATACTTTCTTCAGCTTGTTTTTCACTTATAGTTGGTAATTCATGGAGTTCTATTTCGAAGTGTTTGTATACTGTTAATATTTTACTGAAATTCATTTTTGCTGTACTTAGCATATAATTATTGTATAGGTAGGTTCTGAAGTTCAGTAATCTTTTTCGTATTGTTCTTCTTTTCCATGGTATTTGTTCATCTTCTTCTTTTTCAGCTTCTTTTAACATTTCAGTTAAGGACATTTTGTTGAATTTTATGTATTTTCTTAGTACTAGTCGGTATAGTAATTCTGTTCTTTCTGAAAGGTTTCTTGAGATTGATATCTCTTTTATTAGTAATTCATCTGTCTCCTCAATCATTGGGCATCACTTAGAATATGTGTATTTTTTTATATATTCTTAAATGTTTGGGGAGTCCATTTGTGAAGTAATATTTTTTTTTAGTGAAGTGGTGGGAATAGGTATGGATTTTTTTATTATCCTATATTTAAACTTAATGAAAAAATATATAATAATTCCATTATTTTGACCCTAAAAAAACAATTACTTTTCAAAGTATACTACAACATATAATAAAGAATATATACTATAAATTAAGTATTCACAGTATATAAACCTAACCCAAAAAACACACCATAACCATAGAAAAATAAGCATGAAAAAAATGTGCACTAATTTTCTACACAAAACAATACAAAAATAGTATTTTATGGGAAACTATTACAAAGTGTCTTCCCATAAGCATAATATAAATTCATATCATCATCAGAAATATTAGAAATATTATGTGAATTAATAATTTCTGCTGAAATCAAACGAAACAAATTATCATGCTTAAAACTAATATCATTAGCATTAGCATCCGCTAACTGAGTATAAACAAATTTAAAATTCTCATTATTCAAATTCTTTATTTTATCATAATTCTTAATATCAACACCGTTTATATCACCATATGTTTTACCAAATAATACTCCAAGGTAAAAGCATGCTCGTTTACTTGCAGAATCAATATTATTAATCATTTCATCCAATTCACTATCCAAACAGTAGCTTTTAAGTATTGTTTTATGGATGATGTCATTATATGTTTCTCCTTTATGACCCATACTTTGTAATAATTCTTTTGTTGATTGTTTTAATTTAATATTTGTGTCTCTTTCCATCCTTTAACCCCCACTATTTAGTTTAAATAGGTGTATTTTCTTTTTTCTACTCTTTGAACACCATAATCTTCACCAGCCATTCTAGTGAAATTTTTTTCTTGACAACAAATATAATAATATTCATCATCTTCGATTAATATACATTTTTCTTCAATGAAATTTTTTTCGTCTTCTGTTGATTTGAAAGGTACACTACCAATAGTTATTGCTTCATATACCATTTCATCAGTAATGATCTCTTTTTCGATTAAGATGTTTTCAATTTCTTCGTCGAAGTTTTCTTTTGATAAGTTTTGGGTTTTGATTTTCATTATTTTTGTCTCCTTAGTTAAGTATTGTCTACTTAGTATATTTGGTATACTAATATATAAATGTTTCGATTATATTTGAAAAAAAATAATTAAAGACAAGTAGGAGATTCGAACTCCTGAAATAGTGGTTTTGCAGACCACCGCATTATAGACCACTCTGCCAACTTGTCACATAATAAAACTATGATATGCGTTTAATACTGACATCACCAGCTTCAATACGCTCATCAAAACCTAAAACAGCCATAATATTAAAAATATTCTCCAATGATTGAATAGCACCAATAAAACTATCCCAATCTTTATCAACACCCAAAGTCAACGGTAAGTCAAAACTCAAATCACCATCACTATTATAATATAATATGTTTTCTTCTGATTTACCCCAATCCACACAAACTTTTAACTCATGATTACTATGATTATCACTTATCAAATAATCAATTTCACGACCATCTAATTTAACATCTAGTAATCTTAAAATAATATTATTATATGATTCATTATCGGTTAGGCTTAGTCCTTTCAATCTATGCTTTGTTTCCCTACTTACACGTATATTACTACTCATAATTATATATTAATTATATATTGGGAGTTTTATTCCATTTATATTTTTATATCATATAATCATACCCAAAAAAAGATTATATAATATTCCCATTTATATTATTTTTTTTACCCAAATTTAATATTTATTAAGAAGATGACTTTTTTTTCCATTAAAAAAAGTTAAAAAAAAAGAATAAAATATAAACTGTGAATAAAATTATGCTCCCAATAATATAATCATGAAATTTTTAGAAGGATACTAATTTGATTTTATCATCACATAAATTCAATTCTCTTTTTAACCTCCTAATCTCATTATTAATTAATTCTTCATTTAATCTAAGGTCACTGGTTTCATTATGCACATACGCCCTACGAGTATCATCATTAGTGTAACCTAATTTTTTGAACTCAGTGTTTAACCAGAGATCATTTTCTTTATTTTTTAATTCATTTTTTGTAGTACTTAGTTTGTCTTCAGCATTTTTTAGTTTGCTGATGATTTCTTTTTTTGTGTCAAATAAATTTTCCATTATATTCACATCCGATTTATTTTTATTTGTTTATTTCCTATCCCAAGTACTCTATTAATCCTTTTCACAATTCCATAGTTAGTATTATATTTTCATACTATTTATACTTTATGGTTAAAATATTAAAAAAATATACATAAAAAGAAAAACAAATTTACTTAAACCTGTTAAAAACCAAACCATCAACAACAACAGACCCACCCCTATCCAACACAACCAAAACATTAAAAATAAAACTCAAACCACAAACAACCTCCTTAAAACCACACCAAACATTATAATCCACACAAGGATTAACAGGAAACGAATCAGAATAAACACCATCAAAACCAAAACACAAATTCTCAGTAAGACTACCCCAATCCACCCTTAAATCAACAAAACAATCATTAACAGTATCAAAAACACGATACTCACAAACATAAGACTCCACCTTACAATCCAATAAACGTGACAATATCGAATCATAAGACTCACCATTAGTAATACTTAATGATTTCAACCTTAATTTAACCAAATCAGAAACAAAAACAAAACCAGACATATTATAATAAATTACTATGAAAAGTACAAGTATTTAAACCATTATAACACACAATCATACACAAAAATAATTTAAAAAAAAATAAGGAGGAATGAATCAATCATTCCTCCCTTTTCAATATACAACACGTTTTTTTATTGTGCGAAACCATCCTCGTAAATAATCTCAGACTTATCAGGCAAATCCAATTCACACCTTATAGTATTAATTTTAACCTGCTTTTCAAGAATAGTATCATTCAACTGATTATTATTCTCAGCTAATAATTCAACTACTTCTTTTTGCATCTTACCTAATTCCCTTTGCTTAAAAAACTTACTAATAAAATTCATGTATAACTAAACCTCTAAATTGTTAATGCACAAATACTTTTCTGACTTATTCCTTTCATATAACCTAACTCAGTAGATTTAGTTCTAGTTTCAATATAACCACAATAAGTACCCGAACCACAACTACTACCTAAACTATTTAAAACAATCACATTACTACCAGATACACTTTTAGGGACTTCATAATGACCCCAATTGTATCTATAGAGAATATGAGTGAACATTGCACCATTAGTGATTAATGATTGGAATTTACTCCATCTAGAAGTATCATTCTTACCTAAATCACTGAAATTATACCATTTAATTTTAACATTTTTCTTATAGGTTTTATTGAACATTGCAACAGCAGTTTCAATACCTTGATGACTAGTACCTGAAGATGTGGTTCCAGCCCATTTTGCAATAGTTGATTCAGCAACCTTAATACCAGTCAAACGGTAAAAACACTGTTGAAGACTGTTGCACGCACAAAAATACCCAGTACACTGACCAAGACCACTACAACCACTATTAGTCATGTATGGGTTTAATTTAGTCTTAACAGATGATTTAGTGGTTGTATTTGTGGTTGTAGTTTTTGTTGTTGTTTTAGATACTTTAGTTTCACTAGTGTAAAACCTACATTTACTAGGTAAAACCTTATTATGATTAGTATACCATACAATGATTTTACTTAAACTGTAAATGAAAACTCTTTGATGTATTCTTTTACCATTATACGTACTATAGTTAGGTAATTTACGGTTTTCTTTATCTTCAATGAAATTAGAGTAGTTTTTTGCTAATTTTTTATAATCTTCTTCATTAATATCGAATTTTACTGTTTCACCTTGAGGTTTAGGTGCTTTACCAACACTAATGACAGTTATATCTTTACCAATATTATTAACAGATTTAGCTAGTATATAACCGATTTGTGGATAAGTATATTTTACATTATCTACTGTTAAAGTAGATGGTAATTTACCGTTTTTTTCAACGTATGCTTTTGTTTTTTTTGCTATTGTTTGTATATTTTTAAATGTTATTTTTGTTGCCATAACTCTTATAAAATTTTTTTAAAATAATTTGTTCATTCTTCCATATTTCTAGTAATGATAAACTACGGAACCGTAAATATGCATTCCAGCACCAATATTACCATCTAAAGTCCATGTAATCGCTCCAGCACTAGTAACTCTTAAACTACCTCCAAGTTGAAGACTACCTACAACCACACCAGATGGTCTATAATCCACTGGCACACTAGTACTAGTACCATGGTCACCGGATGCTACATTACTATTTGTAGTGTAATTCATTCTTAATTCACATAATCTAATATGCTCATTCACAAATAACTCAAAAGTAGAAGATGGATTATTTAAAGTAATAGTTTCCCACGTATTATCATCAGCTTTGGTGATGTTGACTTGGGTTTGATAATTATCAGTGGTGAATGTTGCCAATCCAATATTTGTTGCAGTGTATTTTAATGTGAATGTTCCATCCGATCCAGTTTTTCCAGTATATGATTGTGTACTGGAACCACTTATCATTACATCAGTATTATTTCTAGTGTATTTAGTGAAATATCCAGTATCCACACTAACAGTTGCTTCAGTATCTGTTACTGGATTACCGTTAAAATCAACTAATGATACTGTTATAAGTGTATCTGTACTATTTACGAGTATATTATGTGAACTGCATTCTATTTTCGTTTTATATAATTCTATTCTCATAACCAAAAAAAAATAATAAAATTAATAATCAATCGTTAATAATTAACACTCCATTATCATAACGGATATTATTAACTAATAAACTACTCCAATACTCTTGTTTATCCTTTTTAGTATACGCCCATGTTTTAACAAGATTTTTCAAAAAAACATCACCATTACCTGCATTTACTTGTTCTGTTTCAGTTATCAAAGGATTATCCGGTATTTCAAGAACACCATTATCATAATTGATATTCTTTTGGAGCCATCTAAGAAATTCATCTTTTTCAGAATCACGTGAATAATAATTCAACCCTAATGATTCCTTAAAATTAAATATAATTGTTTCAATAATATTACTATCAACCATAAAATTTTCTCTATTTTTTTTATGTTTCACATGTTAAAGTGCAACCAGAATAATCCACACCATCAACATTTAATGGTTCCACAATAACAGTAACAGTTTCACCCCTGTTAAAACGACCACTACTTGAAACACAATAACCCTCACCATCAGTAATAGTCCTCATATTAACATACGAACTAATAAACTGGACAGTCTGACCTTCAACACCATTAACCAATTTACAAGACACAGTACCCAACCGGTAATTAGGACTAACAATAGATGCATTAAAGGATAATTCACCAGTTTGAGTAAGAGTACTATGATTCTGTAATACACCGTTAGTATAGGTTACATTTTCATTTATCCAAGTATGGAAATTTGATTCATCATCCGATTTGAAAAAAATAAAAGAATGAAATAAATTTTTCAAATCACGTATCAACTTAACACTCATAATTATTCAATATTTTTTTTTATTGGTAATGATATAATCCATGGAATACAATTGGTACTGTACCTGAACTGGTTGAATATGCATAAATATGCCCATTTGAGGAATTTATGTATGCCATAGTTGATGGCCTGTCTGTTTCAATGAAAGTATTCTTACGTGGTTTATAACCAATAGTTAAACCAGTATCAACCCATTGATTTAAATTGCTTGAAGTAAAAGAGTAATTATAATTACAATACACTTCTACAAGTTTTAAACTAGTATTTGGTCTTTCTTCAACTGCTGTTCCGGAAACACTAACAACACTAGCATTACCCCATTGGCAATAACTTACAAGGTTGCTTAATGTTGTTTCTGTTAGTGCAGCTGCACTTCGCACACCAGTGATTGCATCGTTGGCATCGTCGGCAGATTGTTGAGCTGCATCAGCAGCACTTTGAGCATTACTTGCACTTGTAGCTGCATTTGTTGCACTTGTTTGTGCGGCATCAGCTGCGTTTTGAGCGGCAGTTACTTGTGTTTGCAAATCACCTTTAGTTGCAAAATCAACATTACCAACATTCTGTTTAAGGTTTTTAATTTTAGCCCATATACTGTCCCCATCAGCTGTAGTTTCATCAGTTCCAGTACCGTACATTTCAGCATTAGCACTATTAATACTAGTGTTTAAATTACTGATTTGCTGTAAAGCATAATTAAATCTCGCCCATAAACTCGCATCATTACTATTACTGGCCGTATTTCCACTTGCACCCACATTAGCATTTATTGTAGTTATATCTTCATTGGCTTTATTGATTTTACTCCATAAGCTTGTACCATTACTACTATCACCACTAGAACCAATCACACCATTAATACTAGTGATTTGACTTATTGCATAATTGAATTTAGCCCATAAACTTGCTCCATCATTATTAGAAGCAGAATCACCACTATTACCAACATCACTACTTAAAGATGATAATTCATCACTATTATATTTGAATCTTGCCCATAAACTAGCACCATCGTCATTACTTGCAATGTCGCTACTGAAACCTATTTTACCATCTAAAGTTGATAATTCACTTGATAATCCTTTTACTCTACTCCATAAGCTTGTACCACTTGTATTAGCGGCGTCACTATTGTAACCTACATTACTTATTAATGTTTTGAGTTTTGCCCATATACTGTCACCATTAGCACTATCACTATCTGTTCCAGTACCGAATAATTCTGTGAATGCATTTGCAATACTACTATTAGCACTAGATATGCTTGATTGAGTTGAAGCGATTTGTTGTTTTAAACCAGGGTTATTAGGGTCACTATTATCAATTTGATTATTTAAATCATCAATATCACTTTGCACAGTAGCTATACTTGCTTGTGCAGATTCGGCACTACTTTTAGCAGTTTCCGCTGTACTCTTTGCAGTTTCAGCAGTTGATTTAGCAGTATTGGCTAAACTTTGCACACTATTTGCTGTGGATTGTGCAGTTGAAGCTGCGGATTGAGCATCTTTAACATTCTTTGCTAATGTACCATTCGCTGGATTCTGTAATGTTGCATTTGCATTATAATTATTACCAGTACCTTTATACATTTCTTTTAACAAGTCTGTTACGTCATTAGTTGCAGTTGTAATACTACTTGTTAAACTGGATATTGATGATTGTGCATTATTAATTAATTTACGTAGTGTTCCCTCAGCAGGATTGTTTTCATCACCTATAGTATCTTGTAAGTCTTGTATATCGTCTTGTGTGTCACCTATATCAGATTGCACAGCAGGAATAACATTCGTAGTCAAATCACTAATATTACCCATGACAGAATTACTGTCCGGATTGGATTGGTCTTTATCCTCACCCCATAAATCAGTTTGCACATTACTAATATCAGTCTGCACCGCTGGAATAGAATCCTCAGTGATTTCAGTAACATCAGCTTTAACACTGGCAATAGCACCGAATAATTTAAGGATGTTACTATTCATATCAATAGTTTCAAGGGTGATTCCTTGTTCTTGCATTTCTGCTTTGAAATCCGTTAGGTTTCCTTCAAAACCATCCAAAAACTCACCCAATACTGCAAGGTCACTTAACAAGTTAGTTAATCTTAAACTTAAATTGGTAATGTCTGCATCGGTACTTACAAGGTCACCGTTGGCATCGAATAATGTATCGTAGAGGTTGTCTAAGCGTGTGGTTAATGTACCTGCATCAGTATTCAACTGACTAATAGTACTACTAAAACCATCCAATTGAGTTTCAAAACCAGTTAGACCATCCTCCAAATCAGAAACATTACTATTAGTAGTATCAAGATTATCTTGTAGTGTTTGTAAATCAGAATCAAAAGTATTCAACCTAGTATCAAAACTACTCATACTAGTATTTAAGGTAGTTAAAGCAGTATCTAAACGAGTGGTATCCTCATCCAGTTGATCCAAACCATCTTCTAATGCATCAATCGCAGTAATCATATTACCCACACGGTCAATAAATACTTGAAGATTATCCTTTAATTTTGTTAAATCAGAATCTAAATTCTCATTATCTTCACTGAAATCGATTAATGCTTTGTTGAAATTGGTTAAACTAGTGTATAAACTTGTTAAGTTTGTTCTTAGTGTGGACATGTCACTGACAAGTGATAATACTGTTTCGTTTCCCTCAACAACATTAACCCACTCACCACTACTATAAATATACAAACCACTATAATTTAAGACATATAAACACTTAGTACAAATATTCTCAGATGGTAACTCTGATACATATAAGATATTACCCTCAAAATCATCCAAATTAATATCTAAGTTTTCTAAAAGTCTTAAGATTTCATTTTGAGTATAGGTTTCACTTTTCGTATAATGCTTCTCATTAACATATTCATTTAAATTAGTTGGCAACTACTCACCTCAAAAAAATTAATTTATTTAAGTTAAAATTTTATTTAATAAAAAAAAAATAAGAAAAAATAAAAAAAATAATATAAAATAATAATAAATTGAATAAAAAAAAACAACAACGTATCTTACTACTCAAAAGATACAGGAGATTTATATATTAAAGCAAGTTGTAACAACATCGAAAGTTCAAGTGTAGCAATAACAAACAAATGGTATAATAACTCTCTCACAACCTCACACGATATGTTCACACCATCAACAACTGGAATATCCATCTCTCATTCAAGCAATGGAGTTTCAATAACTGGAAATGGAATCAATAGCGACCACTTTGCAAGTTTAGATATTCCAATGCCTACTAATTATGAATTAAGTGTTGAAATAACTGGGATTATAATAAGTAATAAGTATAGTGCAGGGATTAGTTGTGAAGGAATATTTTGTGAAACTTCTGGGAATAATCTAAATTGGGGGAGAATTGTCGATTTAGGAGGCAATGTTACATCTACTTCTCCTATATTAAAGGTTGGAGATACTTTAAAGTTTATTGTAAACAATGGAGTTGTAACTTGTTATCTGAACAATACTCAAAAGTATCAAAAACAAGCCGATAGCAGTAATCATAGTGGATTTAAAATCAAATTATATTCAAATAGAAATGTAACAATCAAGAATATGGTAATTACAAAACTATAAAGACTTGATTTTTAAATTCTTGAATACTGTCCATCTTCCATTGTGGGTTTTAAATCTTAAAGTATTGTTCTGTGTAACATTAGTTATTGTACCTTTCAATACTCCATTTTGATAAATCTTCATAGATTGTGTTGATGAGTCAAATTCATATTTTAAAGTATCCCCATTTATCCAATCCCAATTCTCAAGATTATACTCTATAATTGGAGCAGAACTGTCAGTAATATTGTATTTGTAATATCCGATTTTTGAGTAAGTTACATCTCGAACAACAGATACATTTTCAACTACACATTCTGATGTATAATCAGTTGTTACAAATGAATTGATGTCTATTTCAACACTATATTTATTTGGGAGTGTTAAATCAAGATATTTTATTAATGTGTCTGTTGTAGCAGTTCCTTTTATCTTTACTCCATCATTGGAGTATGTGAGTGAAGCAGAACCTTTGGTAACACTTAATCGATTGTTATTTGTGGTTAATGAGTCATATTTCCAACAATCTTCGATTTGTACTGATGATGATTCAATATTGTTACAAGAACATTTTATATTTAAAACATCTGCATCTTTTGAGTAGTAATATACGGAACATATACCGGACGAATCAGTAGTCGCAGTTCCAATATTCGAGATAACAGTACCAGCATCATGGTCAACAATATCGAAACTGACTGTTTTTCCAACAACCGGGTCGTTGTTACTGTCTAATACTGTTGCGGTTAAAAGTGCTGACTCACCATCAACATATGAGAGAATAGCAGAATCGGAAGGACTGCCAATTGCTTGATTGTTACTATCACAGACAGTGGCGGTTAATGTTACGCTTGATACAGGTACATGTACGCTTACACTGTTACTGTTACTTGCACTGTCTTCGTAGAAGTCGTTTGCTGAATCATAGATGGCGTGTATGCTTAAATTCCCAGTCACGGTTGGTGTGTATGAGTAACTGTATTCTCCATCGATGTTGGTTGTGCAGGTTCCTAGTAAAGTGTTACCATTGTAGATTTCAATGGTTGCTCCTTGTATTTCTCCACCGTGCATATCAACATTACTTTGGCTTGTGTCATCATAACTGGATGTTAATACTCCTGTTATATTGAATGGTACGCCGACTGATGCACTACTTGGGCAGGTGCATGTTATACTAGTGTCTAGTTCTATTCCACGTTGTGTTGGTGGAACACTCAACACTTTAGCAATATTAGTAGCTAAACCATCATTAACGGATGCTCCTATTACTCCCATACTGGTTAAGTTAGATACTAATGCTGCATTAGCATTGTAAATATTCTGTGCATGACTATTATTATTTACAGTTAATGTTATTGTGTTACTTTGATGTATAATTTCAGATACTTCTTCTGTTTGTAGTACTATATTTATTATTCCAGTGGTTTGTGGATAGTATTTATATATTAATAATCCATTAGTAACACTATCACTAACATCTACTAATTCAGTTAATTCATTATTAACTATATTATATAATTTGAATTCTTCATAAGTATTGGTTAAATTAGAGACATCACATACGAAAGTTACACTGTGTCCTAACTTAAAATTATTATTATCATTTATTAAAGTTAAATCATTATTAATACTCAAAAATAACCCCCTCCAAAATATTAATAAAATTTTTTTATTATTCTATTTTTTTTTTAATTTGTAATATAATCATCCAAATCACCGATTAAGTCATCTACACTTGCTTGTGTTGCATATTTATTATCTGATTGAGTTTTAGTGTAGTGATTCTGCCCTACAAGTGACATTATATGATTGTATAAGCCTGATAATGGATTAATAATTTCTTCTTCAGTCATAATCTTTATTTTTTTTTATTCATTTTCAATAATTGTTAAAACATCAACACTAGTAATATTGATTAATAAAATATTATCATCTGTTTCTTTTAATTTTAAATAATTTTCTTCTTCCTCACCAAGTTCTATGCATTCTCCATAGAAACTGAAGTTGCCTATGAAAACTTTAACTGTTTTATTTATAATATCTGATGGAATTGCACTAAAATTCATAATTTTTTAAAGTATCAAAAAAAAAAGAGAGATTTTTTCACTCTTTCAATTATTTATTTTTTATTGAATGAATAATTAAAGGAAGAAATTAAATTTTATATATTTTCCTCCCTAAAATCATCCATTTAACATATTTTTTTATCTAAATGTTTTTTCCTTTTTATATCCAGTCTAGGATTGTTGGGATTGTCCGTAACTGATTAAATTTTGGATAACACCATCCAATTCATCAGTCCAATCACTAGCAGTTAAAACACCATTAGTAGTAGTTGTAATAACTTTACCACTAGTACTACCGATTGCACCGGAGGTGCTGATGTTACCAATGCTTGCTTGACTGGTTACTGCTCCACCAGTTGTGGTGGTTACAAAGTAATCAGCGTTGGAACCAATTTTACCATCATTGGTTAAGTTACCATGAGTATGTGAGACATCTGCTTTGCCAGATAAGTCGATTCTTGCTGTATCGACTTTTTCCCAGTCATACTCGTAACTTCCACTGGAACCAGTTCTGACAGTTACGTAGATTTCATAATTGTCATTGGTTGCTGAGGTGGATTCTGCAACAAGGTAGAATTTGTTCATTGTACTTGCTGCTGCAGTTGGTAATGATACTGCTACTTCTATTAATTCTACGGATAATAATGCACCTAATTTAGTATCAATAGCTGCATTAATGGAAGCTTGAGTAGTAGCAACATTACCAATATTAGAATAAGTTGCAGTATCAGTAATTGTACTGGAAGCTTGTGTGTGGTCTGCAGGAGTGAAAGTTTGTGGAACATCCTCTAAGTCATTGTAACTTCCACTTGTTGCAACAGTTGCTAAGTCTGCACTGTTTGCTTTACCAGATATGTCTTGGTGTTCGGTTAAATATGCATTAGTATCAATAGTACCATCATTTTTTATTAAACCTGCAGTGTTGCTGGTGGATATGAAGTTACTATCATTGGTTAAGTCAGATGTTTTTGTTGGTATTTCAACATTATCTGCTTTTGCTTCTAATGCAGTGTCTAATTCAGTTTTATCGTAAAACCATTGTTTGTTTAATGTTCTTAAATGTTCGTATAATGTTTGATTACTTACAGCCATAATATATCTAATTTTTTACCAAAAAAAATATTTTAAAAAAATATTGTTTATATATTTTTTTATATTTAAATAAAATTCGATTTTTTTATTTTATTCGTCTATTAAATTTTGGATTACTTTATCCAATTCCGTAGCAAAGTCAAAATCATCCTTTTTACCAGCTAACGCTGTGGCGATAGCATGGTTTGCAACTGGATAATTACTATCCATATCCAGTTCATCATCAACAATTAATGAGTCTGGATCAAAACCATCAAGTTTCATTTTATCCTCTTTGGACATGAAACCATCATCGGTACTGGTTGCAAGAGAATGGGTATGATTCTTATCTGCTTTATCATCCAATAAGTTTTGGAAGTCTGTTGCAAACACTTGTATTAGAAGGTTAACATCTTCTTCTGTAAGTGAAGGTAAGTAAACGGATTCTAATAATTTACTACCATTAAAAACATGCAAATAATTATTATTATAAGCAATGCTATCGAATTTTGTATCTAATGAATCAAATATTTCCACAAATACATCCTTTTTAGATGGGCAACTATGATGATGACCATTATGAGGATGATGCATATGATTTTTGTATCCTGATTCAATTATACTTACAGTTACATTGTTGGTTGAGATTAAATCCCCACCGTAAACAGCGACTTTGAAGTTTGCTCCTTCTAAAACTTCATCGGGGACTAAACATGTTAATATATCACTATCCTTTCCAAGATGGACTTTTGTTATTTTACCCCATCCATCTGTGAAGATTGCGAATTTATGGAGTTCATCCCATTCAGAGTCTATGAAAGTAAATTTACAAGTGTATACGTTCTTATTGTTACTTACAACATTTGTTGTATCTACTCTTCTGAGTTGTTGATTATTTACTACGAATTCTAAACTCACAAAATACCAACCCTCCAATTTATATAATCATATAAAAAAAGAATAGTTTTTTTTATACCTTGTTCAACAACTACCATATCATTTTCATTTTTTTTATTTGTCAATATAAAAAAATAAAACAAAAAATTATTAATTTAATTATTTTTTAATCCCTATTTTATAGTCTTTTATAAATATAACTTTTTTTTATGAAAAAAAATTGAATTTTAAATTTAAATAATCATAGGTGGGGTGAAGTCTTATTTTTTTCCCATTAAATTATAAAAATAAAGTTTAAAATTTCATATTTTCTTTTACATGCATTTTATTTTGAAGAAAAAAAGAATAAAAAAATTATAAAAATATTATTTTATGTTTTTATTTTTGAGGGAAAATATAAAATAAAAATCCATTCTATTTTTTTATATTATAAAAAATTTTCACACCATTTTTTTTATACACATACATGAAAAAAAAATTAAGAAATTTTATATCTCATCTTATACTAGGGGGGAAAAGAATAAATTTTTTTTCCACCCAATCACCTTTGAAAAATACTTAAAAAAAAATTCTAGAAAAAAAAGTAAAAAAAGTAATAAAAAAAACGTTTTATTTAAGGGAAAAAATATTGTTTTATTTTATTTTTTTTTGACATTCCCAATTAATGTTTTTTTTTTGCATCAACAGAAAAAAAATGATTTTCTGTATCATCTGCAATATTTTTACCAAAATAGTTTTATTTTGTTCTTACTACATACCCCTCTTGGAGCATACATTCATTCCGTACAAGATAACAACATTTTTCAAGGTCATGATTGCATGTTCTACGATTACAACAACCATCACAAAATGAATTATCCTCTGATTTCCTAACCATTATCCTCTTTTTTTTATACTCTTTTTAGTAGTGCCACATTACCTGAGCATGAATACTAAACTTCTTAATAGTAGTTAAATTATATAAACTAATACTACCATCAGTATTATAATATAAAGTAAGGTCACCCCTGTACAAAGGAGTTAACACCCTACCTGTTGGTGCATAATAAGACGGGATAGTACCCTCACCATGTAATGTTTTCACACCAGTTGTATTTTTACAACCAGTGTAATTACTACGATTATAATTACAAACAACTAATCTTAAATCCTCATTAACCCTGTATTTAATATAACTACCAACAGATATAACATTAGACCATTTAAACTTTTCATCAACAGTGTTAATCTTCTGATTTAACTCGTATCCCTGATGACTGCTTAAAGCAGTAGCTTCGTTAAAAGTTGAATCATTCAAATTATCTGCGATTTTAACATGACCATAGAAGTTACTTGTTGCAATTCCATAGTCTTTATTACTGGATTGGTGATTTGTTATACAATATTTATCATCATGTTCATGATCTGATGATGCAAAACTAGAAGCATTATAAGTTCCGTTTAAAGTTGTTGCATTAATATTGGTAGTATCATCAGTATTAGTTAATATTTCTTGTAATGTTGTTAAATCCCCATTATCTACTAATTCTTGTAAATCACTGGATAAATCAGCATCCTCGTTAAGTACGTAGTATTTACTGATGTTTTCCCATTTTGTTTGGAATTCTTCAAGACTTGTGCTGTCAGCTACAACAATACTATCTATTTTGTTTTGGTCATCATCGTAGATTATTACTTCTGCACCGATTACTTGATTGTTTTTTTCATGGAATACTCTTGTAACAAATCTTTGATGATATGAGGATTCTGTGGATTCGGTTCCACTATTATTTTCCTCGTCTCCGATGTGTTCTAATTCCAATGTTTCATCATTACCAGCCATAATATATTCCTTTTTTTTAACCTCTTATAAAAATATTATTAAATTTCTTTTTTTTACACCTTATACTCAAGGTAATTCGGTTCTATATGAACATCTTTACGTTTATCACTACGATGCGCATGATAACCAATACTAATACCTGCATCTTCAATACAAGGAGTATATACAACAGTTAAAGTATCACCAAGATTCAACCTTGAAGAAACACCATCACTACCAACAACACCAAAAATTAACTTTTTATTATCAGCATCAACAGTATAATCAACATTCTCATTCAAAACAGTTTCATCATCAGTATCCTTATTCAACACTACTGACCGGATAGGGTCAACAGGTGAAACTCTTAAGTTAACAGTACGTGTTTCAATATGCTCACTTGTAATAACAAAAGTTTCTTTGAAATAATCTAATATTAAACCTTCATCAACACCCATATCAGAATCAACACGACGACCCACTTCTAAACTAGTTAAATTATCAATAAAAACAGGATTATAATCTATTTGTAAAGTTCCCTCAATTAACTGGTCGGTTAATATTGATTCATGGAATGTTAAAATATTATCTGTATAATCAAATGTGAAATCATACCATTCTCCAAAGTTAAATGCTCTTATACTACTATTAGCTGGTTGTAAGTAGCAACCTTTTAATGGATAAGCAGGACTGTTATTTAATTTTATTTCTGTAAAGAAACCGAGGACATAAATATTGTTTTCTTCCAGTAATGTTACTTTACTTGGATTATCAGTTAAGTATTGGATTAATTGTGATTCAGTTTTATCTGTAACATCACTTTCATCTATACCATCAATCCAAGAATACTCACTTAAATTAATTGGATTAATAATTTTAAATTTCTCATTATCTAAACGATTACTTATGATTTCAACACTACAATCCGTGGAGGGTTCTGTGGTAAATGGAGCATATAAACGACCCCACATATTCGCTCCAAGCATAGGTTCAGTATTTGGATTATAATAATGCGTACGGACATACATTTCTTTAGGAACCTCTGTAACAATACCAAGACGAATATTTTTAATAGTAGGACTATTGGCAGTATTAGTAGTTTTCATTCTTGCACGTGCAAATAAAACACGTGAATACTCTCCATTTTCATCAGGGTCGAAAACAGCAAGACGTGAACTAGTAACATCAATCCAATCATCAGGATGTCCTGTAGTTGAAACCTCATAAATAATAGTCTGATTATTTTTATCAGCATCACTTGACAATTGCACCCTACGAATAGGATTAGTATAAATTGGTTTTAAATACAATGCTTCCTCTGCATTAGCTGTGAATTCATCATCATATTCTAGTATATGGCATTCAAAAGCAAAATCACGTGGCCATCTTTTACCAAAACTATATGATTCAGTGTAATCATCTTTTCCGTAACGGTTCCAAGTATAACCATTATCCTCTGAGATGAACGCAAAACCATCACTGTATGGGTCAGGGTCACATTTACGACCCCATCCACCAATACGTGGAGCATGAGCATAATGAGATAACGGACTTGCAAAAACTAATGCATAAGTAGTATCAGCTTCAACAGCAGGAGGATTATCAAAACTAATAGTCACATTACCGGGTGTTGTAGTGTCAGGGTAATAAACTGCTGTGGCTAAAGCATCCTCAGGATTACTATCAGGTACATAAATCTCCTCATATTCTTTAGGATCATATGATTCGAATTTGAATTCCTTATTACCGAACTCACCAGTCATATTATATTTTTCAACTTTTGTTTTATGTGTTTTTCTTAGTTGAACATATAAAGGTGAACCAACATTTGAAGTAACACCTCCACCGTAGTGTACTCTTAAAACTACACCACTTAATCTTGCTTTTTTATTAGTGGTTATGTTTTTGATTTTTATTGTTTGTGCACGGACGATTGATGGTATTTTTTTATCCCATATATTATTATCCCATTCAGGTAATGATTGGTATGTTTTACTTTTATCATATCCTACATACCAGAATTCATTTGTACCTGCACGTGCATCCCAATCTGTAGTTTCTTTATTTAATGTTGAATCTTCATGAACGGTTAATCTTGCAACTTTACTGGTTCCACCAGTTGGTACTATAATGTCACAGGTAGTGTTTTCCATATCCACTAAGTCTATTGTTTCTTCTGTGAAGTCAACGAAAACATCTTTAGTGGTGGATGAATTAAAACTTATGGTATTGTCAGTATTGATTTGATAACCCCAACTTTGACTTGGGTCAACATTAACGGGATTGAATACTTTTCTTACTGCTGGTGGTGATAAATATGATAATTCATCGGTTGTTTGTTTTAAGTATTCATCATTCATACAAGCTTGTTCCATTAATTGAACGGTAACATATCTTTGTTCACTGAATGATTGTATGCGACTTAAATTTTTATAATTTGGATTACAATTATCAGCCATAAATCTATTAAATTCCCCTCTTATATTTTTTTTTATAGTTTAATTTTTTTTTATTTTGTTTGAACAAGTATAGTATCATTAACTGGATTAGTTCCTTTAGTATTCCTTATATATAAGTAACCTAATCCACGGTCATAATAATAAGCTCCCATATATTGTGATAATTCATTTAAACTACTTGTTTTACGATAACCACAATTAGTATTCTCCTCTAACACACCAATAATTTCGTTAGGTTCATTAGTGTAGTAAATATTATAACCATTATATGTACTGGTTAGTTCGTTCCAATCACTACGTATTGCTGAGGTGGATAATTGGAAACTGTATTCTACTTCAACTTCACCAATACTACTTTCTAATGTACTATTAGTTATTTTTTCATAAACATCATGAGAGATTAATATATCATCATTAGCAACACCAATTTCAGTTGTACCTAATAATTCATTAATATCAAAATTAACAGTTAATAGTATTCTTTTATTATCCAAGTCTGCTTTTTTAACACATTCTTTACGTATTGTTTCATTACCAAGACTAGTGTCCATTTTACGAGGACGATTAGTACCGTTTCCCAATACAATATATTTCATTGCATTAAAATTATTGTTAATCGGACGGTTTAAGAAGAATGATTCACCAAGGAAAGTTATAAGATTCTCACCAGTTATAACACGGTATTCCCCATTACTTAGTTTTATTTTGAATTTATATGTGCCTTTAATATTAATATTCATAAAAAGTTAACCTCCATCATAGTATCATTATTATCGGGATTGTTTATTTTCATTGATGAGTGTAAGTGGATATTATTATCTTCTTTTAATGTTTCACTATTCATGTTTAAATGGATTATTTTTGTTAAAGGCATTAATTTCTGCAACCTATTACGTAAGTCATTTGCTTTTTCAATAGGTATATTTACAGGTATATTATTATAATCAAAGAATAAATCATAATTATTAGGAGTGTAATATGGTTCATGATGTAAATATTTACACTCATTATTAGTTTCCCCACAATCTTTATCAACCATTATATAATTTCTTCCTCGTTTCTTTGTATTTTAACATCACCATTATCTTCAACAATTATATCAGTAATGGCCTGTTGTAGTATACTATAATCTTTTGGTGTTAAATCAGTACCAGTTAATTCATCATCAGAATAACCTTGCAACTCACTATAAACCATATTATATTTTAAATCATCTGTGAACTCTAAATCTGTTAATAAACCGTTTAAATCATTTAAAGTAATAATAGTACGTTGATTTATATTGAATTCACCATCATTATTGAAACTAACATCATCAATGAAAACATTATTAGATAATTCACTTATAATTATGATTGTGTCTATTAACCATTCATTTTTAACAGTTTCACCAATATTATCCTCATAAGTGTATACTGTATATGTTCCCCATTCAGGAGTCCATTCTAATACTGCATCACCGTTACTATCAGAGGTTACAGTATCAATTAAAGTATCATCACTAATATAAAATGAAACATCAACATTACTATCATGTCCACTACTGGTTAATTCTATACTTTCACCTATTCTAACCCTTAGATATTCTGGTTCTTTATAGGTTATATTCCATTCTTTGGTGGTTTCAAAATAATCAGTATGATCAAATACTAAAGATAACACTTGAGTATCCTCTGAATATTCACTATTAATATTAACCCATTCATTAAACTCCCCATTATCATCTGTAGTAATTGTTGCAAAACTAGTATCATTTAATTTTAAGGTTAAATTTTTATTAGTTAATGGAACTTCTTCCTTACTTTTCAAGGAACCATTAACATGAATATAATCAAAAGGATAATAACTATCAGTATTAATATCTGCTTCCAGTACGGCTAATCCACCATTAATAATAACAGTTTCATAATCATAAAAATTAGAATTAGTATTTTTAAAATCAACAAATTTAATACTAGTGCTTACTTCACTGGTTTTCAATAATAAGTTAACTAAATGTAAAGTAATATTATGTGAACCGACTAAATGGAAGAATCTGCGATGATAATTACTTGTAATGGAAACATCATCACAACCAAGTATAGTACAATTAGTGTTAACTACTGGTATGCTGTTTTCATCAGATAAAGTGAGGTCTCCACTAACTACAATTAAATCACGTGCATTTGAAACTACACTAATTGCTTTATTAAGTGTTTGGAATGGATTATCCCTACTACCATCACCAAGGACATCATCACCAGTACTGGAAACATACCAGTCACCATCATCACAATTCCTTATATTAATTATGATTTCTTCTGTACCAATAACAGTATCATCATTTTTATGTGCAACAAACCTTAAAACATGAGATTTATCAAGATTACTCTCAAATACTTTATAACTAATAACAGCAGTATCCATTGAATAATCAGCTTTCAATAATTTAACATTATCATGTTCATCTTCAAGATAATAATAAATATCAACAAGATAATCATCAATTATTTCTTCAGCAAAACTATTTAATAATCGGAATTTTATAGTAACATTCTGCCATATTGTTGGTCTTATAGTATCTGCTTCAGCAAAGAAATATTCACCAAGACTACCTCCACCATCACAGAAACGGTCTTTATGCTCCCATACTTGTGGTTTCCAACATCCAACCAAACCAGTTTCCTTGTCGAATTCATGTTTGTTTTCATCAAACATTCTGACTAGTAATCTTTCACGGTTTAGTAATGTTGCAGGTAAACCGTATAGTTTCCAAATCTCTAATACTGGTGCTGGAGTATCCCATAATCTTAGGTTATATTCCAGTATTCTTTTCATGTAATGATAATCATCTTCTGTTCCACGATTATTATATGGGGGTTCAGTTAGATGATATAATTCAGGATTGGTTACTTCTATATATTGTTTTCTTGGTATTTGGTTTAATTTACCGTATTGGTCTAAACTGTAATCATGGTCGAATGGATCACCAATTAATCTTCCGTTACTATCATATGTTGGAGTGTCGTTTTCTGGAAATCCTTTTGAGACAATATATTCATCATATGTTTCAACGGTGATTAAGAATTTATCATCGGGTATTATTGGTATTGGTATATGATATGGGTTTTCCGGTGTTGACTCCACATCATCTGCTGAGTTAATGAATCTTTCACTTTCAGTTTCCGGTTCAGGTGGATTCAGTATTATTGTATCTATTATTGTGTCTTCAGTTTCGTTTGTTTCATTTAGGTTTATACTGTTATCATTTATGTTTATGTTGTCTTCATCATAGTATAATGTTCTGTTGGGTCTTGAAGTGTAAGGTGTTTGACAATTAGGACATTCACTTAGAACTGTTTCGCTGAGGTATATTTCATTACAATTATTACAGTAGTATGCTTGTAATTGTGTGAATTCGTTGTTGTTGCAGTGTGTGCATGGTTCTTCTGTGTTGCCTAAGTATATTTCATTACAATTATTGCATTGGTAAATGTTGATTTGTTCTAGGTTTTCATGGTTACAATTTGTGCATATTAATGGTGTGGTGGTGTCGAAGTAGATTTCACCACAAGAAGTGCATTTATATGCATTTACAAGGGAATTGTTTGAAGTTGTGTAGTTGCAAATGTAAGTAAATTGAAAGTTTGTTTTATTTTCACTTCTTTCATATGAGTTAGTATATATGAGAGTGTCATTTTTTAATATATTTACACTTTTAATATTAGGATAATTACAAACAAAATGAATCCTGTAATCATAAGGTACACTCTGCTCCTTCCAAACCAACAATCTTTTATTCAAATGAAAACTTTCATAAACCTGAAACAAACTATTATATAATAATTTGAAATTTTCATTATTAACATCAACAACTTTATAAAAATTAGAACCCTCATTTTTATTAAAGAAAAATGAGTATTTATCAAGCATTGATTGTAAACTATTCTCAACCATAACTACAAAAAAAAACAAATAAAAAAAAAATTTAATAATTTAAATTATTTTATTCCATTTCAATAATAATATCATCACTAGTAACAACACCCTTCTGCTCATCCTCAATAGTAACCGGAGCAGACGGATACTTAAAAGTAATATTCTTCAACTCAGGAACAATACCCTTAATAAAAACACCCAACTGATAAGGAATAAAATCCTCACCAATACTCAAACCCTTAAAATTAGTAACATCACCATTAACATATAACATAATAGCATCAACAATACGTGACTGAATAGCCTCCTTTTCAATACTACTATAAGGATTAACTAAATCAATATCAACATTACAACTAGCATAAATACTAATACGTACAGGTTCATAACTAAACATAGTAATATCATCATCAATCTGACAAACACTACTTTTTAATTGATTATAAACATCATTCAACTGATAAGGAGTACCCGGATCCAACACCACCTTAATAGTACCAGTAACATCCCAATTAGGAACTACTTTCCAACTATTCAAACCATCATAATTACTGAAAAACTTCTCAAAAGCCTCCCAACTACCACGAATATTCTCTTTACGATGATTCAAAATCAAATCACGGTAATCATCATCATTAAAACCATTAACACCACCACTACTATTCACAGTATTAGTAACAGTTTTAAGGTTAACACCAATACTTGTTTCACTAGCATCACTAACAATCCTAGTTAAAGTATCCTCTAAAACACGACTACCACTACCAGCCTCAACAGCTTCCGCCTGAATACTAATACTAGTAGTATGAGGGGCTAATTCAACCTCCTCAACAGTACGATAATAAACACCATCATTAGTAGATACAAGCAAACCCTCAGGTATAGTTTTAACAGTATCATATTCATCAGTAGTGAAAGTTAACAATACACTAGCATAAGTAGCCTCAGGTCGAAGACACCCAACAATATCACCTATACTATCTAAATCATTGTTAATAGCATAATCAACTTTATTACTATTATAAACATCAGTCATATCATAATAAACATCATCCACTTCATCACTGAAAACAGATAAGTTCATCACATAAAAATTACTAATATCCTGTTTAGATTTAACATAAGATGTGAATTCATCACTACGAGATATTAAACCATTATTATAAGCATTTTCAAGATTCCTTAAAAAAATATCCTCATAATACTGTTGAATATAATTAGCTGGAGAATAAATTTTCTCCCCATCCTCATTAATAATATAACTCATATATAGAAACTCTCCTCGATTAATTCACCATCACTATTATCTTCATCATGTATACTTGTAACACTGAAACTAATTTTATAATTATAATAATTATCTTCCGGATTATCCGTAACCTGCACCCAATTAACAGTTTTAATCCTACGCATATTATTCAATACTTCAGTAACATAAACTTCAATCTTATATGCTGCGTTTCTGCCTTTGGATTGTTTAATTACTTCATGGATTCTGCAACCGAAATCTTCATATAAACTACAGTAACCTAATTCATTGAATCTGGTCATTATTGCTATGATACAAGCATTAACCAAGCTATCAATACCAGTACAATTAACCCAATCACCGTTTTTAAAATCAAGATCCCATTCTCCATATTCATTACTTACTAATTTCACATCCTCGTTTAAGGTTTTGTAAAAATTATAATCGTAACTATTTGTATCTACGGGTAAAATAAATAATCACCACAATTTTATCCTGTTATATAATCGTCAAGGTCACCAATCAAATCCTGAACACTACCCACTGCATTATTAACTATTTCATCAACTTCACTTCTAGTATAAAAATCACTAGTATCAACATCAGTAATATTATTAACTGCTTCATTAACAGAATCATTAACTAATGATGTGACGTCAGAGGTGGAAACATAATCCACATCCTCCATTTCTTCATCTAATAATCCTGAAGCTAATTCAGGTTTATTTGGTAATCTTATATTTAAACCATCATTACCAAATTCAATCCAATACTCATTAGTCTCTCTTAAAAAAGCAAGTTTAACATTACCCGGTTTAGCAGGGTCAAAACCAACAATCTCCTCATTTTGATAGTAACCTAAAATTAAATTCTCCTCACTATCAGCATCATTAATATTTAAGACACAAACATGTTGTGCTGCTTTAGGAATAATATAAGGTTCATGGAGGTTTTCACAGTAATCAGATTCATATTCTAATGGTGTGAAAAAATCAATCATTTCACCACCAAAACGATGAAGTATCTTACAAACAATAGTTTTATCAAGATTATCTAATTGGACTTCTGCTTTGTCAAGGTATGGATAGAATTTAGTAATTACACCAGTTCTTATTTTTTCATTATCGACGGCTTTTTGGATTTGACCGGGAATATTTTTACTGGTTAGTACATTATTAACTACATTACTGAATTGACTGTGTAAACGTCCTTTTGTTGCAGTTATATTTTTTGAATCACCCATAATATGAACCTTAAACTATTTTATGATTCACTAGTAGTGTCACTGCTAGTGTCATCTGTACTTTCAGAATCTTCATCATCTGTACTATTGTCGTCTGTAGTTTCAGCACCCCAACCGGGTGGATAATCTACTAATGCAAGGTTAACATTCCAGTCACCACCATCATCAGAATGTGATGCTCTTGAAGTATACATGTAACCGTTTTCACCGAAACTTGGGAATATTACTCTAACCCATTCACCTACACGCCATTCCGGTGAACCTTGCACTTGACATTCAATAGTATGCCCATTATCTCTTTTGATTTTATTCCATTCAATATTACCAAAACTTAAAGCATCCTCATATTTTGTTATTGGTCTTAGTATAGTATTGGTTTTACTTGAATTATTTTTTGATTCTGATTCACTATTATTATTAGAATTAGAAGTATTATTATTTGATTTATTTGATTTATTCTTATTAGACTCTTTTTTATCCACAGTATTGGAGATAGTTTTAACAGCATCAACCTCTTTAACAATATCACCGAAACGATTAATTAATTCTTCATCTTTAAAAGTGATTGTTCCACCACTCCAATGAACAATTAAATGATTAACTGTATCAGGATTAACATCAGTTACTTTAATACTACTTGAAAAAACATTAACTCCCTCTTGTAATAATAATGTGCAGTTCTTTTGAGGTTCACGGATTTTATGAATATGCACAACACCATCACGTATACGGCATTCCACATAACCATCCCAATGAGTTAACAACTTCTGAACAGCTTCCTTACAAGAGCTAGCACCACTACTGCTATTAGATGATGATGAACTATCCGTGTCACCACCTATAGCTTTAATGAAATTATCAGTTACCTCTTTAAAATCACAACCTTTCTTACCACAAGCGTAACCAATATATTTCTTATTAGAGTCAAAATATGATTTAGCAGTTTTACCAACAGATTCAATACTGGAACCACTATAATTATCATCCCATGCACGAACCAAAGAAGTATTACTTAAACCATTACAAGTAATCCATTTATCCGTTGTTGCAGTATCACTTGCAAAAACAACCCACATATACTTATAATGATAATAACCTCTTTTCAAACCATCACGGAAATCAACATACATTCCAGCATCAGAACCACCAACAATAAAAACACCAATCTGCCCTTTAGCATTACTAGTTAAACCATGTGATTGGACGGTATTAGGACCAACTCCACCATTATGTGCTGTGTGCCCTGCTTTTTTCAAAGCATCACATAATGTATTAATCCTTTTATTTTCTTTACCATCAATATTATCACTACAAACCCAAAAATTAGACATAATAGGAAACTATTTGAACCTCACTTATTATTATTTTTTTTTATCCTATTTTAGTACCTTTTGCTGTACCTGATGATGGACCCCAAACTTCACCGAAACTTCTTGTGGTATGCTGACCATCACTTGCAGCATTATCAGTAGCATAAACTTTACCTTTAACTTTAACCCTAACAATATAATGACCATTACCATCTTTGCCGGGTGTGTGGTGTATGACTGCATCGAAACCACCTTTTATGAACATTGCACATAATACATTAGCACCATCAGCACAATTCAAATGAGCAACACTCCACGCTTTATCCAAGTCCGGGTATTTACAATCAAAATAATAACTATAAATAACATGCTCTTTGAATGCTTTATCAATAGCTTTGGCTTTTGCTAAATCACCACTAACACCATTAATAGCATTCTCAACAGCCTCATCAATAGTAGCACTACCAGTACTTTTACCCGAACCACTACTACTGTCACTACTGCTTGATTTAAATGAGGTTACATCATCATCCAAACCAGTAACATCAATATCAGCTTCCAAACCAGCCGTTTTAATAATTTCCTCCAATATCTTTGAACGTTTCATATTAGAGAAATCAAAAGTATATTTCTGGTCTAATAGTTTGGATAAACCATCAATTTTAACTTCAACGGTTTCTTCATTAAATGTTTGTTCAGTGATAAAACCTGTTGTTACACTTTTTAAATCATCCCAAACTAAAGTTTTACCGGGTTCTTCCCATTCTTTTTTAAGTGAAACTCTTACTCCTTTGTAAAAACGATTCTTATCAACCTCAGGTACTGTAATGGTTGCACTATTATTCATTTCTTTATAATCGCTTTCATAATTAGCAGAGTATAAATTAGCATAATGGTAGATTTCTCTTATTTCACCTTGATGATAAGTGTAACCAATACTATTAGTATCATCTGTTGAACTATCACTACTATCTGTTTCACTATTGCTTGAAGAACTGTTACTTGCACCTGCAGATATATACGGTTTGAAGTTTTCTTCATCGGTTTTGTAAACTTCTAAACCTGCACGAACAATACTATAATTTTTAGGACTTGAATAAACAGCACACATTTATTAAAAAAATAAAATTTTAGGATAAGGCAGAAGTAATCTTACCACCTTTATTTTTAGAATTAACCTTCTTAGACTTATTAATAACTTTCTTATTTTTCTTTTTAGACTTATCCTTACTCTTAGAAGAATCCTTTGTAGTTACTTTCACTTTAGGTAATATTTTATCATACGGTACAATGAAATTATCATTTGGTATTAATGAGTTTTCATCAGGGATTTCTATTAAATGAATCTCTAATGATAATGATGAGGGGTTTTCATGAGTTTTTTTAACCGTGCACTCAGCATTAAATTTCCCACCTAATTCTTTACTAACCACTTCAACAGGTTTACTCATCCATAAACGAAAAGTAGAATCATAAATATCAGGATATAATGGATCTATGCGAACATGAGTATTGAAAGTAAAATCACGTTGAACATAAGTGGTACGTATAACCTTTTGAGTACCACCTATAATAGTATGACGGCTTAATTCTCTGCGATTATAACTTTCACTAGGTGAAAAACTCTCTCCAATTAAATCTAAACCATCAATACTAATGTTAAATAATTTAGAATCTAGATTATCGTAATCATACATCTGCATAATATTTATTCAAAAATTTTATATGTTTTTATTTACTTCAATATACTCAATATCATCAATGCCTTCCATAGCATTAACCATTATTTGACGTGACTCCTCAGTAGTTAAGTTACGTGCATCCAATTGCACAGCACCCTCACCAACAATAATATTAACAGGTCTCTGTGTCTTACCTAAATCACTAGACCCACGCATATTATTAATTGTATTTAAACGATTATAATCAAAATTAAAACTATCCCAAGCAGGATTTAAATTACCATTACCAACAGCTACAACACGACCAGTGATATCACGCATAGCACTAATTAAACCTTGACCACGAGAATATACAAGGTCGGATGAGAAACCCATCTCAGCACCCCACATACGTGCAATTTTACCCGGTGATTGTTGTTCTAATTCATTTTTTGCAGCTTCAACAGCTTCCTTAGCCATTTGCCTTACAGCTTCTACAAATGGTGCAGTACCGTTTTGAACTGCTTGAACACTATAAGTCATTTCAGAACTAACAACTTGTGCTAATTTAAAGTTAGATTGGAATCCACTTGTTCCACTACTTCCCATACGAGCACCACCAGACCTTGCAACACCCGCACCAGAACTAGTAGCACTACTAACACGAGACCTTACAACACCAGACAGATTATTTAAACCAGCACTAATACCAGACCTTATATTACGTCCAATATTAACACCACCAGTTCTAAAACCACCACTAGCTTTATTTAAAGTAGTACGCAAACTAGTAATAGCTTCCCTGACCTGTCTTAATGATTCACCAATACCACCACTAACATTAATATTACCTAAACGGTTTAATTGTCTTGCAACATTACTAACTGTTGTAACTGCCTTAGTTACACGATCACTAGCACCCTCACTAACTTGAGGAACACCATTTAAAGCAGAAACAGAACCCTTAACATTATTAACAGTCCAAGTAACACGTTGAATCTTATTACCTAACCCTTCAGGGATAGCACTAATACCATTTAAACTACGTAAACTAGCAGCAACCTTAAATAAATCATTTTTAATACTGTTAATTGCACCCGGAATATCTGTACCTTGGAAAATATTACCCCATGTTGAATCCCAATTATAATCATCACGAAGCTTACGTAAAGTTTCAACACTTTCACTAACACTTTTCAAAGTACTAGCAACTTTTTTCAATTTACCTGCAACATCCTCCGGAATATCACTAACACCAGTGAATTGTTTTAACGCAACAGACGCATCATAAATATCCTGACGAACACTTGACAATGCCTGACCAATATTAATTCCACCAAAGAGGTTAGTTAAACCACTGAATAAATTATCCCAGTTTTGACCATCACGAAGACTACGCAATGCCTCCATAGCAGTAGCAACACTATCCAAACCAGATGAAACTTTCTTTAATTTATTAACAGCACCTTCATCAATGTCAGGTAAATCTTTTAAAGTTTCAATTTCTTTAGCTGCATTAGTAATTTCATTTTTAGCAGTAGTAATTGCATCGGATACATTACCTAATAAACCACCTAATGTTGCAAGATTACCCACTGCCATATCCACTACAACAGTAGTTAAACTATTCATAGCCTCTGAAACTAACTTTAAAGATTCACTAATTTTTTTAATATTCTTAGGAACATTAGAGTCAATATTTACATTGTTAAATACTTCTAATTCTTTAGCAGCATTAATTAATAATGCACCAGCAACTTGAACGGGATTAACCAAACCAGTTAAACCACTTGTTAAAACTGCCAAACCAGTCATAACATTAGCAAAGGTCATCTCTGCCATTGCAATACCCATTTCAAGTAAAGCACTACCAACCTGTTTAATACCCTCAATAGCACTAGTTAAATCAATCTTATCAAAGTCTAATGCATCGATTAATAATTGAATACCTTTAATAAATATTAATGCTTCTGCAGCTAAACCTGCAATAATAGGAATCATCACAGCAACAACTGCTGCAATAGCAAGTAATGGCACAATCATACTTGTGAATGCAGATGCAATACCTGATAAAGCACCACCAGTTGCAGTAGCACCCCCTGCAGCAGCACTAGCTTCAGGTGCTAAAGCACCAACTTTGGCAGCTTCCTCCACTACTTTTTCAGTAGGTTTAGAAAAGTTTTTCATAGCTGAAATGGCTCCACTAATACCTTCACCACCAGCTAATGCTTTATAACCAGTTTGTAATAATCCTATACTTTTTCTAAGAGTACCCATTTCCAGTCCAGCCATGTTCATGTAGGCTCTCATTTTTATTAATGGTCCTGCGACAATGGCTGCACCACCTGCTAAACCTGCAAAAGCAAGCACTGTTGATTTTATTGGTTGTGGTAAACTACTAAATGCTTGGAATGCTTGTTGAACAACAGGTATTAATGGTTCAATAGTATTAATAATCTCCCTACCAAAATCAGTACGTAGACTGTTAATGGCATTGTTCATTTTTTGAACACGTGCCTCATAAGTATCAGCATATTTTTCAGCTGCTCCACTGGTTTTTTCCATGATTGCAGCTAATAATTTTTCACGATCAACATTACCAGCAGCATCTTTAAAATCAGCAATGTCTAAACCTAATTTTTTAATACTACGTCCTGCACCCATGAATGACATTTGTATCATCTTGGATGCTTCGGCTTGACTTATTCCGAATTGTGCTGCATAATTGGATACTGCTTCCATGGTTTTTTGAGTTTCATCTAAACTCATACCCATATTAAGAAATGTTGTCATTGCAGTACGTGTGTCTGCTACTCCACGACCGAGATTATTGGAATATGTTTTAACCCATGATTTAATACTTTCTTCTTGAGCTTCCCAGTTTCCACCCGTATTATTAACAGCGTTTCCGAATCTTAACCATCCTTGTTCAGCAGTACTTGCTGCTTCAACTGCTGAATCACCAACATCTTTTATTGAACCGGATAAGTTAACCATATCATCGTACATGCTGGTTCTTAAAGCACTTGTATCTTGTCCATTTGTGGAATCTACATTTAAATCTGTGTCAACGTCAAGACCACTGGATTCAATACTAATATCTACGGTTGTTCCGTCAAGGTCAAGTAATTGACCGGCTAAATTAGATGCTTCTTCCTCAGCACTACTTAATGCTTCGCTTGCTTCGGTTGCACTTGAGGTTACTTCAGATAAGTTTCCACCATCAATATTACCTATTGTTGATTGGAAGCTATCTGCACTGGATTCTGCGGAATCTATACTGGATTCCATTTCACCGAAAGCTGAAGATACGGCATCTGCACTTGAGACTAAGTTACTTAAACCCATGTCTAATTCTTCAACAGCACTTGTTGCAGAGAGGAATGCACTACTTACATTTGCTTCTATTTCTTCAGCAACACTACTTATGTCGTCTTGTGCTGTGAATTGCATTAAAATATCTTCATTAGATGCCATGATTTATCTCGTTTATTCCAGTGTAAAAAAAAAGAATTTTTAATTAAAAATAAAATAATAAAAAAAGAATAGATACGCTGAGGATGGGATTTGAACCCACGAGTGCAATTATGCACAGAGGATTAGCAGTCCTCCGACCTACCCGGCTAGCCAACCTCAGCTACAAAAAAAAATTAAAAGTTAAAACAAAGAAAAAAAGATTAAAAAAAAAAAGTTTTTTTATTGATTAAATTAATTTATTATTCTCATACTCATCCTTAATCTCATCATAATGCTTCTTACGATTACGGAAGATTTGAGCATACTTCATCAATAAAAACTTAACATCAGGAGTGAACTTATTCTTAATCACCCAACTGACCGGTTTACCAAGATGTTTAGAAACCTCGAAATATAAATCACCCATAAAACTATTCGCCAAACGGAAATAATTTCTCGTTACTTACCTCAGTTAAACCTAAACGATTCTCCACCACTACAAAAATACTAAACCTAGCATTAAAATGGAATTTCTCCCAAAAATGCTTACGTGTTTCCACATCAGCATCACTACCACGTATACGTAATTGATGAGCAAGGAAATTATTAACCACCTTATACTTACGAACACCCACCAACTCAGCAATCTGACTATTCAATTTATTAATAATACGAGATTCCTCTTCAGTTAAGTCTTCTGGTTTTTTATCCATTGCTAAAGCATAAGTAGTAGCTTCACTTGTATCAAAATCCTTGAATATATCAACATGATTTTGTAATGTTTCCACTACACGACTATCTTCCAATGGTAGTATTTCAAATTCAAATGGTAGAATTTTTCCTTTATATGGTAAGTGTACTGTTAAGTATTTTTCAGCATCACTTTCCATTAAATCAATGAACTCTTGTTCTGTTTGGATTAAATCCATTACATCTTCAACATTTTGAATTGTTTCTTCTGGATTTAATTTTTGTAATAGTAAACGGTATTTGTTTAATAATAATTTTAAATCAGCAAATTGTTTATCAGTGAAATCCTCTTTATCAATACATTTTAATAATAATTTGTGTTGATTTTTAGTTAAATCTTCTTCAGGTACATATGTTAGTATTAATTCGGATTCTTTCACCCATGTTGTGCGTAGTAATTGTTTTTCTAATTTTAATGTAGCCTCTGTAGGTGCTGTGTTTTCTGTAACCATTACTCTAAAACTAAGCCTCCCCTCAAAAAAAAATATGTAATTATGAAAAAATAAATTTTTTATTTAGCCTCAAAAAAAAATAATATTTAAAATAAAAAAAAATATTAGAGTTAAAAAAAAATAATAATAATTAAATATTTTAAACTCTCTTTAAAAAAAAATAATTATTAATTTTTTTTATAATTTTCTTAATGCTCCGCCTTTAACACTGAACGGTTTATTAGCAGTTTCCTTACTAAGCTCAGTAATGTATACTCCATCATACACATCATCTTCTGCAATATCACCAGTATACTTATTATAATCATAAGTAGCAATCATTGCAAGATTAGTAGGATCTGCTTTCTGTTTCTCAATCATTTCTTGGAAGAAAGGTCTGTGATGTGCAGCAACATCACTCATTTCCCAATCAAAACTTTCACTAGTAATATCAACACCATATGGATTATAACTATTACAAGCAGTTAAATCATCAGTTTCGATTTTCCAAGTGGTTTTAAAAGAATCAGTTGTAATTTCAGTGTCCTCAAAAACGATTTGAGCTAGATTATATCTTGTTACATTAGCCATTTTTCTTTATTTCCTATCCTCCATTTAACTTTAAAATTAATAAATTTTAAAATTAAAAAAAAAGTTCAACAATAAAATTATCCCTTTATATTACTAATGTTGCAGTTACTTCAATAGCAACAGTACATTTTTGTGGTTGCATTTGACCAGATATGATGATACTATAAGGGTTTGCATCACTAGGAGTAGCGATTAACTTAGTACCTTTACCAGTTTTCTCATCATATTGAATCATTTCTTCACTACTTACACGGTCGTTAACAATCTTATTGATACGTGTTTGTAAGTAAGCAATGTTAGTAGCTGATTCATTAGCTTTAATTTGACTGTAACAAGCCTCAAAGACTTCCCTGAGCAAATCATCCGCATTAAAACGAGCATGGAACATAGCATCAGCAGGTCTTGGATTACTTGCAAAAGCACTAGAAACACATAAATTAATTTTAGGGTAAACATTGCCGTTGATGTGTTCATCACGGTTGAAAATAATACCTGCATTTTGTAATGCTAACATTTGTGCTCTAGTACGGTCTTTAAATGTTCCCGGTTCAACACTACGATACTCAAAGAATCCCGGTTCAGTATTAGCTGGAGTTACACAGATTCTTGCAAAAGTTTTACCTGCAAGTAAAGGCTCCATAATACCTATACGTGATTCTTGATTTCCAGTTGAACTACCAGTTAATGCAATTAAATCAGCATCAGTTACACTTGACGGATTACTATATCCTTTAGTTGTGAATCCAGTACGTAAATCTAATTCAACAGTGCATTCTTTAAGTTTAGTAGAAACACCTGTGATGAAGTCCTTAATAGTGTAACCAGTAATTGTGTCACATCCAATATATGCTTCGATAGTTGCATCTAATTTGGATTTAGCAAGGTCAATAGCATTTAACCATGATTGTTTAGTTTTACCATCACCTACATCAATGACATAAATATGAGGAACACCAATATCATCGTTGGCTTGTAATTTTGCTTCTTCAAAGAATTCTTTTAAAAAATTAGATAATTGATTAGTAGTATTTTCAGTCCATACTCCAATACCCGGATTTGTTGCATTAGTTGCAACATTCACTTCATCCCAACCAGAGTATTTTCTGATTTGTGTACCATCAATTTTATAAGTAGGATTATTTTCTTCATCATAAGTATTACCTGTTGCCCCTATGATGACTGGTATTTTACTTCCTTCACCGGTTAACTCGTATGTTACGTCTTCATCGTAATATACGCCTGGTATTTTATTGATTGGCATAATCTCAGTTTTTTTAATCTCCTATAATTTTTTTAAATTCAGCTTCAGTGATTGAAGGAGTATTAGGTAGTCCTTTTTGTTTATTAGCCAGTTCCTCATAGTATTGGTCGATTAGACCATGTTTTGATAAATCCATGATGATGCTGGTTAATCTTACATCTGAAGCTTGCACTAAATCCACCAATATTTTCTTATCAGCATTTTTAGTGGTTTTTTTAGTAGTTTTCTCGTTTTTAACTACTTTTTCCTTGTTTTCTTCAGTTTTATTTGACATAACACTATAAAAAAAAATAAAGATAAAAAAGAATTAATTTTTTCTTTAATATTAAGAAAAAAAAGAATAAAAAAAAAATATTTTAATTGATATAAAAAAAAAGAATGAAAAAAAAATTTTATTATTTTAAGACAACAGGGTTGTCTGACTCCACATTGTTACTAATATGACCACCAATAATATGATCCACATAATAACCTGTGCTAACACGGAACACACTACGTAAAACAGGTTCAGTTTTACTTAAATCATCTAACGTGAATGGTTGATTAACAATAAAACTAGAACGTATAAGATTATAAGTAGTGAAAATATTCTTATAATTATATAATTCAGGATTAGGACATTGTCCTTTAACCCCTCTTTTATCCGTGTTATTCACAGAAGCCATACACGGACCACCAGTATAGGCACATTCACTATCACGGTAATTATCACAAAACAAGTAATAATCTGATTGTGCTTGTTTGAATAATTTCTCCACTTGAGTGATTAAATCCTCCCTCATGAATTCATCATCACACCATACATTAACATTAACAGTGCCCTGATGAACTTCACGTAAAACCTGTTGTGATTGCAACTTAAAAGGGTCTTCCTCATCAAATTGCGGATGACTATTATCTAAAGGATAATATTCATTAGTAATATGGCGTTGCATAAAAGCAGAACCTCCACTATCATCAACAGTAATACAAGGAGTTTCATCTTTAGGATACGTCCTTTTAATAACAGGTACAATCTCCCCATTATACCGGACATTATCAAATAAAACTCTACGTATTGCTTTAACTGGAGGTATCATTCAACATCAACTCCATGTTTAATTAAATTTTCATGAAACAGGTTTCCAATTGTGTTTTGACTTAACATATTATTCCATGCACGACTAGGATAATTATTAGCAGACATTTTATAAGTACCGTAAACAACATAAATCCAATACTCAGCAGTATTTAAAATACTACCAGTATAATCATCTATTTCAGTGTAATGACTGTCACGCAGATTACCTGTACGGACAGGGCATTCACTTTGACATTCACTAACAGCAGCCTCAGTAACATCATTTACTGTATCTGTGATTGCTTCCGTTATACTGTTAGTGTCTAGTTTCTTGTAGAAACTATCATTAAAGGTTAAACTTACATTAACGCCCATAATTATTTATGTAATTTCTTTGGTTTGCGTTGTTTTTGCACAACAATTTTATGATGATGTAAAAAATGATTATAATTACTAGGAGAACCAATAATTTTATAAGTCTCCCGTTGCCCTTTTAGTTTTAATATCATGGTGTCTGTGATTTTTACTTCACCACTAACATAAATCTTATAAGTGTCTTCAAGGATTTTACCATACTCTTGAAGACTGTCTTTAGGAGTCATAGGTTGAAAATCACATGGAACAGTAGTTATATAATCATATGAGTATTCACTTTCACCAAGAAACGCGTCCCGTGATTCTTTTTCAGTGTACTCGTATAATTCTAATTGTTCATTTGGGAAAAATAAAACCATAATAACTTTTTTATAACCATTTTATTCTAGCTGAAGAATAATGATTACGTAATTCTTCAACTCTTTTATTAATTCTATTTCCACGATTATTACTAGTATCGTAATTAACGGATACATCACCCTCTTTAATACTGGATACACCATCACCTAACTGTAACTGATTATAAGTTAAAGTATAAGCAACCATATCCCTTATTAAAGGAGCAATCCTTGATTGGAAAACATCATCATTAACACCGGATAAATATTTAATTTCCACGTCACCACTTATGTGTTCATGGAAATATATTAATCCCAACTCATAATCTGCATGATACCTTTCAGGATGTAACGGTTGACCGTTAATTTTAACCGATGCTATTTTACGCACAGGATAATAATTTAATCTTAAGGTATCATAATGAAAATGAGACTCGTATTGTCTGCGATGAACTGGATTAACATCTAATTCAATTAACCCATTCAATTCTTGGATTTTATTAGTAACTAATATGTTTAAATCATTATCCGAATAATTACTTAAATCAATGCCCTCTAATTTAAGTAATACTCGTAATTCCTCAATATCTAACATAAAAAAAAATAAATTAAATTATATTTTAAATAACCTCTGAAAAAGAATATATAAGAAAAAAAAGATAAAAAATAAAACAAAATTTTATCTTCTTCTTTTTTTATTTTTTTATTCTTCTTCTAAACTCTCATCAATATGATTCATTATAAAATTGAATCTTAACTCTTTACTCTGTCTTAAAGGCAAAGATAAATTACTCCAGTAATCAACATCAGACTCTTCACCAGAGATAGTGGAGTCAATATAATTCATAACATAATTAAATAATTCAGCTTTACCCCAAGTACGTGGAGCTTCTAAATCTTCCCAATAATCAGTCATAATAATTTAAATATTCACCCCAATTTTCCTAGAAATCATCATCCACATCATCATCGCCATCCATGACCATACCACCACCGGAACCTTCAACAGTTTCCTCATCAAGGACAATCTCTAAAGTATTATCCCCTTCAGCAACAGTATAATCATCAATACTAGTAATATATCCTTCAGCTTCAGTTGTACATTCATAAGTACCAACAGGAACATTACTCATAGTACAACCACCAGCAGACCCTGTAGTGCATGTGAACTCATTAGTATTATCATTTAAAGTTACAACAGCATCTTTAATAGGTTCATCTTCACTATCAGTAACATGCACAGCAACATTACCAGTTTTAATAACTTCAGGTTCCTTTTCTTTAGGTTCCTCTTTAGGTGTTTCTGAGTCGATTTGTGAATGAAGATAAGTTAATATGTAATTATATCTTTGCTTTTTACTCCATTTCTGGACTAAATTTAAATCATTCCAATAATCATCAGTCATTATTCTTTATACTCTCAAAAATAATAAATAATATTTAGAAAAAAAAGAATAATAAAAAAAATATTATATAATTTTTATTATTCTCTATTTGTTGTTTCTAGTGAATGGAATAGCAAGAGTGTCTTGATCCCATAAAACTTTAGCATCAGCTTTAGCAAGTAAAGCAATTTTGTAACCTAAAACATCAATATCATATTGGTGTTTTACATCGAATTCTCTCATCATACCGAATACGATGTTTTCAGGTTTACCAAGGAAACCGTAGGTTAATTTATCAGTAGGAGTAGCTGCAGTAGGGTCGTATACACCATCAGTGAAACCCATTTTATCATAACCGTTTCTTACATCTTTAAGAATAGGGTCAGCAACAACTTCAATACCCATGATACTGGTTAAGTTAGCTTCTTGGAAAACAAGGTCACCAAGAGGGGTGTCTTTGTTTTTAGCAATTTCTAACATGAATTTACTGTGAATAGCAGGAGGTAAAACAAGTCTAGCTTTATCAACATTACCTTCTTGTTCAACATAAGTTTGCACACTTTCAAGAATACCTTCACTTACATTGTTATTGTAGACAAGGTCAGCAATACCTTTTGCTTTATTATTTTCATCAGTAGCAATAGTTTCTAATTGTGCAATTACACCGTTAATCATTTTAAAACCAGATTTAGCAGGTGCAGTTGAAGTGGTTTTACTGAATAATCCCCATCTTTCTAATGCAGGACCAGTTTTATCGGATAAGTAATTCATCCAATGGGTCATGAAATCTTCAGATTCAATGTTTTCTTCAAGGAAGTTATCGGTTAAAACAGTTTTAGCTTGAAGTGGTTGTGCGTTTAATTGTTTTCTACCGAATCCTTTATCAATTTCATTTTCGGTTAAAGGTAATGATACACCGGTTGCTTTGTCTCTTTGACTTTCAAAGTCAAAGTCGGTGTCCATCATGTCTAAGTCATGTTGTAATGCAGTCATTGGAATAACTGCAGATTGTTCAAGTAAGACTGGTTTATCAGCCATTCTTTCAAAGAACTCTTTGTAGGTTGGTTCTTTCCAACCAGCTTCTAATACACCATTTGCATCAAATGGGTTATCAGCGAATTTGTAAGTAAATTGTTGTTTTTGTAAAAATTTCTCTTTAAGATTCATAACTTTATCACTCTTTTTGGGTTTAAAATGAATAAATTTTAAAATTAAAAAAATATTTTTAGTTTAATTAAAAAAAAATTAAATTTTATAGTTTTCTAGTAAATTCTCTTATAAGTATTTCAAGTTACGGCCTTGAAGGTCTCTTTTATCACTGCCTAAAAAGCTTTCACTAGTAGAGGATTTCTTTTGTTGAAATTGCTTAAGTTTACTATCTTTAGATCCGATAGTTTTTTGTTTTCTTTGAGCATCTAATTTCTTGAAAACACCATCTTCAACATTTTTAGTAATTTCATCTGTTAATGATTTTAAATCTAACTCTTTGAGGATTTGTTTAGATAAATCCTTAGTTAATTCTTTAACATCAACAATTACTTTAGGTGCTCCACTAGATTCAACGTATTCAACTTCAGCTTCTTCTTCAACACCAGTCACATCTTTTTCTTCAACTTCCTCATCATCCACAACTACTTCATCTTCTTCTTCAATTGTGGTTTCAGTTTCAGCTTCTTCAGTAGTGGCTGGTTCATCCTCGATTACGTCATCGTCTTCGGATTTAGTTTCAACATCATCATCATCTTCATCTGCAACCTCTTCGGCAGCTTCAACATCAACTTCAGCTTCAGATTCATCTTCTTCTTCGGTTGATGCTTCTTTTTCCTCAAACTCTTCTTCAGTTTCAGGTTCATCAATGATTTCATCAGCTACTTCTTCGGTTTCAGGTTCATCTACGATTTCATCTGCAGAACTTTCATCGATTTCTTCATCTAAATCTTTATCAACCGGCATAACATTAGCTACTGTTTGAGTCACAACATCTTCAACAATAGTACTAATATCGCCTTTAAGTTCTTCAAGAAGTTGTGGTTTTAAATTGTAAACAGCTTCGTTCACAATATCAACCAATTCTTGTTTGATTTCAGGTGAAATCTCTAAAGGTTTATCTTTTTCCATATTATCAACCATTTTCTCTTTTTTAATATCTTTCAGGATGTAATGACAAGCTCCTGTCAAACATTTACTTTTAACAACTCCTTTGGATTCAACAGTACCAAATGTATCCCAGTTTGCAGGGAGCAGTGTTAAACTCATTTCTAATAATATGAAATCGTTTATTTCATTATGATTCATACTGCTGACTATTGGTAAACCACCAATACTGAACCCAAAGTTCATTCCTAATTCTAAACGTTCTTGGATACCTTTAGCATATTCTGGTAAAATCTTAGCAGTAATCCTCAAGGAATTAGATTCTAATTCCGCATCAGTTATTACACCAATACCACCATCATAATGGTGATTATGGTCTAAGTGTAGGTTTAATCCTATTACTTGTCTAGCTAAAGATTTCAAAGCTTCTGGTGTGACAATGTCACCATCTAAATCTTTGTTGGTTGTACTTGCAATACCAGTAATAGTTAAAGTACCATCTTCATTCAAACCATATGATTTAACATCAGGAGGTGCATATACTCTGAATTTTTTAAGCTTAGCTTCCATAAACAACTCCAAATTTAAAATATATAATTTCAAATCTTGATTTGAAATCCAAAAAAATAGGTTTAATTTTTCGTTCTTCCAAGGATTCGAACCTTGATTATTTATTAAAAAAAAAATTTAATTTTCTAAAAGAACATACTGATAAAAAAAAATGAAATAATAAAATTATTTCAATTGAAAAAAAAAATATGAGAAAAAAAAGTTTTTATTATTCACTCATAAAAAAAAATTCAATTGAAAAAAGAAATGTTTTTTTTATAATTGAGCTGAGGCATTTATTTTTTTTCCTATCTACATCTTCTTCTTTTCGGAGGTTACATCATATCTTTTTTATGTATTAGGGATAAGAAAACAGTTTAACGACAATAATTCCTATCAACTTGGTCAAGAGATTATTTTTTTTTATATGGCAAAAATCGAAAAATCGAAGAGACAAAAAAAATGAATTACATAATTTTTTTTAATTATTTAAGTGAATTACAATACCCAAAGAATAACCTAATAAAAAAAAAGATAATAATGCAAACATACGCAAAATAAAAGATAGAATGTAAAAAAAAGGATTTTTTTTTATAAATACTTCATATTCTCAAAAGGTAACGAAATGACCATTAATTAACAGTAAAACCAATATCATCAGGATTACTGTATGTATGATTTAATGTGTAATCATTATTAGTCATATTAACAACCCAACCCCTAGTAAGTTCAGGGTCAAGACGAGAACCATTATCATGCCTAATAGAACAACGACAATTACCATTCCAACAGGTTCTACCATTACGGCGAGTCCATAGAGTATGATACTTAGGTAATTCCAAACAGTAAACCATACCATTATATTCTATTTTATCAATATCACATGATGAAACACTTATTTTTCGAGTAGTATTAATTCTTATAACGTAACAATCATGATTACTAGCATATTCACCATTACGATGTTTAACCACAGTACCTGCTTTACTAGACAAACTTACTGAAGGATAAAAACCCGCCAGCAATATAATATAACTCAAACCATCAATAAGTTTTAAACTTGAAGTAATTATTTCTTTATGACTCTTTGAGTTAATACCTAATTTATTTTTAGTTTGAGGTTTACTTGTAGTACCATCACCCAAAACATAAGTATCTAAGAAAAACTTCAAATCATTTCTACTTAATTTGAATAATTCCTTAGGAACATATTTCTCATGAGCATAACCTAATGGTTTTAAATAATCATGCAACTCTTTGGAATGGAACTCAAAATACTCCTTACCAACATATAATTTAATACCCAAATAATCAGCAATTCTTTTAAATTGAGGCTCCATTATTTTACGAGTATGTTCGGTTATTTGAGTTATTTTAATAGGATAATTCTTTTTTTTAGCAGTTACATCATTATGAAGAATATTACCATCACTTAAATACCAAGCCATGAAAAATAAATAATCCTCAGTTTTAAATTCCAAACCATTAACATTAATATTCTTAGGAGAAACATTATTGTTTTCAACTTGTCTTATGAAATAAGATTCAGAATTTAACTCATATGGCTTACGGAATTCAGGATAGTAATCTCTAATTCCATCAAACTGTTTTCTTTGTAAAATAAAACAATCATGATCTGGAGTAACACAAGTATCAAACCACATATTATGGATATGATACATATAACCATAATCATTTTTATGTTCTATTTTTTGAACATAATCTAAAAACTCTGTTTCAAATGTTTCAGGATTTAAAGATAATATTTTATCTCCTTCATCAACATCTTTAAAGAATTTCCACCCATGATTAGTGAATACTTCAGTTTTATCATCATAACAATTACTATGAACCGGTATGAGATTCATTGCTTCCTCTATACTGTATGGATTGTTCCTTTCAATTTCAATGCAGTCATCACAGACACGGTCATCACCAGCAGTTACAATATCAACACTGTAAACACCATTATTCACATAACACTGCAACAAACCAGTATTAACAGTTCTACCATACTCAGTACGAGCAATCATAGTACAACGGTTACGAATACTAGCACCGGAATGACGTGTAACAACATTGGAAGAATTAAGAATACTCTCATTTAACTTATTAAATGCAATAGCACCCATTGCACCAGCCATAAGTATATCCTTAATACCTAAACATGAATCCACATTAACATTAGTGATTAACTCAGTATTATAATCAAATAAAATATTCAAAGCCTGTTGGTCACGATTAGTGAAATCAGTTCTTTTATGCAAGTCCAAAGCACCAACCCTTGAACCAATACGATAAAAACGTGGCAATAAACCTATACCATTATCAGCATTACTTTTAATCCTTTTTTTCAACTCAGAATATAATTGAGAAACACGGAATGCTTCATCAAATTCATCTTCATCATCAAAACCAAGTAACCAATCAGCTTCATGAGTTTTCAACCAACTCAAAACATATAAGATATTATTATCAATACCATTATGTAAGGTATTATAAAATGATCGTTCACCACGGGAGAAACTCTTCTGTAATACTGGTGTTAATAATTCACCAACCATTATTATCACTCCAATAATCCAACCATTTAGCACGGTTTAAATTATTTTCATAGCGTTTCAATGAATCATCCATAACCACACCACCATCATTAGTATCAGTAGTGTATGGGTCATTCATCATATTTACTGGAGTATCACCCCATATTACAGGTTCCCAACCATAAGTTTTACGAACCTCATTAATAGTACGAACACCACTATTAATCTGATTAGTTTCAATTTGAGAACGTTTCAACTTATCCTCAATATCCATCTCATTAAACTGGAATAATTCTTCAAAACCATTACGACCAAGACACTTATTAAAACAACCCTCAATAAGAGTTGCTTTAGCTTTCATCATGTCCTTAAAATCTTTATCCTGTGATTCACCAGTACCAGTACCAAGACTAGCAGTCTCCCTTATACCAGCTTTACCCGGTTGAACACCATAAGCGGATAAAATCATATCACGACTAAGATTCATCAATGAAATAAAATCCATATCCTGATTAGTAACACTACTGGATTGGAAAGATGCACCTTTAACAGCTAAAGTACCACCCTTCTTACGATGTTTACTCATTTCACTTAAACGTTCTAATTCAGCTTCAAAAGTTTCATTACTAATCTCCTTATCAAAAGCAAGAATAGCACGAGGGTCTAAACCATCATTATCAAGTAACTCTTGATTATGGGTTAAACCTTTAAACATCATATAGATAGGTAAACGTATCTTTTCAAGTTTAGACACACCCCATTTCAAATCTTTCAACTTAATCTGAGGATCATAAATATGAATCAATTCATCAGGTTCATAACGAATACTAGGCTGAGTACGATAACCCCACTGACCTGTATCCTCAAACCATCTTAACAAATCCCCCGGTACAAAATTAAAACCATTAATTACTTTATAATAATCATCATTATCCCAATTGAAGTTCTCATAATTAACTTCAATAAATGAATCACCAGTTAACTCATAACTTTTCACATATTGCTTGTGAAACATTGCATAGGATAATTCACTACTGTATCCTTGAGGATTATTGAATAAATTATATAAATAATTAGTACGCTCAAAATTAACTCTTTCATCATCAGGATTGTTAATTTTAAACCCGTTAATTAATAATGTATCACTGATTACTTCAATACTACGGTAGACATAAACATTATTTTCAGCTAATTCATATAAACGGTAATCTCCTTCGTTTTTATTTGCACTGCTGAAAATCCAACCATAGTTAGAAACAAATTCGGAGAAATTACTATTATATTCAGGTTTACGTACTACTGGTAAAATACCTCTTAATTTATCTCTCAAACCCATTTTTCCTTATAACAATTTCTCCTAAAATTTAATTCAAATAATAAATAATAAAAAAATAATAATAATATAATAAAAATTTTTTAAAGGTAGACAATACCCACCTTAGCATCATACTGCTTCTTTTCCTCATCCATAAAAAGATAATTATAAGCATGAGCAGTCGCATCAGTAATGTCGTCAAAATCCCCAACAGGGAATGTACTCAACTCATCAATAAAAGCCTGCCTAGTCGCAGCATCTTCAATAGCAATCCAAACCTTACCATCCTGAATAGCATTACGTAATGGAGTAGCACGATCAGATTTACTCTTACCACCAGACACCTTAGCTTTCTCAACAAAAAAACCAGTTAACTGCTTCTTCCACTCTTGATATAATAACTCACCAGCAGCAGCAACACCAGTCTCAACAACAACATGACAAGTCGGAGTATCCATAAAAGCAGTATTCTGAATCATCCGATTAGTATTACCACCGAATCTTCCATGAATCAAATCCAATATAACAGCTTGGTCACCAAAACGAGCCATCTTCACACCAGCAGTAAAATCATTATCAGTAAAATTATCACTACTAGCAATATCCCATGCCCTTACAACAGCTTCCTGAACGTAACCCTTAGGATAACCAAATTTGAAATGTTTAACATTAAAGAAATCAGATGTCATATCAATAGGTTGTTGCTGATAAACAGATTGGAAAACACGCTCACCAACATCCTTTTTAAGTTTTAATAAAAATTCTTTACTATAACGTTGCTTCCACAAAGGCTCATCAAATTCATCTAAAGCTGGAAATTTAATAAAATCATAACTATCCTTATCAAACTTCTCAAAATAACCAATTAAATCATTACTATGAAACCTCGTATGCAATACAATAAGTTTACTATGTGGTTCTAAACGTTGTAAAATGATTGTTTGATACCAATCTATTTTTTTACGTAATTGTGATGGAGTTATATCATCAAAACCAAAATATGGGTCGTCAATGATTAAATAATCTGCATCTTGACCCGTAATTGAACCAGAAGCACCAGTTAATCTTATACTACCATTATATAATTCACCGTTTTTATCGGTGAACATGATATGTGTACTTGACCTTTTAACATCAGATAAATAAACACCAAATTTAGGACCAATCTTTTTAACATGCTCCCTTATCTGAATACCGAATTTCTCAGATAAACCTGCACTATTGTTAACAATTAGTATTTTTGTATTTGGATTTTGGAATATTAACCATAATGGGAACGCTAATGTTACCATTGATGATTTACTGTTATGTGTAGGAGTTTTATTCTTTCCTACTAAATACATTCCATCCGGACTGCTTACAGTTATACAATTTGATTGTACTGGTTCAGGTATTTTGTATTTATCTATTAAACTAATGTAATGGTTTTTGTAAGGTATTTTAAAATTAGCAACATTAGTATTTCCAATATATGTCTCACGATTCATTACCTCATGAGTTGGAAATAAATTAGTTATATTATTTTTATAATCATGGAATTTCCATAAATGATAATCTCCACATATTATTTTATCCCCATTACTGAATACTAGGCAATTGTCTGCTGTGGTTTTAGGTAAGACTTTCACAACATCAACGGTTCCACCATTTGGTGATAATACTTTATCACCTACTTGTAATTCTCCATGAGTAATCCATCCATGATTACTTGTATATACTGGAGTATCATCACTAATATCATGCCTTGGTGGCATTGATACGGCTAGTCTGTTTTTATCTGTTTTGCCCCTGTATAATGATGTTAGTTTTTGGGCTAGTTTTTTAATATGTGGTGCTGGTACACTATCTGGATAATTTGAAGCTATGAAATATCGGTAAAAAAGGTATAAATCATTTTTAACTTTATCCTTTTTATCCATTTATCTAAAAATTATATATTATATTATATTATTCGATGATTTCATCCTCTTCCAAATCATTAATTGATTCACTTTCTTTCTGCGAAGCACGTACACTTTTTATCCTGTACTTTTTAACTAATTCTTCTTTTAATGCAGCTTCTGCTTCTAATTCCTCTTCAAGAATTTGGTCGATTAAATCCTCATCGAATTCTTCAACACTTAAGTCAACATTAATATTACTATTCTTTGTAACTTCTGTTGGTGCATTCTGTAAAAGTAAAGCTAATTTAATTACTTCCAACGCATCTTTCGTGGATTTAACTTTACTATTTTGAAATTGTTCTTTAATTTCCTCATCAAGAAGTTTATGACAAATATTCAGGTAATTAGCTTTGTTTTGTGCTAATGTACGGTTTTGTTCTTTTTCAACTTCTTTTTGAATTTCAATATTTCTTACTTTTGTTTTTGCTTTCCAATCGAATTCTTTATGCCATTTCCATATGGTACGTTTTTTCATCTTACAATGTTCAGCCGTAGCTTCGATTGCTTGTGATGGAATGTAACCTTTGTTTATTAGGCTAAAGTAGTAATTGAATGCATCAACATGTTTCTGTTTTTCTATCATAAAAAAAATAACTTAACCCTTTTATTTTAATAATTTCCCGAAAAAAAAAATTTTTTAGCTCAAATTAAAAAAAAATATTTTAAAAAAAATAAAAAATATTATGTATACTCAAAAATTATTTATTTTTGGTATAATATCATTATTTACTTTTACCTAAGAGGCGTGATAATACACTTTTAGATTTGGACTTATATACGGGGTGGTTTTATACTGGTGATTTAGTATTCATTGGTAAAAAAGAGTATATAAAATAAAGAGTTTTTAGTGTCTTTTTTACTGTATAAAAGACTTAAAATTGATTATGGTTTACTGTCTTTTACTGTACTAGTTTATATAGTTTTACTGTCTTTTTATATATGTTGTGATTATTGATGTGACACCCAAGTATACAAGTATATAAAGGTTACTATTAAAATTACAGATGATAAAATAGGTAAAATGGAGAGATATTTATCTTATAACATACTTCAAAATAAACTCCATACCTAGTAAGAAAACGGAAACCAAACCAATCAACTTATAAGTAGTATCCTGCCTAGTTTCCAAAGCAGTAACACGCTCACTTAACTCACCAGTATGATGCTTCAAAGTAGCATCATCCTCAACCAATTTAACAGTAAGAGTATTAACAGCTTTACTTAAACCATCTATCTTATCTTCCATCCGTTTACTATTAAGTATAATTTCATCAATTCTTTTATCTTTATAATCCGCCCTAGCCTCCAATTCAGCAATTTTACGAGACTGGTTCTGGATTTGTTCTTCATGATAACAAATCACTTTATCATTACTAGAAGGCATAATATATTTTTATTTGTCACCTCCATTAAGATTATCCGATTCAGATACTGTTATAACATCTTTACTGAGGTAACCAACCAAACCAGAACCAATGCTTAAAGCAATCTGTTCGTAATTAAGAAACATTGCAACAATTGCACAAATAACTAAACCGGTTATAAGAATGCTCTTATTATCTAATTTACTAAATTCAAACATAAAAAAACCAAAAATTTTTTTTTATGCAATATCTTCATCATCCCCAACACCATCATCAACATCAGCATCAGCATTAGTATCGGAGATGACATCTTCACCATCTAAAGTTAAATTAACAACAACACCAACATCATCATTAGTATTATTAGTATTGTTTTCATATTCCTCATGCACCATTTGCTCTGCAACAGCAACACGAGTATTCTCAGTTTCCTGTGTTATAACATACCCCGCAGCAAACACTAAAATAGGAATTAAACTAGCATATTCCGGTGGGATATATTGTGCCAAACCATCTTTACCAAGATAAGCAATTAATGCAGCTAAAAAAGAGATAGCAGTAGCTGCTTTTGATTTATATTTATATGTTTCAACCATCGTTCTATTATTACACTCACTCTTAAAATATTATTTAAAAAAAAGAATGAATTAATATAAAAACCCTCAAAAAAAAAAATTATATAATTTTTTTTCCTTTTCTTCACTATCCACTCTTACCCATCAAAAAAAGAATATTGTATTAAATTTTCCAAGGGTATGAGTATTGTTAAAATACTCACATAATCCCCCTCACTTTTATATGTAACATAATAGTATTTTTCAATATTAACTCTCACCATAGAAAACTACTATTTAAGCTTTTCCATCAAATATCCACATTAACATAAGGATATTTCAATAAGTATTTTAACAATACTTGCAGAAAAAAGAATAAAGTGCAAACAACACAAATAAGATTAATCCAAGGCGAATGCATCGAAGAAATGCAAAAACTAATCAATGAAAAAACAAAAGTAGACCTAATACTAACCGATCCACCATACGGAACCGTCAAAGGATTAAATCTAGACGGTTGGAAAAACAGTACAACAGAATGGGACAATAATATACCAACAGACCAAATGTTTAAATGCTGTGAAAAACTATTAAGAGTAAATGGAAATCTAATACTATTCAGCCAAGAACCATACACCAGTTATTTAAGACAATACAAACCAGAAAATCTACCATTCTTATATCCTTATTATTGGTTTAAAGACCATTTTGCAAATAGCTTATCATGTAAAAAAGCACCAGTATCCTATGTTGAAGATTTAAGTGTGTTCCGTAAAAAACATGACTCTGACAATACACATCCATTAAGAATATATGCTCAAAGATTATTAAAAGAATTAGATGTTACATATAAAGATATTGAACGAAGATTAGGTCATCGTAGAGCAGAACATTTTTTTTATCGTATTGGAAGTAGTCAGTTTAGTTTATGCACAGAAGAAACTTATAATGAATTAATAAATGTTTATCATATTGATGAATTAAATTGTTTTAAACCATATGAAGAGTTATCTGATATTAATCTCAAATTTAAGCTCAAATTTAAGCTCAAAAAAGGACATAAATTCAAAAGCAATGTATTACAATATCGCAAATCATATAACAAATACCACCCAACAGAAAAACCAGTAGACCTACTAGAAGACCTAATCGAAACATATACTGATGAAAATGACCTCGTATTAGACTTCACCATGGGCAGTGGCAGTACTGGTGTTGCTTGTCGTAACCTTAACCGGAGGTTTATTGGAATTGAATTAAATAAGGATTATTTTGAAATAGCTGAAAAAAGAATATTTACTAATCAAACAAGATTATTTTAATTCGTGTCCACAGTTAATACAGAATTTATATTCCTCTTTTATTTCAACACCACAACTTGGACAAAACATACCCGGACTTTCAACTTCATTAATATCAGATTCAGTATTATTCTTATTTAATAATTTATTTTTAATATCCTCAAATTCCTCATCTGATAATAAACCACGTTCATGTAATTCACCAGCACGTAATAACCTATCTAAATCACTATTACCCTCATTATTATTGTTTGTATTTTTACGTTTTAATGGTTCACCATTAATCAATTTAGTCCACTCATCATCAGATAAATTTTCACCAGCACTAATCAAACCATCACTGATCCAACCATTATAACGGTCACGGGAAACAACGATAAGATTAGTAATCACATCAATAAAAACAGCATCACCTTTAAATATATAATTCCCATTATTAGTTACAAAAATTAATTGTTTATAACCATACAAAGATTTATCCAAAGAGGATATTCGAATCTCCCTCATATCAGAGTATAAAACAATTTCACCAGTATAATGAATAATAACACCATCATGTTTCATAGCCATAGTAGTATTCTTCCATTTAGTATCACCATATTTACTCATAGCTATAAGTTTACCTGTTTCACCCATCATTGCACCAGCAACAACATCATCATTACCATACTGACCAACAGCAACATCTAACCGTACAACATAATCCGCATTTTCAATATTACCCTGATTAGTATTATATAATTCCTGATATTTTTCTTCAGGTGTTTTTTTATCTCCACGATTAAATAAACTCATAAATTAATCACCATCATATTAACAGTATATATAATAATTATTAGTGATTAATACTATTTTAACCTAATCCTTTAAACATCACCTGACAAGATTTTAAAAATAATACTCTTAAATCATTAATGAAATCTTTTATGACGGAACTTATCTAACTCAGGAGTCTTGTTTTTTAAAATTTTATCCTTATTCACAATTAACACTATTATTTTTTTATTAAATCAGTTAATTCCCATTCAATTTTATCTATATTTTTATCAAATTTAGTTAATTTCAAACCACCAATTAAACCTAATAATTTCAATTCATCCAAAGCATAATCAGCTTCTTCAGTATAAGCTATTAACGGTAACTCACAGGGTAAAGGTTCTAATAATTCCATTAACTTACCCACTGTTAATGTTTTGAATGGTTTATCAGTTACTGGATAATTAAGTATATTATAAACAATATTCCTTAATAATTCACCACGTGTTATTCCTAATTCTAATGCTTTATTATCAATGAATTGTTTGAATTCATCTTCTACTCTGAAACTAATATTTGGACTAACCATAAAACTTTAAACACCATCCCCATTTTATTCTAATTCATATATTAATTCTAAAACATGAACATGATTACCAGCAACTTTACGTTCACTTTGAATATTTAACAATGCATCCATACCTATTAACTTGTTTAATTTCAATAATAAATCTGTGTTAATTGGAGTTATTAATTCATCATTATTATATTTCTTTGAATACATTTTTATTCTTATCCCTTTACCTGTTAATTCAACATCATAAGTTAAATTAGGTATATCATATGCAGTGAATACAGTTCTTATATCTGTTTTTATTTCTTTTCCTAGCTCTTTTTGCTCATATATTATATCATCTAATTTTCTTCTAACAAGAGTTAATTCCTCTTGGTAATTAAAGTATTGTTTAACACTAGTCATACAACCAACCTTTTCTACCTCTTTTTCTTCTTTAACTGGTTCTACTAATTCCCCGTTAACTGGAGAGGTTATGATTTCATCCACATTATCATTATCTTCAATCACAACATTAGTTGGCATAAAATTACAACTTAAATTATTAGTGCAAAATGGGAAATAACAAGGAGTTTCACTTACAGGACAACCAGTAACAATCTCATCCACCTTATAATCATTAACACCATCACCAGTATTATTATAATATTCGTTTAATAACTCACCATCAGAACTATATTTACGATAATAACCATTAAAATACTCCATAACTATAATACAATCATGATTATATTGTTTACTAGCTAATCGTGTTGCATGTAATAAGCTTAAATCATAGTCTTTATTAGTATATGATCCAACATTCCACACACCATCATTATCCTGTTGTACTCTTAAAATATTAGTATGTGATTTCTTTAATTCTTTTAATTCTTGCTCTTGCATAAGCATAACAGCCTCCATTACAGGATTTCTCCACTCTATATTCGGATAAATCAGAGTCAATGAACTCTAAATCACAAATAATACAATATAATAAATCCTCTTGAAAATAACCAGTAATATTATCATAACTAAATTCACAGTTACTATTTACTAAAAAAGCAGTATCATTTACATTAATGTCTTCTGGTGGAGTATCCGTTTTTAACGGATAATCCTCCATACAACCAAAAATTTCTTCCTCAAACCTCATCAATTCTATCACCCCTCGTATTTACAATAATCATGAATTAAACAGAAACTGCAATCATCGTAGCAGTCTCTGTCTGCATGTAAACAGATATCATCAATATTTTCTTTTTCACAAGTTGCACAATATTTACAAACCATAACACTATCCCCATTATTATTTTTGCACTATTTTTAGTTTAGTGATTCCATCTTCCATTATTCATTTTTTCTTCACTTGTCCAGACTCGTTCAATTAAGAATCTTTTACGTGGTCCTTGATGTGGACTACCGCTTTTGAAAACATACTTAAATTCTCCATAGCGATATTTTTTCTCCCATGTGTAGATATAGAATAGGTTGCGTTGCTCCATTAATTCCACCCAACAACCAACTCGTATATTTTTTTTAAGACGGTCTATGATCATGTCTCTGCGGTCTTCATTCCACGGGTCAACATAAAATAAGTTGACATTACGGATGATTTCACCTTCTTCATAACTTAATAGTGGTTTTGTTTTAATATCACATGAACCGTCCTCATGTACTTTGATGATTTCTCCGTAGTGTCTGGTGTAGTAAGTGTATTCTGGATGTGCTCCCCATTTACTATGACAATTATTAAAGTTTTGAGGGATCATATTTAGTAGCCTCCCTCAAAGTATTCGCAGTCGACGATTATTTCATCGTTGCCGTAGTTTGGGCTTTGGATGTTTATACAGATGCATCCGTCGTGGTGTCCGCAGTTTCCGCATTCGTTTGTAGTTAAATTTTTTGTGTTCATTTTTTCTTGTCTCCTCTTATTTTTTTTGGGTTTAGTTGAATACAATTGTATTCATCTATACTTATATTAGTTTTACTACTATATAAACTTTATGGTATAAAAAATAAAAAAACACTAATAAAAAGAAAAAAAGAATTTAAGAATAATCAATAAAAACATCACTACAATCCAAACCTAAAAACTCCGCCTCACTTATAGACTCCTCAGGAGTCAAACCAATACCCCAACAAACACCATACTCATCAACAGTCCACCAAGCATCATCAACCACATTAAAATAACACTGCTTACAAGAAAACATAACCATAACCACCACCAAAAAAAAGGAAAGCTAAAATTTAAAATAAATATGATACAAAATACAAGAATCAACCCAAGACTGCTTGAAAGTACTAACATACTCCCAACCCAACCTCTCAGTGAAATCATGTATAATCCTCTCAACAGCACCAACCCGTGTATTAGGTTCAGCCTCAAAAGTAACCTCTTTCACCTGAACTAACTCCTCCAAACCATCACCATCTTCAATTACAATAAAACGATTAAAGTCAGTATAACTCATTGCAGATAATTTTAATTCACGGCTGATTTCATTTCTAAGGTTTAATATTTTTTCTTCAGTTTCCCAATCAATCATACAAATCACACACCCTAATATAAAAAAAAATAAAATGTAGAAGATTATTCATACTTCACTTATTACTGCGGATAATACGTCAAGTTTTTCTAATTTGAGATTATCCATGAATTGAACATTTGCGAGTACTTCTTCTAATTCGTGGTTTAATTCTAATTCTAATGCTTCTACTTTGATTATGTTATCATATTCAGTTACGATTAATTCAGTTGAGTTTCTTATTTCGTTTGCGAATTCTTTTAAGTTCATTTTAATTGTCTCCTTTTCTTTTTGGGTTAATATGAATACATTTGTATTCATCTATTATTATATTGGTCGACATCATATATAAATGCAGACCATGAAAAAAGAAAAAAATAAGCCTCCACACACCCTAAAGAGTTCAATTTTTTATTATTTCAGGATTATAAGCTTGAATATTTTAATCGGAATTTATTAAGACATATGTTTTTCTGAAAATCGTTTTTATTTAAATTTATAAATCAATCATATTATATTTTAAAAGCTATCATTAATCCAATAAAATAATAAAAAAAAACTAAAAAAAAAACACTATTTTTTTTAGTAAAATGTATCATCGGCAAAAAAAACATAATAATTTAGTGTCCGAATCTTAAACCATAAGGTCTCTGCTGAATATCACCTTTACCCAAAGCTTCTTTACGATAACGCCTATACCTAGCATCACCAATCACCTGAATAATACTAGCAACACTAACCAAATGATCATTATAAGCATCAACAAAATCACTATAAGATTCAATAACTGGCAAACCCCTAATCTGTTTCATCATTAATGCATTCATTTTATCCTCCACTACAATTTTATTACATTTCTTATACTTATTACGATACATATTACGTTCCCTTTTCAAAGAATCTCCTTGTTTATTCCACATTTTACGAGCAAATAAAAGGAATGTTTTAGGATTAACCCGTTTATACTGATTATGATACCGATTATGACATGTTTTGCAAATAATCACAATATTATCCTCGTTAGCATATAACTCTTTACTGGGTTTAACCTTTTTCAAATGATGCGGACCCAAATGCTCAGATGACCCACATATAAAACATTCCTTATTCTCCCGTAATAATCTGGGTACGAGGTGTTGGAACTCGTAGATGTATCGTCCTTTATGTATTTGTCTACTCAATTTTCCCCATTAATTTTTAATATTATTTATCATTTCCTCTAGAACATTACTTGCCCATGTATCATTAAAACCAGTAATAACCTCATCCAAACTTGTACTATATAATATTGTGGAGATTACTGTGTGGAAATCAACAGGTGCAATAATATCCTTTTGAATCCTTTCACCTGTATCCTCATTAAGCATACTTATTCGCTGATAAGATTTCTTATTATTATTAACATACAAACTAATACTAATATTTTCAATAGTATTACAGCAAACATGAATCCAATCAATCATACACCCAACTCCTTCTCACGAATAACATATTTATACAAACGAATAGTATCATCACACAAACCAATATCCTGCTTAATTTTACTTATATCATTCTGCAACCAAGTTTTTTTATTGTTTTCTTTTTCTAAACTTTTAGCAACAAATGCATCCTTGGATTTATCAGTTACACGACCCTCAATTTTCTCACCAATCAAAGGATCATTCAAAATCTTATTTTTCTCACATGCAATATTCAATTCTAATTCGGTTAATTCATCTAATTTACCCTGTAATTCACTGGTTAACTTCTTTTTAGTTTCTATTTCTTTCTCCATTAAATCAGTAATAGTCATTCGTTTCACATCCTTAAGTCTACTCTTTTTTGTAATAATTTATTCTCATGTGTTAGTTTATTCACTTTACTTTGTAATGTACTATGATTTCTACGTTTAACAAACTCAATGAAAGTTTTAGCATTCACTGTATCATATGCCCTGTGATATCGTGTATGACAATCCCTACATAATACTATAATATTTGAGGGATTAGTGTAGCTTTTATCGTATACTTTACCGTGCACTATATGATGCACTTCCAAATCCTGCTTGGATCCACAGACTTGACATTTACCTTCAGCTTGCAGTAATTCTTGAGCTACTGATTGGAATCTCCAATTGTATTTGCCTCCATGAATATTGTTTTCTATTTGTGCAATGTAACTCATAGCGCATCACATTCTCCTATTATTTTTAAAAGTTTATTGTGTTTTATTGTCTTCACACTCCTTCTTTTTGGGTTTTATCTTTTTCTTGTAGGAAGGTTAAATAAAATGGTTATTTAAATTGAAAAAATAATTTTAATCCTTTGATTATTTGGAGAAAGAATTATTAAATTTTATATTTTTGAACTTAAAAGATTTGTTTTTAATTTTTCAATTCAACCAATTTATTTTTTTTCATCCTACAATTATAATATATACTAAACTACTATATAAATTTTATGGTTAAAAAGTTAAAAAAATAATAATAAAAAGAAAAACAATACACTACAAAAAACGAAACTCCACTAAAATATGAGTATTTAATAAATACTCACATAATATCCAGTTGTTTTACTATTAACAATAGGATATTATCAATATTGACTCTTACCCATAAACAAGTAATATATAAACTTTACTGTCAAGTATCATACCAAAACTATAGATAAAACAACAAGTATTTATTAAATACTCACAAAAATAACCCCCTACAAAAGGAGAACAAAAAATATGACAATACTAACCGACATAACCTTAAACAATGATATATCAACTTTAAAACTAGGACACGCAGTAACACTAATCTGTGATGTCTCAGAACTCACCAATACCTACACAGAATACAAACTATACAGTATAACTAATGAAACATTAACACTAATAGAAGACCTAACCGATAACATCACAAACGGCATACTAATATACAAATACTACCCACAAACCACCGGAACAATAAACCTACTAATACAAACAGAAGAACAAAACGAAACACAACATAGAAGTAACACAATAACATTAAACATCAATAATAACAGTCATGCACAAAACATTTACACTGCCGGACAATTATTAACAACTAACTTAGAAACCAAAGGAGTAACAGCATCAGCAAATGAAGGACTAACAACATTAATAAACAAAGTATTAGATATTGAAGCAAGTGTCGGAGGAATAGACGTATACACACATATAAACCTAACAAGCACACAAAATACATGCTACGTAGGAGACACATGCACCCTAAGTGGAGTATTAGAAGCTGATAAAGATGATGAAACAGTAGCTAATATTGACTTGGAAGGTTACTTGAAAAATGCACCAGTAAAAATCTACAACGGCAACCAACTAATAACAACCATATACACAGATAGTAACGGAGCATACACTTACAACCACATACCAACCACCAGTGGAAGTCAAGTATTAACTGCAGTATTCGAAGGAACCGACGACTACCAAACCTGTACCAGCAACACAGTTAACTTAACCGTAAACCCAATAAACCTCACATTAACCAGTGATAAAAACACAGCCAACGTTAACGAACTAGTAACATTCACAGCAACACTCACCGATGAAAACGACAACCCAATCACCGGTAAAAACATAGACTTCATCGACGACGACAATAATATCATCGGAACAGCAACCACAGATAGTAATGGTACATGCAACGTATCTTATTCATGGGAACATACGTCTACTTTATATATTCACGCAAAATACTATGATTTTGTTAGTAGTAATTTATCCGTTAATATTATCAGTTTCATAATAGAATTCACAGGAAATAAATTAATATTAAACAATAAAATAAGGCACTCTGGTGTTGTTATAATTGATTGGAGTGATGGAAATACAGATACATATGAGGACAATTCAATAAGTCATACATATAATACTAGTGATAATTATACCATAGAAATAATCGGGAATATTAAAAGTATAAAATCTTGTAGTACAAATAATGCATTATTCTATGATTCATACAATACCCAGCTTGCATGTACTATAAATACTGTTAGTTTCCCTGCAATAACCAGTATAGGAACATATGCTCTCATGGGATGTGCAAATGTAACTAGTATAAATATTCCTAATACTGTCATAAGTATTGGTGAAAAAGCATTAATGGGTAATTACGCTAATGTAATTCTTAATTGGACTGATTCATCAACTATCCTGCAATACTCTGATCGATGGGCATATAATAGTAATAGTATTGGCTCTTTTACTATTCCACCGAATACTGCTGATTTATACACTGCAAAAGGATACCCTGCTAGTAAGTTAGTTGAAGCATCATCATAAAAAAAATGATGTTTCAAAAACTAAACTTCTCTTTCAATTAATTGGCTTAAAGAATATCCCTTCTTATAATATAACATGGTGGTATTTGGAGGTATGCTAAATATAGTTGTAGAACAGACGTTATTGTTCCAGTTAGAATCACCTAAGGTTAATATTGTTTCAGAAGTATCCCAATTTAAAATAACATTTGTTAAATTACTATTATTATTAAAATAGGAATACTTAATGTTTGTAACTGTTTTAGGAACATCTAGGCTATGGAGATCACAATTAGAAAAACAGTTATAGTCTGTAAAAGTAATTAAGTTAGGTGGCAACACAACACTAATTAAATTACTACAGTTATAACAACAATACTTTGGTATTTCTGTAACATTTGGTGGGAATATAATCTCAGACAGATTAGTACAACCCCTAAACAAATTACCACCTAAAGTCATGATGTTTTTGGATAGATAAATTTCTGTTAAATCAGTATTATTGTAAAAACTAAGGTCACCTATACTTATAATACTTGATGGTAGGCTCACATAGTTTAATCCATTTACTCTAAAAACACCTGCTGTGAGGGTACTATCTGAATATCTGGTTGCGTTATTTATCGCACTAATATTTCCAGTTATTATTATAGTATAATTATCATTTGAAGCATAGGTGTGAGTTAATGCTCCACCAGCATATGTTTCTATTGTGTTATCCCCCCAATCAATAGTTATTATTCCAGTATACGTAAATGGGTTTGTATTATAACTAATGAATTCATTACCAGTGAATTTCATAATAATACAATCTATGATATTTAAATCTATACATCTTAATAAATTGATATCATAATTTACATGAATATTTAAATGGTTTGTATGTTCCCATGAATATTATTTATTTTTCAAGAATTTCATTAAATAAGGTTATTCCATCTTTTGACTGATATTTAACTAGAACTATTGCAGAAACAAATGTAGACATATACATTGACCTATCAGCCCCATAAGTAGTGGCTCTATTAAGTAACATGGTTGAACCATCAGATTCAACTCCAGTAATTTCTATAAAATATATTTTTTGATTATTTAAATCAGTTATATAAACCCAGTTGTCAATGAGTGTAACTGTTGGAGTTATTATAATTGAAACAATACTAGTGACAATATTGAAATTAGCTTTAATATTTAAAGGGATTGCATATTCCCATGAAAAATATACATATACTAAAAAAAATAAGGATTATAAAATGTTTAAATTATATGCAGTCGCCGTCAATTACTATATCTCGTAAACTTATACCATTACGATTGCACCATGAACGTATAATACTACAAACATCATAAAAATTATCTGCCACGCCGAGTACACGGTTTTCATTAACAATCTGATACCCAGTACTCACATGATAAATATTAATTACTTCAGGTTCCACATCCACAGTAGTATAATATTTTTCATGTTCAAGTAAATCATCTCGTAAATCACCTAATGAGATACTTTCACCGTATCCTTTAATTAAATCCTCAACTAATTCTAATTCAGACTCAAACATACTAAGAACCACCCAATAAAAAAAAATAATAGTGTGAATATTTTCTTAATTCACACCAATAACCTCAACAGCAACCTCCATATCAAAATCAGACTCATAAATCGGAATCATCAAATCAAAATCATCTAAGATTAAATCCACATCAACGTGCAGTTCAGATGCAATGTTTTCAAATTTCCTAAAGAAGTCATTTTTTAAGTTTTCTTTTTCAATAGTGGTTAATTCACCGCAAAGTTCTTCAACCATTTCAATTTGTTCATTTAAGAATTCATTAATATCTGTTTTCATAATTAATCACCTTTCTCTGTTTATATTATCTATTCCACATCATATATAAATGTGTTCACAAAAACAAGCCCATTAATATCTTTAATAATGGTTTAAAGTATCCTAGATATTCAGATTAAAAAAAAAGCATAAAAATAAAAATAAAAAAAAAATAAAATTTTTTAAAAATTCACTACAACATCATCCACACTACTAAAAAAACCACAATCACAAGCATGCACCACCTGATCAAAAACATCTTGACGTGTTTCACAATTCCACATTAACACACCATCCACATACATATTAAATCCATGTTCTTCATTACCAGTTACATCCACAATTTGATTTAAGTTATTAGTTTTCATAATTAATCACCTTTCACTATTTATATATTATATCCCACATCATATATAAATGTAGAGCATAAAAAAAGACCCCATGAGTCTTTAAAATAAATTATAAGATAGTATTCAAAGCCTGATTAAAAAAAAGAGAATAAAAAAAGAAAAAATAAAATTATAAAAAAAAATCAGCATGCACCATTACTTTTTACTCTTCACACCACACCTCAAACTCACACTCCACTTTACTAAAATTATAATCCGCAATTAATAAATCAACAATTTCATCCCACAAACGATAAAACTCCTCACCATCCTCCTCATAAAAAGTAACCTCTTTAATTAATTTATTTAATTCATCTTCACTCCACTTTTTATTTGAAGACAATAAACTACTCTCAATTCCCATACCATCACATACTTTATAAAAAAACATTTTCTTAAACACGCTCCTCTATTAATTTTTCTTTTTGAATATTTCTTGGAGGTATACTAATTATAAGTTTTCATACCCCCTCATATATATATTATCTATTCCACATCACATATAAAAGCAGACCATAAAAAACAAGACACCACGAGTCTTAAAAATAAATTATAAGATAAGGTATACCCTTAAAAATAATTATTAAGAATAAAAGACAAGGTATAACTCATATAATAAACTACAAACAAATAAAATATAAAAAACAACAGTAAAAACAGGATACACAAAACTCATAATACTGATTCCTTAAACATTAATAAATGCATTAATTTTTGATATAATTTTAAATCTTCAATAGGATTTTGAACAACATAATTTCCATGTCCTAAAACATGTTCATGACCCATTAAATTTTCTAAACGGAAATAATCCATATGAGGAGCCATTATTGTTGCAAAAGCATCACGAAAACCATGAAAATGAATTTTATTAACACGTGAATTATACGCATAAGTATAACCCAACTTTTCCCGAATCTGTATTAATTGTCTTTCAACAGTAACATATCTCAATCTACTATTACGCTTATTAATAAACAATGGAGAATTATTAGTTAATTCATCATCACGATTTAATAAATATAAAACAATCCAGCGAACAGCTTGAGGATTGAAAAAAGTATAATGAGACTTTTTAGTTTTCATAGCAATATTATGAACAACAGCAACAAGAGAATCATCATAAATTTTAGGATAAAGATCATCTAAAAGTTTATTAATTTCAGTTTCATCACTGAAATATTTCATTGATTTAACAAAATCTATACAATCCAGTTTCAATAAATCATTAATTCTTAATCCTGAACTAAACAAACATAATAAGATTGGTTTAAAACTAATATCTGCTTCATAAAATAATTTTTCAACATCTTGAATAGTTATAATATCTTCTAAGGATTTTTTTAAACGATGTTCTTTTTCACGTGCAATACGGGGATTAACTGGAATGAAAAAAGATTTATAAAAATTTTTCACTTTTGCAAGTATTGCTGAACGAGTAGTTCCCGATAATCCTTCTTCAATTAAACTCATTTGAAAAGTTGTTAAATATTTATAAACCGTCCCATCATCAGGGAATACTTTATTATCATAATCATCTTTTGCTTCTTGTAATATAACTTTTAATGGTTTACCTACAAAAGCTGTGAATTTACTTAAAGAATAAATATACTGATTTTCAGTATTCTTATTTTCCACTTTATTTCTAATCATTAACTCTTTAAAAGTTTCATCTTCAAATCTTAACTTTTGCCTATGACTTAATTTCCTATTTAAATCTCTTTTAAAAAATTCTTCCTTATATTCATTATATATTTCATCTTTTCTAATAGGAATCTCATATTTAATACAATATTGATAATAAGCATGTGCTGCCTGATATTCATCATCAAAAATACCTAAATAGATTAACTTCCCATTCTTTCTAAGACTTGCTTTCCATTTAACATAATCCCCATCTTTTGTTTTAATATTTTTAACATTAACACCGGGAAATTTACTTGCACCCCTTGTATACTTTTGCATTAACTGTCCTTTTGTTAATCGTTCAAGATTATCTAAACTAAAATTAAGAAGATTCCCATCTACAGGAGATATTACTTCATTTTTTCCTCTGTGGAAAAAATAAGTTATTTGTCTTTGATAACCGTCAATTCTACAACTTGTATATATTTCAGGTCTTTTTCTATAAGTATCTATATTCCATTTATATAAGTTAATAATGTTTCTATTGCCTTTGCAGTAAATAAATCTTATTTCCCTTCCAGATTTTAAAACACGTTTGTAGACAAGTTTTTCACATTTATCACAATATTTACAGAGAATCATATTAATCAAAAAAAGTATAAAATATGAGTTGGTCTAATCATGGGAAAGACCAACTCTAAAATGATTCGAGTGTAACAAAGTAATATGTTACACTATTATATCATATTTAACAAGGATTTAAATTTATCCTTGTTGGTTTTACCTTCAAGGGATTGGAATTTCTTCATCTCCGAAGGAGTAATCCTTAAACTTAATCTTTCAGTTGCATATTCATATTGTGAAATGTCAACTGAATATAAGTTAAAAATGAACTCAAAAGTCATCTTGACTTTCTTTTCTTCAGACATATCTTTGATGCTCTTGATATTGTTCAAAGCATCGATGATTGCGTATTTTATCTGCTCCTCCTTGATGTACATCTCAGTTCCTGCAGAGATTCCCATACCTCCAAAGAAAAGAGAACACATGTATGCAAACGAAGTGGCTCTGATTATGTCAAACCCATTTTCACGTGCATGATATTGTGCATATGCTGCCCATCTTGTAGGATTATCAATAATTTGAAATCCTACGCCAATTTCATTGAGGAACTGTTGAAGTTCCTCATCACTTAACTCACAACCAATAATGGTTGGTTGATATTTATTTTTCCAAAACATATTAAAATCCCCCATAAAAAATATATTTGGAAGAGTTTTATTCTAACTCTTCATCGATTAGTCCTTGGTCTCTTAAAAACTCATCTAAATTGTCATCGGTTACAAATGCAAGTTTTTGCAACCAGTTTTCATCATAATCTCCATCAAGGGCTTGTTCCATTACATCACCATACTTTGCATAGATACCTAATCTGTATGTGAGTATGCGTGCAAATATTCTCCTTGCTTCCTCATTAACATCATCTATTATCTCGTCTCTAAAATCTACATCCCAGTAATCTTTACTAATTTCAAAGTAGATGTGTCCTTTTTCAACATAGGAACTGTCATCATCAACATCCCAAGGGTCAAATTTTTCACCAAATTCGTTCATGTATTCTGCAAAATCATTGATTGTTTTTCCATTCCATTTTGGGATTACTTCAACAAGGTAGTCTTCTCTGCATGGGAGTTCTTTGATTTCACATTCCATTTTTGCCCCCTCGTTGATGAGGAGTGTGAGATTTTCTCTCACATATGTTCTGTTTTCATCATCGTTTGATTGTAGGATTATATTTGTAATCCATTCATCATCATCTACTAAATCACTTTCAAATTCCCATATTTCATTTTCTTGTTCGAATGTAGCGCCATTTATTTGAACTTCATCATGCAAAATTACTCTTTGTGATTCATAGCCACTACCCTTCCAGTAGTACCAATCTACATCAGTAGCTTCTTCATCGTTAATGGTCACGTAACCTTCAACATACATGTTAGGATTTTTATTGCTTGTTATTTTGAAATATATATCAAATTCTTCAAATTCACACATTTAAATCATCTCGAATCATTTTTTTCTGGAAACCAAAATATGTTTCCGTCATACCTATATTTGTCTTACTAATATATATACTTTATGGTTTATTAATTTAAAAAAATAAACTAACGATAAAACTCAACAAACAAACCATCCCATATATTCAAAGAATCAAACTCAGGATCAAAAAAAGTAACAAACCTACTCTTATCCCAACCTAATACTTCACTATAATAATCATAAACAACCGGATAAGGCAAATCATTACTAACAATATAAGCCCAAACATCATCACTAGACCAATCTAACAAAGGATAACAATCCCCATCTTGAAAATAATTTTTATACTTATGTTTTCTACGATTAGACTCTTCTCTGCGAACACCAATCAAACCCATATTCCAACCGTAACACTTCTTATTCTCATTAATTCGTCCAAAAAATTGTTCATAACCACTACTTGTATCCTCACCATCACCATGCCGTTTATCTACAACAACATTAATTGCACCTAAACTTTCAAGATTACTTATAACCTCTGATTCAATAGGTCGTGGCATTAAATCATCACCATAATCCCAATGCCAAACAGGAACACTCTTATTCAAACTTAAACATAAATGAGTTAAAACAGTACTATCTTTACCACCACTAAAACTAACATAACAATTATAATTATCTAAAGCTGTTTCAATAATACCTAATGATTTTTTAACTTTTAATTTATACTCTTTTCTCCGCGAATGTAATAAGAATCCTTTTTTAGTGTATTTGTTCATTTAATTTAGCCTCAAATTCAACCCATGACTTGCTAAAAGTATGATTTTGAAATGCTTCTTTTAAACCAGTAATCTGTTTTAACCTTAAAACTTCATCCATGTCCATACCTAATTTAGTACTTATTTCTTCATCACTCCAACCACTTTTAGATAAATCCAATACAATTTCACTCATACTACGTATCTGATGACTTCCTCTTGCACGATTATGTCTTATAGTTGAACCCATACGTTCATCTAAAGGTTTATCAATAACTGTTAAAGGCAAATAACCATGTAATCTCATTGTAATATCTTCATGTTCTTTTCCAACACGGTTACGATGAAACCCATCAACAATCTCATATTCACTATCATTTATCTTGTAAGCAACAATGGGTTGAGTATAACCATCTAACTTTATACTATTATATAATAATTCCATTTCAGGTGTTGCAACATGATTTGGATTATATTCATTAGCATGAACATTTTCCCCTTTAACATATTGCACATTACAAATAGGTTCTTTTAATGGATTTACTTCATTAACTGCTTGATTTAGTTTATTAATAATTTTAATTTTTTCATCCACATCATCAATATCATTAATAGCTATTGTTAATTCATTTATTAACTCATCAATCAATTTATTCACCTACTTTTTTTTCAAGTACAAAGTAACTTCCCCTTTTACTCCTTTCAACAAAACCTAATTTTTTCCTTAACTTCAATATTATTGGATTATTGCTAGTTGTTGTCATAGTATAATTATCAAAGAAACTCATTTGTCCGTTCATTATCCTTTTAGCTAAACCTTGACATCTATATTCTTCAACAACATATAACCCACCTAATTCAACAGTATCTTCTTCAAATTTATAATGATAAAAAGCAACTAACTCACCATTATTCTTAAAATATAACACCCATTTATAATCTGTATCATTTATAAGATATGGCATTTCCTTACGATATTTCCGTTCAGCAAAATATTTACCTACATGACTATAAAATTCACTTTCAGATAACTCCCCAGGATAACATTTAATATTTAAAATCATTTTATTTCCTCCGCAAATTTCTTTAATTTACCATCAGTTGTATTTTCAGGTTTAATTAAATTTGTATTATATTTCTCACGCATTTCATTTAATAATCGAACATCACTTTTTGTTTGACTGAAGCTTAAACGGTTCATCCAGAAATCATTTCTTTCAATAGCTCTTGCCACACGCTCCCAATAGGGAGTTCTCTTTCTGCCTTCCATTTCCCATTTGGTGTCGGGTATCTGTGAGGGTTTTAATCCTATTTCTTTTTCCCACCATAACAAGAATTTACGGATTTTATTATAATAATGTATTTCAAGTTCCGGTGCGTATAGTCCTAAACTTTCTAATAAGAATACACTGTATTGTTGCCAACTCATGTGTGGTGGTTTTTCAGATTTTATATTTCCTAATAAGCTTGTACGTGCATATATGTTTCCGAAGTTTACTCCTTCAACACGATTTAATACTCTTTCCCATGTTTCAGGTTCTAATTCTCTGAACTGGTCAAGACTTTGTCGTTGATCATCACCATATGGTTGGCATAATCTTTGTTGATGTATGCTTACACCATTTTTATATAACCATTCATAGACTTTATTATACTCCCAATCATATTTGCTAATGGCTCCCCAGATATCCTCTGTTCTCCAATCGTATATTGGATAAAAATTATAAGTGTTTAAGGTTTTGTTATTAAATTTGACTCGTGTTGTCCAATTATAATTTTCATATGTTTCTTTAGTAGTGGATACTATTGTTCTGAAACGATTTAGACTTTCATCACTTCTTATTCCTATTCCTGCACCACTTATATCCCCCTTATGTTCTTTGTTAAACCATTCAGCGAATAATGGGGTGAATTCTTCGAATTCCATATTTTTATGGAAAAAAGGGAATGGATTATTATCTTCAGTTAAACAATCTTTAGGATATTCGCGAACCCATTTATCTTGTTCATTTAAATCCCAACAAGTCCATTTAGGTTGCAATACACTTACTGCGTTTCTTAAACTTAGTGGTAGACAGCACCAGTAAAATTCATCAATGACATTTTCTAAGTGCTGCCTCATATATTCAACATGTCTTATTGTTTCAGCGTATTGTGCCTCTAAATCTATGAATAGTACATTGAATTTTTTACCAGTTTTTTCTGCCATCATTTTTGCTAAATGTAGCATTACTGTACTGTCTTTTCCTCCACTGAAGCTGAAGTAGATGTCATCGAATTCTTGAAATGCTATTTGCATTCTTTTTTTTGCAGAGGTTAATACATCAATATTAGAATAAATTTTAGGCATTTTTAACCCCTAAGCTTTGTTTTATTTGATTGGGTGGAACATAACACATTACTTTATTTTTTTTATTCCAGTATGGTGGTTTATATGATGCTTGTTGAAAGGTCATACCTTCAACTATTGGTAGTTTCATTGTTGCAGGTATGGTTCTCATTATTTGATTGTCTTTGAAGAAGCTGTAATCTTCTTTGGTTTCAGTTATAGTTATGGAGTGTATTTTTCCACCTCCTATACTGGATTTTTTACCTATATGATGTAAGTGTGATAATAATCGTTTTAATTCTTTTTTATCACCGTTGCAGTAGAATGTTATTTTATCTGTTATAACTGTTGGTAATAGTATTATGAAGTCTTTGAAGTGCCCTTGGTTTATTTTTATTCTTCCTTTTTGTTGTTTTTTTGTTAAATGATATGTTTCTTTATCTGTGAATCTTTTGTATACTTTATCTGTTTTGAGAGTGTATATGTTACTATAGATTCCAATGCTTGCATGGTATACATCATTTGTTTTTTTCAAGGGTAGGTCTAGTTGTGATATATCAATTAGTTCATCTGTTGGTAAGATATAAAATAAATCATTTAATGCATCACGAAAACATAAGTATGAGATTATACTATCAAAATGCAACCATGGACTTGTTAAATATAATGGGGATGTTATATTAAATACTATTTTTAATGGAGTATAGTTACATCCAGTTGTATATTCATTGATTTTTTCATTGAATATACTATTATCTATTTCCATATTTTCACCAATCCATCTAAAAACTCAATAATAGATGATTGATTATCATGTAAATAATCCAAATAAACATCATCAGACAATCCATTAATACTAGGATAATCTAATTCAACTTTACCATAACCTGTTGCAGACTTAGCCCCAATATAAGGTCTTTCTTGCCATAATCTGAACATTCTAACAAAACAAGCTTGTTCAATACTATTACAATTCTCAAGTACAAACTCATGAGTAAACTTAGTACCACGAATTAATGTTTCAAATTCATATTTCATCTGATGATTCTGCTCTTCATCACCAGAATATTCTTTCAAATCATCAAGTCTTGTTCCAAAATCAATAGATTTCAAATTATATGCTGAAAAATCAATATCATCATAATCAGATATATAATGTTTAGTTTCACTGCAAACTATATTACCCATCCCCACTTTTAATTTACCTTGAATCATCTGGTTACCAATAGCAGAACCTAATAAACTTATAGGAGGTATCATTTCCCTTAACTCTTTTTTCAAAGATAAATTAATAGCCCCCTTATCTTTATTATCCAATGCTTCCAGTAAACCCCCAGTGAATAAAAAATGATATATTTTTTTACTGTTTAAATCATAATCTAATTGAGTTAAATAATCATCCATGATTAACCTACGCAAATAACCTCTTATAGCATTACCATGAATAGTAGGAATATTATCAACTTCCTTTTCATTAGTGACTGGATTAACAATTACAGTAGGTAAACTTAAAATCAATTTTGTTGTACCATAATCACTACTATCACCATGATGTATTGGTGATAATGCTGTTAAATTACCTTTATATACTTCAGTTAACATTATTTTTTCACCATCCTTAATTTTTTATATTTTTTTTAATTCATCAACCTTTTCTAGAGCATAATTAGTAACATATAATGATTCTTTACGAATTAAACCCATAGTAAACTCATTATACTCCTCTAATAAACAAATATCCTCTGAATCTAATTTAACAAAAGTTACACTAACTTTTCTAGTTAAAATATCTAAAAATTCCTTAAAATTCTTAGCATTAGCACTTGCACGTATACGATCAATGAAGAATTTATGTGCTGACTTAACACTAATCTTACTCCAAGGTATCTGTAAATAAATTCTAGCAAGAATAATAGCTAATTTCTCCTCTAAATCATCCTCAATTTTATCATCCACCAACATCAACTTTTTTCAACTCCTTTTTCATATTATTTTTTTTTAATCCTCCAAATACAATGCCAAATCCCATACCGGATTATCGACATTACATTTAATATACTCTAAAAAATCTCTAGCTTTATTTCTACCAAACTTTTTAACAATTTCACGATAATGATGCATTTCCAAATCACCAGTTTCAAATACATTCTTAGGTATTTTTAAATTTCTTAACTGTTTAATAAAATCCATCATAGTATATAATGTGTCTAATTTAACTCTAACAATATCATAATCTATTAAGAAATTAATCTCATTTTTATTGTTTTCATTGTATACTTCATTCATTCTTATCCAACCAATTTTTTGCCATGTTTTAGTAAGATAAATATAAAAAGGTTTATCAGGTAAATTATAAACAATGTCCTTTGCATTTTTCTTTTTGAATTTTATTAATTCATCTTCAGTTAATAGAAACATAGTGCGCCTATATTCATTACTATTTTTCACAAGATAATTACACTCTGGACAAATTACTTCACCATAGCTTATGTATTCAGCACATGTGAAATTACCACTAAATTTCTTTTTAAATCCATTTGTAGTATGTTTTTTACATATACAACAATCTCCTTCTAATTCCCCTTCCTCGGGAGATACCTTTATAGTATTACATAACATTTCACTAAAAATCATTTTTTATTTTTTTACACCTCATCCAATACTCAATTAAAATATTATTTAATAATAATATAAATATTTTATGGTATAAAAATTAAAAATATTAACAAAAAAAGAAAAAAATAGTTTAGATTAAAGTCGACTGCACATTACTCTCAAAATCCACACCATACTCCTCATCTAAAGTTTTCTTAGCCAAATCATCATCAGTAACCAACCAATCCAAACCCTGATTAATAACTTTCTCCTTAAGCTTCATCAAATCAACACTAGACACTTTCCTATTCTTCTTACTAACTTCATCACGATACTGATAACACCACCTATAACCTTTCTTAAAGGAATTACCATACTCCTTACTAACACGGAGAAAACCAGTACTAGAATAAGGACCATGAAACTTCTCATACCGTCTATTCAACTCAACAGTTTCCTCTGCCTTATCTTTATCAACAATATACCATGGCAAACCTTCAGATTTAACTTTTTCTTTTAAGTTATTTAAATCAACATTAGATATAATTCTCCTGTGCCCGTCATCTTCACGGAAGTCATATTTAAAAATAAAACCTTGAGTAACTTCTTTTTCTTTTTTGGTATAAACTCTATAGAAACCTGTGAAATTAGGATTCCCATTATTATACATTTTATTATCTTCAATAATTTGATTTAATGTTTCTTTTGCATTTTCTTCATCAATTATCATCCAAGGTAAATTTTTAGATTTAACTATTTTTTCGAGTTCAAGGAAATTTGTTCTTGAAATAGCTTTTTTCTCACCATTTTCAATATATTGATATTTCCAACTGTAACCTTGATCCATATTTTCATCAATATTCTTACTAACTCTATAATAACCAGTTTTATTGTCACGAGTATGATTAATATCTTTATTTTTTTTATTTACTCTATCCGATAATTCTGCTTTTTCTTTATCAATTATTTTCCATTCCAAACCTTTATTTATTACATTCTCTTTCAAAATATCTAAATCAACACTATTTATTCGCCGATATTTATTATTATCGATATAAACGTATGCCCATGAAAATCCTTGACTTAGATTAGGTGAATTACATTTACAAACCCTATAATACCCTGTAGTATTATGGTGGTGTTCTCCACCTTTTGTTAGATTATAACCATTAGGTTCCAGAGTATCATATTTTTCTATGAATTTAATTTCTTCCACATATAATTCTTCAAAAGAGCATTCCTTAAGGATAGTGAAAGTAAAATTATTTTTACCGATTTCATGAATTATTTTACTCACACGAGTTCCATTTTCACGTAAGTGTTCGTTCCATCTTCTGTTAATATTTTTTGATGCTCCTATGTATGCTTTACCATTGATTTTATTTGTTATTTTATATATTCCACAAGTCATTTCGACCTCCTATTTACTATATAGATAATATAATATTATACTATTACAATATATAAATATTACCATAATATAAAATAAACATATAAATATATGAACTAACAAAATAAAAATTATAAAACTAAAAAATAGTGTGAGGCATTATGACAAAAACAAAATTAGCAATTAACATTGACAAAGGATTAAAAAAAGAATTCCAAATGAAAGCATTAAGCGAGGACAAAACAATAACAGAAATATTAATCAAATATATAAAAGAATACGTTGAAAAATAAAAAAATAAAAGGATATAAGTTTTAAGATAAACTCATATCCATTTCATTCGATTTTGTCCATTTAACCGCACGATAAGTAATTGGTTGTAGGAATGTCTCAATAAGAACTTTCATTACATACTGAGTAAGTATAAAACCCATTAAATTTAGTGTTGGCATAGTACCAACAAAAGCTATGGAAATAAATAATATAGTATCAATAGCTTCACCGAATATAGTAGAACCAATTGTCCTGATAAATAAATACTTACTATTTGTTAATTTTTTAATTAATACCATAGTTTTTGCATTTACCCATTGTCCGCAAATATATCCTATCAAACTTGCAATGACAATCCTTGGTACGAAACCAAAAACATATTCAAGACTAGCCTGAGCTACACCAAATGTTACAGGATCATATGGTAAAAGTATTGCTACTGTACCTACAATAACCATGAACACTTTCATACCCATACCTAATAATGCTGTTTTAATCATAGTTTCAAAACCAAAACATTCGGTTATAACATCCGCCGCAATATACACGGCGACAAATAAGACACATCCAGCTTCTATTGTAAAATTACCCCATGTACAAACCTTTGTTGCAAGTAAATCAGATAATACTCCGGCTACTGCAAATAAGGTTATCATTAAAATCTTTTTCTGATTAAAATCTAATCTAAAATAATTTCTAAAATTCTCAAATTCTATCATTTTTGTTTTTTCCTCCAGTATTTTTTGTAGTGTTCTTGTTTTTTTCTCCAGTCGAGGAAGCTTAGGATTAGTCTTTCTTCTCCTGTTAGGCTTTCTCTTGTTATTTTTTTGCCTTGGAATCTTCCGTATACTACGCTGAACATCCAGCTTGCACTGTCTACGCTGTCGAATGGTACATTTTCGAGGATGTATTTTCGTGTTCCTCCTAGTCCATGTATCATGCAGTCATTATCATGTGCTTCTTTTGCAAACTTAATCAGGTCTTTGTCTGGTATTCCTTCTATTGGTAGGCAGGATATTGATACGTAATCATAGTTTCGGCACATTTTTTGGTAGTTTTTGTATCCTCTGTTTTTGTGCCATACTGGTATGATTTTATCTGTTGTTTCTTCGAGTATTCGTCTTAATCGTAGGACGTTTTTGTATCCGATTCGGTTGTCTATGTCCATTTCGAAGTATCCTTGCACATTGGGCTGGTCATATTTTCGTATGAATTCACTGTATTGTATTGTGTATTCTTCGAAGTTAGCGTTTTGTGCTGTGTGGAAAGTATGTGCTCCACTATCAATTAATATATTATCGATTCGTGGTTGTATCTCCAAGTATTGTTTCAATTTTGTTTTCTGCCTTGTATAATAATAGCTGAATAAGTGATTGTATGCTTGTAGTGTTGGATGTTGTAGTGTGTAGTTTATGAATGCTTGTGTTTCTGATGCAGCTAAGTATATTTTCATGAATTACTCATCCTGCAATTGTACCCCTGACTTATTAGGTTGTCGTATTCGGTTACCATTTCGTCTTCTGTGTCGAAGATTAATGTTATATGGTAGTAGCCAGGTACTTTTTCGGATTCACTTATGTTTTCTTCAGTTTCCAAGTATTCGTCATTATTTTCGTTTTCATCAATAGTTTCAACGGTATTATTGGATGAATTATTTGTGGTTTTAGTTTTTTCATCAGTTGTGAATTCTATTTTATCCATTAAACCGATGTATTCTAATTCTTCATCGTAACTGTTGAAACCTGTTAAATCTAAATCGAAATCTATTTCTTTTAAGTCTTTGAATACTTCACCTAATTTAGTTAAATCCCATTCACCATTGATACGGTTTAATGCTAGGTTTAATGCTTTTTCCTTACTTGTATCATCGAGTATTAAGTCTTCGTCTATGAACACCCATCCGATATCACCTAATCTTATTAGGTTTAGTTCTGCATAAAGATTATTATCAATCATGTATTGGTCTAATAGTACATCGTATCTTTGATGTCCTCCAATAATTGTATTATTGTTTAGGTTTATTATTATTGGATCTACTAGACCGAATTCTTTTATACTATTAGTTAGTTTTGTTTTTTCATCACTTGTCATTACACGCGGATTATAATTGGCTGGTGTAATATCAGTGATTTTTATTTTCTCAAAATCCATAACAACTTTCTTAATATTTTTTTTTAATAATCGAGGATGTCACGTATTGCTTGTTCCCTTAAGCGATATGCTTCGATATCCTCACAATCAACACTTTTATTCATAATGTCACGTACTATTCTTAAATCTTCCACGATTACGGGATTCCATAATTCACCAGTAGTCATATTTTTAAGATAGTAGACTTTGTTTTTCCGTATTATAATGTATTTCATAACTTTTTTTTTATTCAAAATCACTCCAAATTCCATTTTTTAGTTTTTTATTTTTTGAAGAGAAAAATATAATCAAAATACTTTTTTTTATTCATTTATTTTTATTCAAATCCAGCTAAAAACATCATATTTTGTTTTTATAGTGGAGGATTTTAATTGAGAGGACTATTTATTATTTGCCTCCTCATTCTCCAAATCCTCCACTATTTTAATAAAATATTTGTGTTTTGGATGTTGGAAATTGAATAAAAAAAAAACTCCAAAAAAAAATTTTAATATTTTTTTTTCTTCAGTTACTTTTTTTTCATATTTTTTCTTTTGAAGGATAAAACACCTGTATACATTTGTGTTCCCCTTCATTACTCACTTTAACACGCCTTTCACGTTAAAATGGAATCTCCACAAGTTACATATATAAGTAATAAATAAATCGAATAATATTACCTACGTAAGTCACACGTACATGAACAATATAGTAAAACAAACCATTATGGACATTAATCTATAAAAAAACATTAAAATTAACCTTATTTCACAAACCAATTACCATAATATTATAGGATACAAGATTAATTTACCCCACATAACCTACAGATACAAGGAAAAGTGTGATACTCGTGTATACAAGTATATAAACTTAACCCTTAATTTTTGAATGGTGAGAGTCAATAATGAGAGAGAAGAGGCAAAATTATACTAATGATGAATGGAACAATAAACCCAACAATAAATTACCAACAAAGTAATATCCGAGTAAAAAAATGCAAAGACTGCACACAAACGGAATGCACTAAACTATACGACCACCACCACGACCTACACTACAGTGAAACCTGTGGAACAGTCATACTACAATCCAACACCTACCACGTAGACTACTACAGCGACCCAGACTACTGGGAAAAACAATACCAAAAACGCGAAGAAGCAAAGCAAAAACGAGAAATAATCAAAGTAATACAAGAAGAACTAGGAATCAACTACCAAATACACGAAGACGGAACAATACAATTACCCAACCTAACCAGTAAACAAATCAACAGATTAACCTACCTATGCGAAGGCACACCATTCAAATTAACACCAGTACAAATCCATGATGAAAACAATACTTACTTAGGCTTAAAATACATTATAAAAAAAGAAAAAAAAGAAAATAAGGAGAAAAACTATAAATGACAAGTGAAACAATAGAAACTAGTACAATAAAAATAACCGACATAGTACCAGCAAGGTACAATCCAAGAAAAATAAGTGCTGAAGATTATCAAAAACTAAATGATAGTATAAGTGAATACGGTCTAGTGGATCCAATCATAATCAACATAAACAACAACCGTATAATCGGAGGACACCAAAGATTCGATGTATTAATGAACCAATATCTCGCAGGTGATAAAGATTATGAAACATTAACATTAATAAAACGTGGGGACATAGGTTGGTTATTCATTAATGAGGACTTAGTTGTTAAAGATTTAAACCATGAAAAAAGCTTAAACATAACACTAAACAAAGTACAAGGTGAATGGGATTCCGAGAAATTAGAGATGTTACTAAATGACCTTAGTACAGAAGGCTTAGACCTGAGCCTAACCGGTTGGAGTAAAAACGAAATAAAAGAACTATCAAAAGAAATAGATTTAAGTCCATTCGGTAAAAATGGTGAAGCATTAGAAGACCCATTAAATGATGAAGAGGAAAGTAAAAAAGAAGTGAGTAATATTAGAAACAAGAAAGAAATAAGTTGTCCATTCTGTGGAGCCGTTTTCATGGAGGATGAAGGTATTGATGAATAATCATATTCTTTTTTAGGATAGTAATCTTATGATTACATCCTCATATGATTCATTAGGATTAATCTTCAAATCAAGTAACCTATCCTTAGTTCCTTGACTAATACGAATATTAGTAGAATATGATTGATAATCATTACTCATCATATACTCTGCAAGTTTATCAGTAACCTCCTTTAACAAGGAACTATTTTTATTATTGGATTCTTCAATTTCAATTAATGCGGATTCCTTAAGGTAACCATCAATAACCATCTGCCCAATAATATATCTTAGTGTCCGTGTTGGTATATTCCTGTTATAATTTTCATGTAATTGTTTGTGGATTGTTGTGAAAATCCACCGGTCGTATTTTAAAATATTCATACTAAAATATATTATGATTAATCATGTATACGATTTGTGCAAGAGAGCAAATGTGAACTAATCATAATGAATTATCTTTCATTTTTTTTAATTTCTCCAACTCCTCACTTAACCTTTTATTCTCCTCACGAACACTTTTTAACTCATCAATGATTAAATCTAACTTCTCCTCAACATCAATCTCATCTTTACTTATTAAACGTTCAGTTAAATAAGAACTAATACCTGCAGTAATTGTACTGAAGATAAAAATACCAATAACAATCAATACTAATGAGATGATTTTTTCATTAAATGTTACTGGTGTTACATCACCATAACCCACTGTAGTTAAAGTAACTATGACAAAATAAAAATCATCGAATAAATCATATGTTGGACCCCAAATATATAATAATACAGTGAATATTAATACTGTGAAGAATACTCCTCCCAGTATTTTGTCTAGGTTACTGGTTTTTATGAATTTTTCGAAACTGTTGAAGAATCTGTTAAACAAGGCAATGACTCTTAATAGTTTTAGTAATCTTAGGTATCTTAATAGTCCTGCTTGAGGTAGTACTATTGGTAGGAGTACATCGAATGGTATTGATGCTATTAGGTCTATCCAGTTTTCTTTTTGTTTTAGGAATACTTTTTTGGGTGTGGATAGGTAGAATGTTATGCTCCATTCGATTAGTAGTATTATACATATTATGAAGTCGAATATTTCAATGTTTGTTTGTATGGTTTCTGGTAAGGGTAGTAGCATTACGATTGTTATTAGGATTATATCTATTATGATTAGGATGTGTAGGGTTATCCATATTATCATTCTTTTGTTGGGTTTTTGGTTGTTGATTTTTAACATGGATTTTCTCCCCTTAATCTTATTTATTATATGAAAAAAGTATTTAATTGATAGTATAAATTATGTGTTAAAATATGATTTAAACTTAACCCAAAAAACAAGACCCTGCCAAAAAAAATATATATGCTAAAAAACACAAATACAAAAAACATCCCCAATTTAATAAAAAAAACTGGTTTGTAGAGATTAGTTATCAGTTTATTATTTTTTTATACACGGGGATGATAAAAGTAAAAAAAAAAAATAGTGTTTTAAACAAAAATGTGTTATATGAAAATTTTAGGAGTAAGAATAATCCCCCATCATATTGGGGATTATTTTTCCCTACCCACTTGAAACTCAGCCACATCAACCATATTCCCAATATCCCTATACTTGTAGATACGATAATGTTCGAAATTCTTACGAATACTAAACAAATGACGATGCTTCTTAATAGCTGTCTTATAAGTTAAACACTTACAATTATATTTTAATTCATTATCTAATTTTATCATTTCATCTAGGAATTCTTTAAATTCCTTATAATTTTCTACTAATTCACACATTTCCTCAAAACTTGCCTCTGGAATAAACTCCCCAGTTAATGGGTCTTTTACTGGTTTGTTTTTATAAGTATCTTCCATATACTGCGGATTATGAAGATTAAAATCTTTGTTAAGTGATTCATGTAAACCTTTAACAAAACTTTCAACTGCTTTTCTTTGACTTTCACTCCTACAAGCTTCATAATTTATTCCATAACTTATACCTGATTCTGGATCCTTAAACATCATTTTAATTCATTCCTCCAATGTATAAATGAACTTTTTACATTCTTTATAGTCATCATCAGTCAAATCCCTTGAACAGAGAACACTAGCTAAAGTAGAAAAATTAAGTTCCAAACGTTCCCTCTTCCTTAAATGTTGAAGTAAATCTTCAGCTGTTTCTTCATCCTTGCATTCCCATTCAGTAGCATTACCATCCTCATATAATACAGTATTATCTAAACGAGAATAACTGGTGAATTGATTATTCACTTTAACTACTCTTTTAAAATATTCCACATCATTATTACTCATATAATTTCAATCCCAACTGTTTCCTCAAATAAAGCCTCTTTTAACTTACATGCGTCTAATTCATAAGAATGTAATCTCATTTTTAATATCCAATGTTCACGAGGATACAGGACTTCAGGATAATTTTTTAATCTTTCTTCAGTTTCTACGATTAATTGATTTACTATATTTAATCGTTCCTCAAGAATTTTATCTGGACACAAATGTTCTACACTAAACATTATTTTTTTTATCCTTTTTTTAGTATAATTTATTCTCCCTACGCTTCTGAGGATTATTAATCATAACAACCTGAGGCTTATCCTGCTTTAATAATTTCATAAACATATTTTCATTGTACATTCTGAAAATAAGACAAATATATTTAGGATTTAAATCTTCATTTAATCGAATAATATTATGTAAGCAAATCTGCTTATTATCGGCATTAATATAATCATTTATAAGCATGTTGCATTTAGCTAAAGTCAAACCAGTATTAGTATCATCAATAATTAATACTTCACCATCAGTACTATAAACATGAGTATCATCTAAATAAATAAGATAATCATTATACTCCTCTATTAAATCATCGAATAATGAGGGGTTTGTATAAAAATTATAAATTAATTTTTGAAAATCACTTGATGAGTAATCTATTTTAGAATTTAATGCTTCTTTAATTTCGGTTACAGTATAATTTTTACTTTTGAATGTTAGGAGTTTATTTTTTAAACTTATAATATCATCCATTACAAAGTATAAATCAATTCCTTTATAATCTGCTACTGCTTCGTTTCCTTTTAAAATAAATGGGTAAGTAAACTTTTTTTGGTTAATACGCCCTATACCCATTGTCCTATAATAATTTTTATCTGGTTTAAAAGTACTTACATTATTATTTTTCATTTCTTCTTCTTTTTTATCGTTAAAATAACCTTGGAATATGTTCCATGTTAGTATTTTGAGTTTGATACCGTCACGTTTCATTATGAAATTAGGATTAACTTTTAATAGGTCATCTTTTATTTCATTGTAGATATCATTGAAATCATAATCATTCCTACAGTAATTATCGAAGTTATCCTGTAAGTGTTCTACAGTATCCACTTTTATGTTTAATTTTTTCCCACTTCCTGCGTATACTTTCATTTCATTGTTCGTTAGTAATGTGTAGTTTTTATTTTTTAATGGTACACGGTAGGATTTTGTGAATATTTTATCTAAGTATTCTGTTTTTGACAATACTTCAGTATCTTCTTCTTTTTTTGTTATGTAATTGTCTAATGAACCGATGACTATATTATATATCCATTGTGCGAATGTATTTGTGTTATAGTTATCTGGAGCATTATCTAGTTCATTGAATATATCTTTAAGTGAATATTTTCTATTTTCAAATTTGGTTAAGTTATTTTTTATATATTTTATTTGATTTAATTGCAGGTAAGCCTCAACACTTTTATTAAACAATACTCCATTTTCAAGATACAAGTATTTGAATCTTCTACGGTAATGTTTATTTATTAATTGTTTCCAATATTTATTAAAAACAATAAGATTATCTTCATCATTATCATCACTCTTATTATTAGATTTAATATTATTTTTTGATAATACACTCTCCGGAATATCTATTAATTTACTAGCTTTGTTATAATCTAATATTCCCCATGGATGACCATTCTTAACCACTTTCAAGTATAATTTATAAATATTATTAGCTCTGAATGCTACTTGCTTACCATTCCTTTGACGATTATAAAAATAATTATTCTGATTTTTTACTTGTGACACCCATGCAAAACCAGTTTTATTAAAATTAACAAGGTTCGGTGTTTTATACTCCTCAGGTAAAGGATCATAAATACCATCATCAATATAAGAATCAATAACAATATTATTTTTTTTATCCACCTCGTTTTCTTCTTCTTTTTTTTCTTTTAATTTATTTTCTATTTTTTCATCAATAGAATCTAATATTTTATTATTTTCTTTTTTTAAATCCTTGTTTTCTTTTTTTAATGTATTGTATTGTTTTTTTAGTTCAAGGATTTCTTTTTCATAACGTGATTCTAGATTATTATATTCTTCCTTGTAATTAGTTTCGGGTGTTGGTTCTTCGGTGATTGGTTCTTCTTTGTTTCTGGTGAATGCTTTTTTAATACTTTTTAAAATACTCATATGATGTCATCTCCTTTTTTTCTTTTTGGGTTATATTAAAATACAATAAAATTTTTTTTTAAAATTCTCTTATATGTCAATATAAAAACAATCATATATAAACTTAACGGTATAAAAAATAAAAAAAATAAACTAAAAAGAAAAAAAGATAAAAAATAAATCATCCCATAGGCTGACTCCATTTATTCTCTAAACCAAACAATCTCCTAAAAGCATGAATATCATCCATCAACCTATAATACTCCTGAATCAGATTATACTCCTCCTGAGAAACAACATGAAACCTCACCAAACCACCATCATCATTATTACGACTATACAAATAATCCTCAGAACTCTTCACTAATTCATCTTTCAAACGCCCATTCTCCAACCGCAAACGTTCATACCGTTCAAGTAAATCTAAATCAGCATACTCCTTGATGAAATCAGTTATATCACTTGAAGGCTCCACACCATAAACAGCTAAAGTCAACCTCCTATTAACCTCTTTTAAATTAGTATTATCCTTTTTTAATACTTCATTCTCCTTTTTCAATTCTTCTAACTCTTTACTTGATGACTTAAACATACCAATTAATAATCCCTCCAAATATCTTTTTTTTATAAATTATATTTCGTAATGACCAAATTTCTGCTAATACTCCCATTTAAAACTATGCGTATAATGAATAGTACCATCACAATGAACAAAATACGGTGGAGTATTCTTTAACATTCTAGATTTAAAGGTTAATTTATTTAAAACATGAGGAATATCCACAGTATATGGTAGGAAGTAAACATCACTTGAACCTGTGAGATATACTTTAACCCCGTGTTCTTCAGGAACAATTAGCATAACTACTTTTTTATCCGAATATTAAATCCACATCATAATCTATACTATAATCCACTAACTCAATAAATTCATACATTTTACTGATTATATGATTATAGTATTCATTATTTTCAACAGTGGATTCATTATGGATTTTTTCTTCATCAACAAACAAGCATGGTCTTAACTGTTTGCATTCACTACTTGTTAAACGACCATCACAATCACTATGGTCGATTAGTATACTTAAATCCCCAACTACTGTGAATATTTTATTATATAATCGTTCTGTTTCAGAAGTAGGATGCATTATTCCCCTTAGTACATTATTATAATCATTATAACATTCTGTACTATAATGTAATATAAACAAACTACGCATAGTACTAAAACTAATATATCCTATATGGAAATTTTTTTCATCATCACTACTCATTATATCTAAACCCATACTCTTATTTACCTCATTTTTTAATTTTTTTTTAATAATATCCTCTTTTAATTCATTTAATAATCTATCCGCAACACACTTACTACAATCACAATCCATTAAAGGTGCTTTCACTAGTTTCCCATCAATACTCTCCAGTATTTGTTTTAATAATTCTTTTAACTCACTGTTTTCATTTACAAGTTTATTAGCATCATCAATTAAATCCTGTAAATCTAAAACTTCTGAGAACTCTTTTTGAACACCATTCTCCTGCTTACAAATATTATTAAAATCATCAAGGAAATAATATGTACAACCAGTATTCATCCTATCTAATACACCTCCTTTAATCACATTTAATCTTTTTTGTTATCATTGTAAATCCATCTATACTCATTATCTTCACGTGGAGGATAATGTGCTATTGCATGTGGAACATTAGTAAATACTTTAGGATCAGGTAACATATACACTTCTTCATGGAGTAAACTACTTATGCACATTTCATCCTGATTTTTATAGTAGAATTGTTTTAATAATTCTTTAATTTTTTTCTCACTTTTAAAAATCATCATACATTGACCCCAACTGTATAATCGTATTATGAGTTCTAAAAACATTCTATCACCATAATACTTATCATATTTGTAATCTACATGAATAATAATACCTCTTTCCAACTCCATTCTATTTTTCACTCCATTTCCTTAGTAAATAGTTTTCAAAGGCAAGTTCATCATCATATACATAACGTGTTTTTTTTATTTGTTCTACAATCTCTTCACGTGTTAACTTTGGATAAACCTCACCCTCAGTTAATCTCTGAATATCATCATATGTAGGAACACCACTCCATGCACATAGTATAACTGGTTTCATAATTTCCTTATTATTTTAGATGTGGAAGTCTAATGCTTTAACAATATACTCATCATTACCCTTGAATTCTTTTTGGATATTCTTTAATACCTGTTCTAAGTCATTTACTAAGCAATGCTTATTCCATGGATATTTAAAACTTATCTCATCAGTAGTGAACAAAACACTTTCATCCGATTTGTCTTTACAAAAGATAATATGCTCCCATACACATGTTAATTCATTAATATTACCTACAGTAGCAGGTACATCTAATTCATCCAAACCCATACGATTACTTTTAAACCCCTCCACATCAACTAAAAACATAGTATGCTTAGGGAATCTATGCTCATTAATTACTGTATAATAATCCCATAATTCATACGGATTCCTGAAAGTACCGTAACCTCTTCCTTTAATATACACCTCACTTATTTCCTCAGTAGCACTATAAGCATGAGTTTTTATGAATTGTATTTGCCTCGGGTCATCACAAGGTAAATCCTTAACCACAACATATTCTTTTAAACAATCAATTTTATACTTATATAATTCTAGACAAATGCGAGCACTAGAACCATATTCTTCTCGTGTTTCATCATATGTATGAAATGAACGATAATTTAAAACTTCTAAATACTCATCCCCATCCTTTTCCAAATCATCCCTTATATTATCCAGTAAAGTAGGTATTTTTTCTTCAGGTATTGTTAAGTAGAAGTTACATCTGTCGTCACTTATTTTTTCTTCTTGTGTTTTATCCACTTCCTGAAAATAGTATAATAAATCAGCTAACTCCATACCACGTGGATGTATTACTAAACATTGACTATGCATATTTATTCCTCCTCTTCTTTTCCGTAGATTTCTTCTCTCAATTCTTTTAATTCATCATCCAAATAGGGTAAATCTGAGATATCAGCAACATCATAAAGGTAGCTTTTTTCTGCTTCAAACCAATTATCCCTTAACATCCTATTCTCCTCCTTTAACTTAATAATAGTATCTTCAAGTTCATTTACTCTTTCCAAATGTTCACTGGAGTATTTTTCAAAACGCTTTGTTTGACTCCAAATCTGATTCAACCAAACCATCAAAGTAATGAAATCATTAGTCTTTTTACCAGTTAAATTATCCACAACATTAGTAGTAATACTATCAAAAGTAAAACGCTCACTCATATCAGGTTCTCCAATCAGTTTTACAAGTTAATCTTTTAATATACACTTCATCACGAGCACTTTTAATTCTTAACATGTTAATCTCACATCTTAACTTATCATTTTCTTTGATTAATTCCATATTATCCTCAAGGACATTATCTAATTTTTCTTTTAACATTATAATTTCATCATTCAACTCATCTGCTAAAGCCACTACTTCATGTGGGTCTAACCATTTATCATTATCTTTATCTAATGTCCTGCCATTATAATATAAACTAAACCTTTTACTCATAAGAACTGTTATCTCCCATATTCTAGTCTTTCCCATTCCGCCACAGCTTTGTCACGCTCATCCTTACTAAATACAGCTTTCAACATTGGTATACCAGGTCCGGTTAAATGATACTCTTGTTCACGTATATGATATCTTAAACAGTAACGTTCACCATACTTACTTAACCGTTTACAAACACTATAAGGATACTTCTTCTTTTTCTCTGTTTTCTTCGATTGCATTAATTATCTCCTCTTTAAACTCAGATAAAAAATTATATATGTCTTCATCATCAGTACTGAAATAATAACCATCATCACGAATAGTATATGCTAAATCTGCTTTAGTACAATGATACCATAACTCACCAGTAGTTTCATCAATTGATGGAACAAATAATGGTAATGATACATCAACACATAACGTATACGGGTCATCAGGTTTTTCTTTTATTTCAACTAGAACATCTTTAATTGGAATTTTCCCATGCAAACCAGCTTCTATAGATTGATAATTTATAGGTTCGTCAAGTTTAATAAAATCAGTTACTGGATGATAAATTTCAGGATTTTCATTCATTAGAGATACTCCTAACTCATTTATTTTTATATTAGTCGTGTTTGTCCTGTTGCACCGACAGTATTGAAATTAGGTAAACTAATATCCTCCAAAGTACTAGATAAGTCAATATTCTCTAAGTCTAATTCAACATAGTCACTGTATGCAGTATTATATTCATGATTATTTTCTTCAGTAAACATTAAATTTTCATTACTTAATGTGTATTTCATTAAATTTTTTAATTCATAAGTCTCCTCAGGTGTAGTATATCGCATATTTCGACAAGGATTCCATAATCGGTAATGATAAGTTAATTTTAATGCCTTGTTAATACGATATACTGAAAGCAAATCCTCAGGCTCTAAACGACTACACCTTTCCACACCCAAAATATCCCTGTCATCCTCTGATAAATCCTTAAAACTAACAATCTGAAAACTATTACTTACCCCAATATCCGTAACACGATTATTACTATCCACCACCGCTAATGCAGTATAATAACCATACGACATAGTCAACTTCCTTATATAAGTCAACCTGTCCTGCGGATGAAACAATAAGAACCTGTCAAAACTAACCTCTTTATCCTCACTCATTTATACTACCTCATTTATATTAATACTCAACATTTCAGCATACTTCTCATTTGCTGGTCTTGGTATGTAAATCCAATTGGATTCGCATTCATAACCTGCTGGAGAATAAGAATCAACAATATCATGTGCGTATAAAATTAAATTAAACTCTTCACAAAATGATTCATGGATTTCTTTTGTCCAAAAAAGTTTATTAAAACCACGAACCACAACTGTATCTTCTGTATAACCAAACCATACATCAGATGAATTGTTAAAAACAGTTTTATGAAACAGGCTTAACAATTCACCAATATCCTCTGGTAAACATCTTTTACTCTTAACAAAATCTTTATTAAAAATTTCAACAACACCTTCCGGCAACCTACTAACACCCATAATATCCTATTTACAAACCCTCCTTACTCATTTTATATTAATGTTGACTGATAACTCCCTTTCCCAGTTATTAATTCCTCTTTCAATGGCTCAACAATATTCTTATCATTATTATTTTCTACTCCAAGGTATTGGAAACCATCCTCATAAGAATTTAATAATTCCACATGGGGAACAGGTAAACCAAAACCAAGATATTGATTTACTTTATATCCTTTAAAGAATTCACCAGATATACTGTTTCCATGTATTACGGTTCCTCTTGCTCCATGAAACATTAAATTAATTGTTGTCATTTTAACACTTGTTTCATCTAAGTCAATTCCGAATCCTATAACTAAAGGTTCTTTGTTATGGCCTGCTAGGAGGAATCTTCCACTTCCACAGCAACTGTCCATTAGAAAAGTATTCTTATAATTATTATTTTCCATAGTTAGTTCAGCCATTACTTCTGCTATATGTGGTGGTGTGAAATATTGTCCTCGTGCAGAAGCTTTATATCCTGTTTTAATATTATTTTCATAAAACACTCCAAGATAATCACTCCAACCAACTACACCCGAGTGTCTTACATCTTCTCTCACTTCACGATGCATTAATCGTAAATACAATAGGAATAATTCATAATAATCCTTTTCACGACCATTAAAATCTAAGTTCTGATTTACTGTTGTGAATAGGTTAATATCTATCACATAATCCAACCATTCCTCCCATGCTTTTTGAGGATCATATGAACTACTTATTTCCTTGAATTTTTTTTCAAAAGTTGTCATACTATTGTCACCGCACTTAAATGTTGAATATATTTCTCTTTTAGTTTAATTGGATTGTCTTTGAAATAAGCATTGTGAGTTGCATCTTTACTACGACCTTGTATTGCATCTATATCTTCCATGCTCATTCCATCATCGTATAAGTAACTTGCATTAAATTTTCTTAACATATGACTTCTTAATCTTCTATAACCGTTAACTTCACCTAAGTTTAATTTATCATTTAACTGTTTAAATCCATAATTTAACTGGTCTCTATTTGTTTTGAATAGCTTATGTTCATTGTAACCCTTGAATTTCCTTTGTGAAATAATAAGATAATTACAAATACTTCGTACAGCTTCGGGGCTGCAGAATGTATAGTAATATTTATTTGTTTTTTGTCTGCGAATTTTAAAAGTAGGTACAACATCATCTCTTGCAAGCAATGTGACTAATACTTCTTGTATTGTGCCACCATTATGATAATCTTTTGTTGCTTCGATGAAATCTTCTAAGGTAATGTTTAATATTTCCTGTCTTGCACAGCCACTACTTGCACCAAATAATACAACTGCTTTTATCAATGGGTCTGCTTCCATTATAATAGCTTGTAATTCTTCTTTAGTTAGCAAATCATCAAATCGTATAGGTTCATTTTTACGTACAGATTTAGTATTTATTTTTGGAATGTATCCCATATCAATTTCAAAGTGATTGTAAAAAGTTTTTATTCTACCAAAATGTACTTTAACAGTACCATAAAGATAATTCTCTAATAAATAGGAACGGAAACCTAATAATTTTTGTTTTAATTTACTTTTTTTCCACTGCACACCTGCTTCTTCTTCATTGTCTGCTTCGTTTAACAATTCCTGCAAATGCATATTACAATACTTGACATATAAACCCATAGCACTATAATATCCATACATTGTCTTTTGATTTAAACCTCTTTCACTTTGAAAAGTGTCTAGTAAATTCAAATCATTACTTGATAAATATTTTTTAAACTTAGATTCAATCATATTATTTTTTATGTCCCCCCTTTTGTTACCAATAGCAATTAACTCTAGGTTTATATCGTTTACTATTATTCCACATAACCACATCATTACGATGATTATGTTTTTGGAAAGTTGTTTTAAGAGTTTTACCCTGTAAATAACCTATTTCACCATTAATAGTTTCATCAATACCTTCACATAATGCATCCCAATCAAAATCAGTTTGGATTAATAAATCTCTTTCAAGTATTGCATCATCAACATTATCAAACATACCATAAATCACTTCATCTTTAATTATCCAATATTTTCCTCGTTTCTGTTGAATATATTTCAAATGATTATCTGGTCTTAATGATTCATCCCAATTATTTTTTATACATTTATCTCTATGCAGGATAGCTTCTCCTAGTGTATCAAAAGTCCCATAACTGTATCTTTTACGATTATTAGATTCATGATTACCAAAACATTTTTCAACTTTATATTTATCACCAATTTTTTGAATAAACTTTGAAGTTGAATAATTTAACCTTTCATTTAAACAATTACTCCAACCTTTAGATTCAAAATAATCCCGATAATCAATAGCTTCCTCTAAAGAATCATAACTGCCGAAATTATATTCTTTCCCATCCACATATTTTCTTATGTAAAATTTACCGGAAGCTGAAACACTAATATTCTTCATAATTTTTTAAGATAACTCCATCGACCTAATCCCCAACCATATAATGGTTGTGGCGGAGTAGTTAATTCATCGATGAATTCGTTGATTTTAATACTAGCTTCTTTTAATAATTCTAGTCTTTTTTCTTCTTGTCTTGTGTTGATTTCAATTCTTATCATTTATAATTAGTTAGTATGTTTTTTTTCGGAGGTAAAAGGGAAAAAAATAAGTGGGGTATTAAAAAGTTTTCCCCCACATACATTATTTTTTTCCCTTACGGTTCAAATGACATCACAAAAAAAAATTTGTTCTATTTTTTCTTTTGTTTTCGAGTTGATTTTGCCTCACCAATACCCAGCATCTAGAAGTTCTAAATTTTTCTTAATAGGATATTATATTGGATCATCGGCAAAAATAAAAACTAAACCTAAATTGAATATCATTCTTTTATGAATTGGAAATCATAACCTCCATTTCTTAAATCATTAACTTGTTCATCAGTTAATGTTAATTCATTCATTCCACCAGTGTAAATACAGTTAAAACTTAAATCTAATTCCATATGATTAAATGGTCCTAACTTATCATTATTCACTGGATTGTATAGTATGAATTTCCGTGCACTATCTATTGTTTTTAAATTCCAGTCAACACCCCAAATAGTATAACCCATATTCTCCATATAATATTCAAAGTAATTATCTAATTCTTTGCATTTCACATCATTGTTTTCTCCCCAGAATTGTAGTAATTTATTCCAACCAATATGATGATTAGAATATTCGCTAAATGGTTCTTTATGAGTATGAAGTTTTACAAAATTCTTTTTAGTTAATACTGGATATTCTTCCACAATCTCCTCGATAGTGTCATGTGTTGCTTTGTAGAATAAATCATAACCAGTGTGTTTTTTAACATAACCGTTAATATCATTAATATAATCATTAATATGGGTTATGTTTAATTGATAATACATTCCCACAGCATTATTATATCTCATTAAGTACGGATTAATAATATATCCTTCCCATAAGTCACCTAATTCACTTAATATTGTTACAGCCCTATCAAATGTTACATATGGGAAGTTAAATATTCCATTAATTAAATAATGATACTGGAATTTACCTATAGTATGGTTAAGTAATACACTATAATTATGGTCAAGGTCAGGGTATTTCTCTGGTAGTTTACTTATTTCTAAATCCATTAATGGTTTACCCACACCTTCCAAGTGTTGATATTCATTGAAGCATATTAATCGTAATAGTTTATTCTCATCAAATAACTTGTTAATGATTTTATGAACATGTAAGTTATTTCTTAGTTTCCATGGTTCATGATCACTTGTTAATTCCTTATCATGCAACTTTTCAAATTCAATTTCATTAATAAAATTAACCATTTATTATACCCTCCCTTAGTTCTGCTAAGTATTGTGTTAGTTTCTGTTTTTCATCCATAGTCAGTTTTTCATCAAATGATTCTGTGCGTAATCGTTTTCCAAAAATAGATTTACATTTCTGTATAAATACTTCTTCATCATTACTTAATTCATAGATAACTTCAATAACTCTTTGTATTTCTGCTCTTTTCAATGCATCATCAACTCTATCTTTACTTACAGTACCTAATGATTTATTTTCTTGGTATCTTGTTGAATAAAACATTAAGCTGAAGTTATTTGATTTATCATTTTTAATGAATCTGAATTTACTATTAGATTCCTTGTTTAAGAAAATATAATCTGAATGAGTTTCACTTATCATTTCAACCATTATATAAGCCTCCTAAAAAAAATATAAAATAATATAGTAATTTTATTTGTATAGTACTCCGGGTTTTTCTCTGTACTTTGTACATGTCCATTTATATGTGATTTCATCCGGTTTGTAAGTATAATAAGCCCAGTTCACTATACTATTTATTTCCACTACTGGTCTACTATAAGTCTCGTTGTCATCTTTATTAGGATGGTCTTTGATAATCATATCTGATTGACCTATAAAGATAATATTCATCTTAGACTTAATGAGACAGTCTACAATTAGTGCTAGTGCTGTGGCTCTTACTTCCCATTTAGCAAACTTATTTTTCTCATTTACCTTAACTGGTGTTAGTTTATTATCAAATAACCTCCCAGTATCTTCAATTACAATTGTATCGTATTCACTTTTACTTAATAATTCAATATATCTTTGTAATTCTCTTAATAAGTAAACATGATTTTTACTAAAATCAATGTCTAAGTTTGGCATTGGTGTGTGGTTGGTATTGTTAACATCTATGCAGATTGGGTTGTAACCGAGCATTTGGCAGTGTTTCCATGCACCAGTAGTTTTACCACTACCAGGGTTTCCATAGATTAATGTTATTTCTGGTCTTTTACTTTTATCTTGTACTGGAATACTAATACTATTATTATTTTTGGTTGTTGTTGTCATTTTCTACTTCACCGTCCTCTACATTTTTTTCTTTTTCTTGTTTTTCTTTTAATTGTTCTAATGTATTAATTAATGATGTTAATTCTGTTTCCATATCCTCCATCATGGATTTCATTAATTCACTGTTTTCTTCTTTGGATAGGTTATCTTTTAATGCGTCAGCTATGATTTTAGTGTAGAATTCAAGTGTTTGATTTAACATGTGAATTTCTACAGTATTTTCTAATAGGATCCCGTTTAGTGTTTCTGCTAGTTTTTTTATTGCAGGTAAATCTTCAGGGTCTAATGTTAGAATTGGTTGTTCTTTATAAGTTAAGTAGTATTTTTCTTCATTTTCCAATTCATCTGCTTTTCTGGTATTGAATTGGATTATATTTAATTTTTTTTTGAATGTCATTGTTTATTTATACCTCCATAATTTATTAAAAAAAAATAAAATCTTATTCCCTCCTGAAAAAAAATGAAGATGATTGATGAGTGTTACAGGATTTGAACCTGTATTAGTTGGTCTGGAGCCAACCGTACTAGCCAAGTTATACTAAACACTCAAAAATAATTGTATTAGTTCTTAATTTCTTTTTGGGGTTAATTTTATTTTTTTTTAATAGGGCAAGACATTATGCTTGCACAATTAAATATTAGTTTTTATCATATATAAACTTTATGGAATAAAAAATAAAAAAAATAAACTAAAAAGAAAAAAAAAGAATATGATCAATAAAAAAAAATAATACAAAAACCCACCAATATCATCAATAAAAAAAATAGATAAAATTTATATAATAATTAAAATAAATAAAAAAAAGTAGTGGAGGATGTATTCTCCACGTAGTTTGTTTGATAATTATACATCTTCCACTATCATATCAACTTCTTTTACAGCAACATCAATTAATTGCTGTTTAACCCTATTGAACTCATCATCAGATAAAATCCAATTACAGTTATTGATGAAATCATCAATATCAGCTACAGGTTTACCTTGCACTATTGGAGCAGTTAAACCCACATCTGCAAATGAGTCGTACATGTGGTCTTCAAACCACACATCGAAAATGGCATTTTTAACAGCCATTTTTATTAACTCTTCTTTACTTGCACCTTTTTGAGAAACACTATGTTCCCCAAAACCTTCAAGTTCATAAGTTAAACTTGAAGCAGTTTCCATAATCTCACAGAATTCATCATCATTTACAATTGCATGTTCATCTGCAAGGAAGGTTGTTCCTTTTTCAAAGTTTATGATTTTTAATTTCATTTAATTGTCTCCTCTTTACTTCTTTGGTTTGTGTATACTTATGTATTCATCTATATTAATATATGTTTTACTACTATATAAAGGTTATGGTATAAAAAATAAAAAAATAAACTAAAAAAGAAAAAAAATAGTTTTTTTTATAAAGGTAAAGTATTAATTGCTCGCCTACTTAATTTCAACATACTTAACCATTCACGATAATCAGTTTTATGAGGCTTACAAGTTATTTGCAAACCATTTTCACAAACCAATATCAATGTCAAGTAGGGTGTTTTTACTTGCCTACCAATTATATTTAATCCTTGGTTTATATCAAGAATTTCCGTTGCTTTTACATATGTTGATTTCTCAGCATCAGGGTATTTAATCCACATTTAAAAATCCCCCATATCTTTTTTTTATTCAAAGCATGGAACCATATTGTCCTGACATTTACCTACAATAGCTTCGCGAACAACACCATACTCCCTTGCCTCATCAACCAACTCATATAAAGATTCATCATTAACTAATATTGGTTCACCACGAGGATTATTAGTCACCGGATTAAACTCATACAACGCCCAACAATCCTCACTTAAATGAAATACTATAATATACTGTTTCATCATATTTAATCCACCACCAATAAAAAAAAGAATATGATTAGTTTGAGAGTTTTTTAATACTCCTACAACCATCAGTAATTGTTAAATAATAGCCAACATCATAGTAATCAGTATACGGGTCACTGTTGTCGTAGTTGAATTCATTAGCTAAATATGTAATGCATTCCATTACTTCATCACTCAAAGCATTAACACGATTACTCTTAAATTGTTTTATTAAACTATTATATAATGATGGATTATTTATTTTCAAATCCATTATTTCATTTTCATATTCACTTAATGTTTTAAAGTAATTAGAGTGTGCTTCTTTTATGGTTACGGTGATGCTTGGTGTACTACCTGCAAATGTGCTACGTACACTGAATTTCATTGTTTTACCAAATACTTTTTTCAAGTTTCTACGGATGTTTTTTGCTATTTCATTTTTAGTCATCATTTATATTGTCTCCTTATTATTTTTTTTCTTTTTGGGTTCTTTTTAGTTTGAATACAATTGTATTCATCTATTATTATATTGGTCGACATCATATATAAATACAGACCATAAAAAAAAGAATATTACATTAACAATAGAGGTTTAGTGAGGCAAAAGTCCACCAATATCCTTTAAATAAACCTCACCACAAAAAAAAACAATGAAAAAAGTGTAGTAACTAATTTTTTTCAAAATTCCGAGAGAAAAAAAAAATAATTCTACAATTAAAATATTATATCATAACTCATATTTTAATCTTCCTGTAAAACCCTCCAATAATGCACATCACAAATACGATCATTAGCCAAAACCATATCATGAGTTAACTTTTCAAGCAACACCCTATTATCATCATTAATATTCTCATCAATCCAAGACAATAACACCCCAAACAACTCCATATTAACATCCTCATGATACATTAAAACATTAAAAAGCTTATTCAATTCACCACAAGCATTCTCCATACTAATTATAGCCGAATTAGTACCGCGAATATGAATAGCTTCTTGAACACCATCATGATAAACATACCTATCAACCATTATTTAAATCTCCTAACAATTACTCTCCTCTTATCCACATAATGTTTATTCATATCCTCTCTCCATGATTTTAACCATCGATGATAACTATTATTATTTGAATACATTTATCTATTAATGTTTCCTACTACTTTTATGCTGATTAACCGTACGAGTCAAACCAAGCAACTTATCATCCAACAAATTAACCTTATCCGCCAAATCATCCAACTCAGAAATATTCAGTAACTCTTTCATCAATTTAAAAAAATTCAAATACACACCCAATCTTTCACTGTTAACCTTTGCAGTATTCTTTAAAAACTCAACATGCTCACAAAAATCATTAAGTTCCTCACGATTCAAACTATAGCCTTGGTAAATAATCCTTAAATCATCACGATTATGTATATCTAAAATACTATCCCAGTCACGCATATCAACATCCAATCTCATAACTTACCCCACTATTTACCTCAAAAAATCAACAAATAGATGCATTTAACTACCATTAATTTATTCTTTTATTCTCTTAACTTTATAATAATCCACTATTCCTAAATCAACCACATATTTGGGAATCTTAAAATAATTGAAATTATAATTAAAAACATCAGCATCCTTAATAATAACCAACTTACAATTATCCCATTCCTGTAAAGCATCATAACCAGTAATACGAGCAATACACTTATCATAAGTTTTTATCTCTTCCACACCATTAATCACCCATTCGCTTTTAACAGTAGTATATAATTCAATACAATCATCTTTTCCTTTAATCTCTTCATCAAACACTCTAAATATTTCTTTAGAATCCATATTATAATCACCTCATACTAAAAAAAATCATATTTTTTATATATTCACCCAGTCTTGATGAATATTATTCCGTATAGCTTTAATCTTATACGCTGTTTTCATCAAACCTAACGGTGTTTCCTTAAAATTAGGCTCCACTAAACATTCAATTCTTTCATGAACAAGATTCATATTCCAACCACTAAAATAATGATTATGCTGTGAAAACAAATCAAATAATAAAACAATACCCTCCCAATCAAAGTCAATACTTCGTAATGTTCCATCAAACATTTGTAAATCTAAACTTAATTTTAAATCATCATCACGACTATGTTTAATAAAACACCAATCAATTACAATAGCTGAAACTACCTTTTCATCTGCAGACTCCATTTTTTTTAATCCTCCCTTATCATACACTTTAAAATTAACTTGGCTAATTGGTCTTTATCTATTTTTAAACCATTATTCTCTGCTTCCACACATACTCTGTGAGCAGTATCATTAACCAACTCCAAATATTCATCACCTTGATATTTTATTGCATCATTAGTAATACTAATCAAAGCTGATTTTCTACTCTTGAAAAATCTACAATTCCAGTGCTCATCATCACAACCCGGATACTCATCTACACTAGGCGGATTAATCCAAGTAGGACGACTATAATAATGATAAACACAATTTCTTACTAGTTTTTTCCCTATTTTTTCATCTTGATACCAATAACAATCAATACAACGCACCATAATATATTTTCCTCATTCAGTATTTTTTTTATTAATTTAATTTAAATTCAGACATTTATTTACTCCCCATTTTTTTATCTAATATTATAACATTACCACAACTACAATGCACTAACCTACGACCATCATCTTGATAATAAGGATACCTTGTACTAACATCCTCACCACAAACAGGACATTTAACTTTACTAAAATTATCCAAAAACGTATTTAACCGTTTAGCAAAACCAATCATCACACTAATCCTCCCTAACATGTAAAAATACAATAATCCTTAAAAAAAATACAATTCTCACATTCACGTTTACATTGGACTTCAAAATCTAAAGGAGCTCGTTTAATGAATAATGCTACTGCAGTAATATAATCCACACCATTTTTTAACTGAATATCTTTTATCATTAACCTCATTTGTTTTTCAAGTTCACTTACAGTATAATCACTCCACTCATGATAGAATTTCTTTAAATACGCCACATCAGGATTATTAGAAGCCATATCAAAAGTATAATATTCAACCATATTTAGAATCTTCCCTGTCTTCTTTGCTCTTCAAACTTTTCTAAATCCACCATTTACATACTCCATTATTTTAGTATTTTCTTTATAATCTAACTCTTCCCAGTGAGGATTATCTTTATAAGTATAAATTATTTTATACCTTAAATAATTATCATTTAATGATTCTTCACGTAACACACGGATTAACTTCAAATCCAAATAATCTATAAAATCTTCATGAACCCTACAGAACCAATTAGTTATATTCCGTGTTTCAACACACACCATTCCTTTATAAAAATAGCTAGTATCCTCACCAATAAAAACATTCTCTAACCTGTCATCAGTATCATATTCTATTTCAAAATCATTCAAACAATTCTTAAATCTTGCAACATATTGCGAAGATTTCAAACTATAAAATATTATTTGACTCAATAAATGCTCATCACTACTACCCATATTAAGTAACCTCCAACTAATTTTATTATTTTAAGGTTTCATAAAATCCTTGATGTATCAAAATCCGTGTACTGACCAATCACTCTTGCTAATTCATCAATACGTGCACGATAACACTCCCTTTCAACCACCAAAGAATGTAATTTCTCAACATCCTCCTTATTATACAAAGATGCTTCATGATTCATACCAGCTAATTTGTCCTCAGCTTGATTAGCTCTATCATCAAAATTAACAATAGTCCAAACCAAATCCTCCAAAGGAACACTAACCATTTTAACAGTAGTATCCCCCAAAATAGCATCCGTTTTACTTTTAACTTCCTCAAACTCCATAATTTTTTTTATCCCATAATCTTCTTTATCTTTGCATCATAATCTTTTTTAAGCCGTCGATTATAAGCATAAGCATCATTACGACCTTTATTATATTTTTCAAAAAATGTTACTGGCCTTTTAATCTCTAAAAATTTTAAACCATCACTTGTTTCATCAATACCTTCACATAACGCATCGTAATCCCAATTACACTTTCTTAATAATTTAACTTCAGCTACTGCTGTTTCATAATCATCAAATACGCCATAAGTTTCTTTGATTCCATTTATAGTTTTCACTATTTCATATTTACCATTAGGTAATTTTATAATGTTTTTAGTAGTGGTTTCTTGTAATCTAGTATTATCATTTAATACGTTACGCCAACCTTCACGGCGAAGCATGAATAATCTATTTGTAGCTTCTTCTAAACTATCAAAGGAACCAAAATAATATTCTTTATAATCAATATTCTTATAAATCCTGTATTTTCCATTGTGAAATTTAATATTTTTATTAATAGATCCAACTAATCTTTCATTAACATTCCAACCATTACTTTGGAAGTAGTCTCTCCATTTTTTAGCTTCTTCAAAGTTATGGTATCTTCCGAAGTATTCGTTTTTACCGTTAATATTTTTAATGATTTCATAAACATCAAGGTCTTCACGATACTGAATATATTTCCAGTCTGCACTTCTTTTTTTGGGATATGGTTGCCAGTTATTAGCTTGACACCAATCACGTATCATTAATGCACCTATTAATGTTTTAAAACCACCCATACTCTTAACTTTACCATCAATGAATTTACTTACTGAATATCTATCATCATGTTTATGATAGCTAATGTTTGTAGTACCAGGAATTCCTTTCATAACACCTTAATTGTTCCCTCCATATTTTTTATTATATGTTGATTCAATAGACCCTGTGTTTGTTGGTTTTTCATTAGAATAAATTGGATTAGATAAACTACCCACTTTAACACCATTTACTTCTTTTTTCCTTTGATTCTTTTTTCTCTGTTTAATTTTTTTCTTTTTTGTTCTTTTCATTTTAATTGGTTTATATAATTGTTTAAAATAAGTTATACTCCAATCATGTTCTATTAATTTTGATATTGCTTCTTTTGCCTCTTCTTCTGTAGGCCATATTCCAAAGAAATATGTTTTACCATTTAAATTTTTAGTTACTCGATAACCAGTATTAAGGCGAGTAATATATCTTAATTCATGACCTCTTTTTAAGGGTAAATATTTCTTAAATTCCTCAGGTAATAAGTTAACATCCCAATTAATACTTTTTAATGCATCAACAAATCTTTGCGCATCATAATAATTATCAACTACTCCAAAATAAGTTAATTCTCCATTAACAGATTTTCTAACTTCATATTTGCCTTGTTTATTTATACTACAATGTTTTATAGGAATACTCATAATCTCTAAAAATTCACCATCCCTTTATTTTAATTTTCTTTTTTTTTAGAATAATTTTGTGTTTTCAAAGTAATTGTCACTAACTTGTTTTTTCTTACGATATTTATCCTTATACTCTAAACTGAAATCATGTTCTTCTAAAAAATCCCTTGCAACAATAGCTTCTTCTATTGTGTCGAATGAACCCCAAGTAATCTTATCTTTACTAATTTGATAACCATACTTTGTAGTACGAATATATCTGTTAGGATTCTTATTTTTCTTGAATGTTTTTTCATCATAGAATTTACTTATGTCCTCAGGATCCCAATTATGCTCTTCAAAATAGTCACGTGCAGTCATAGCTTCTTCTAATGATTCATAATGGCCGAATGTAATTACTTCATCATCTATTTTTTTACGAATATAATACACACCTTTGACTTCATAAACATATCTTTTAGGTCTTTCTTTAACTGGAACTTTCACTGGTTCTGATTCATTATTCTCTTGCTCCCAGTTATGTTCTCTAAGATAATCTCTTGCAGTTATTGCTTCATCTAAAGTATTATATGTTCCAAAGCATTCATCTTTACCATTAATACTTTTGATTATATTATATCCTGTTTTATCAAAGTGGATATATTTATCATCAAACTCTTCAAATGATTCATCATTAGTTATTACTGATTCTTCTTCAGATATGTTCTCAGATGAAACTGGTTCTTGGGATTTATCCTCAATTTCTTTAGGAGGATAATCTTCAGGTATGTCCATTTTTATAGGTTCATCTTCAATCATTTCCTTTTCAGGTGCAACATCTATAATCTCAGATTCTTTATTTTCATGGTTTATAATTGGTTTTAATGGTTTTATTGGAGAATTGTTAATGTCAGTGATTCCTTTTAGGTTAATATTCCACTCATTATCTTCAAATAAATCACGATAAATTATAGCTTTTTCAATATCATAGAATACAGCAAAAACATGAGTTTCATCATTTAAATTTTTAATGACTTTATAAACTCCATTTTTACGATATAAATTTCGTAATTCATTATCTTCAAAATTCTCCAACATCCAAACCAACTTTTATTTTTTTTTAGTTTAGTATTCTTCTATGATTATACATTAATTGTTCTTCATCAACTTGAGCATAAATGGTCGTAGTGTCTAAGTTACTATGACCTAATAATTGTTTGACTTGCTCTATAGGAACTCCTTTATTCAAAAGATTAGTTGCCATCGTCCTTCTAAATTTATGTGGATGACATTTAACACCAACATTACGTCCAGCTAAACGGAAACGTCTTTCAATTCCATTTATACCCATTCGATTATAAGGTTTTTTGAAAGCAACAAATAGTGCCGGATTATCATCTGTCCTAGAATTTAAATATGCTTCCAAAGCTGTTTGTGCTCTAATATTAAAATAAGCTTCACGTTGTTTGTTACCTTTACCTAATACAATCATACTACAATTATTAAAATCAATATCATTCCTATTTAAACCTACTAATTCTGCAACACGAATACCACTACTCAATAATAATTCGAACATTGCTATGTCTCTTAAACGAGTATTAGGATATCTGTTGAATTCATCACGTAGTAATTCAATTTCTTTAGATGTGAATGGTTTCTTAACTTTTTTACGGTCTTTAAGTTTGCTTATTTTAAGAACCGGATTATTTAGAATGTATCCTTCTTCATTGAACCATCTGAAAATAGTTGATAAATACCTACGATGATTATCTAAACCAGTGTTACTTATTTCACAATGTTTCTGTTTAAAGGATAACCAATCCAATATGTCTTGTGTTGTTATTTCACTTATTGGTTTGCAGGCAAATTCCATGAATTGCCTGTAAGATAATGTGTAGATATCTAAGGTTCTTTTACTTTTACCCTCCAAAATATTAGCTTTAAGATATTTCTGGAATATTTCCTCATTTTCTTCTTCAAAATTATCATTCCTTTTAGCACCATCATCAACTAATATTTCGAAGTTATTTAAAACTTCAAATAAGGTATCATTTAAGGTTAATAATTCTTTCCCACTCATAAAAGCTTTGCATTCATAGATGATTATATCTATGAGGTTCTGTAAGCTATTATTATTTAATAGCACATCATTTTCTTGTGAGATTGGTTGACCCATTTCAAATCCAACCCCACCCATTAATAGATTGTTATTCATAACGGTTTTATATTAAATTCTCCAAAAAATTCTTTTTTTTTAGTTTGTGTATTTAGTATGATTTAATTTAACAGCATCTTGATCAACATTAACATAAATCATAGTAGTGCTTATGCTTTCATGACCAAGTAATTTTTGAACTTGTTCTATAGGCATGCCTCTACGGATAGCATTAGTAGCCATTGTTCTTCTGAACTTATGTGGATGGCATTTAACACCACATTTCTCACCTAATTCCCTCATTATCCTTTCATGACCTGACTTACCCACACGATCATTTGGTGTATGGCTTGTAACAAATAATGCAGGGTTATCATCATCACGTGACATTAAGTATTGTTGAAGATATAATTTTGCTTTATTATTAAAATAACAAGTTCTTTCTTTATTTCCTTTACCTAATACTTTAAAAGTTAAATTATTGAAATTCATATCATTACGATTTAATCCAACTAACTCACCTATCCTTATACCACTACTTAATAGTAATTCAAATACTGCTTTAAGACGTATATCATCTGAAGGTATACTATCACGTAATTTTTCTAATTCATAATCAGTGAAAGCTTTTTTAACTTTTGTCTGACCACGAATCTTTTTAATACGAGTCATTGGATTTTTGAAAATATAATCATTCTTATGTAACCAAGCAAATAGGCTAGATAAATGTTTACGAAGATTATCTAATGTAATATGACTACAATCATTTAATCCCTGATACCAATCCAGAAATTCACGTATATCATCAGTGGTGATTAAAGAATAATGTTTACGCATATAACTGAAAAAATAATTATAACTTCTTTTATAAGCCACTAATGTTTTATTACTTAATCCTTCAACACTTTTTGCTTTGAAATATTCTTTTACTATGTGAATGTTTTCATTTTCCCAATCCAAATGAATATCTTCTTTTTTCATAGTTAAGGTTACTTTATTAAATTCCTGATTTAATATACGATTTAATTGCATCATCTGATTACCATCAAGAACCTTATCCATTCTATCAAGAATATCTTCAGTAGCTCTTCTTTGTGCTTCCGCACTTATTGATTTAATAGCTGTAGTCATAATTCATCTAATCCTTTTTTAATTTTATCCAAATCAATACTACCAGTATTAATATATTCTCCGAATAACTCAACTAAATTTTGTATTTTAGTCATTCTTTCTTTTTGATTTTCAGATAACTCTAATATTTCAGTGAATACTTCACCATCAATATCATTAATAGTTCGCCCTATACTTATCTTTAAATCAATACTATATGGTTTAGAATATATTATTTCTCCATCTCTCGTATGGTTTAAAGTGTCGGTATAATTATAAGTGAAAACACCATATCTATCAGTTAATACTTCACTTAGTATTTGTTGCCAAACACTTGGAAGATTAGTAACTGCATTCAACCAGTTACTTAAATCAATCTCAGGCTTACCATCTTCTATACATATCTTATTTCTTATTTCATTACCAGTCATATTATTTTTAACTCACCATCCTTTTATTGTTTCCATTCTTTAATGTATTTGTAAAAGAAGTAATCGTTTACTCCTTTTGGATTCTGCCGGTATAATGTACTGGCAGTTTTACCGTTTAAAAAGAGTAAACCATTACTGGTTTCATCTATACTGCTTATTGCTTCGTAATCCCAGTCACATAATATTAATAAATCTCTTTCAAATTGAGCATCAATTAGATTCTCGAAACTACCATAATAAACTGTTTTACCATCTTCTTCACGACCTATACGATAGATTGCTTTTCGACCATCATTCCTTTTAATTATATGTTTCATACAATCAAATAGTTTTAACCTTATATCCCAGTTGAATCGTTTGCATAATAATACTTGATATTCAGCTTCCTCTAATGTATCAAAGGTTCCATAGCTGACTTTGGTATTGTTCCATTGTCTGTTTACTTGGTATCGTCCACTAGGTAATTTTTGTATATAACGTGATTTACTGTAGCATAATCGTTCACTAGTTTTCCAACCATGTTTTTGGAAGTAATCACGTGCTCGTTTAGCTTCATTTAAAGTATTATAGTTACCGAAACTAACCTGTCGTCCATCTAATTTTTTACTTACTTGATAATTACCAGTAGATTTAATCAGATGAATATACTCCGTACCTTTAACACCAATCATAAAAATTTAACACCTCTTAAAGTATAATAAATCAAGAATCATGATTATAACAGCCACAATTACAGCGAATACTGTGAATAATACTACATCATTAATAAAATAATCCAATATCTTCAATATTATCACTAATAAGGCGAATAAGGATAAATCCACAATTAAATATTTATTATACATAATTAGTTCACATACCTTTTATGATTATATTGTATTTCTTCATCATTTTCAACTACATATAATTTAGTTGTAGCTAAGTTAGCATGCCCTGCCATTATCCTTATTTGTTCTAAAGGAACATTTTTACTTAATAAACTACAACAGAAACTTCTACGGAAACGATGCGGATGAACATTAACCACATCAGCTCTTTTAGCAATAACATTCAAACTATGCTCAATCCCACCATTTTTTAATCTTTTATATGGTTTATGATAACTTACAAATAATGCTGGATTCCTATCAGTTCTGGAATCTAAGTAATTTAATATTGCCACCTTTGATGAATCATTGAAATAACATTTTCTTTCTTTATTACCTTTTCCTATAACATAAAAAGTATTATTATTAAAATCTAAATCATCACGATTAATATTAGATAACTCTGATACTCTTACTCCACTGCTTAATAGTAATTCGAATATTGCTTTTTCTCTTAGTTTATTACAATTGTTTCTTAGTCTAGCTATTTCTTCTGAAGTGAATGGTTGTCTCACTTGTTTTGGTTGTTTGATTTTTTCAATTTTCTTCATTGGATTACGGAATATTAAACCTTCAATATTGCAGAAACTATAAAAACTGGATAAGTAACGACGGTAATTATCTATAGTTCTTTTAGTTGTTCCATTCTCCAGTAAATAATTAAACCATTCTCGTATGTCATCACTTGTCATTTCAGCTAAACTTTTATCATGAAACTTTAACAAGTAACCGATAACATCATTATATACTTTTAAGGTGGTTTCTGCTAAACCGATTAATCGTTTAGTTTTATTGAATTGTTCTATTAATGTTTTGTTAACTTCCGTGTAATCTTCATCAAAAACCGATTCTGAGGATATACTGTAATTCTTAATAGTTTTATTTAATAATTTATTCAATTCAGATAATTGTCTGCTGTTTAAGAATTTTTGCATGTCTCTTAGTATATTGTTGATTAAAACATTAACTTCATTATTATCATTGGTTTTGTAGAAGTCGTTTAAAATTACATTTCCAATATTATTTGTTGAATCCACAATTTAACACTCCCAAATTTTTTTTTAGAAATTAGTATATTTTTTATGAGTCATTTCAATAGTCTTATCATCCAAATCTATATAACGTAGGGTGGTCTCGATACTATCATGCCCCATAAGTTTCTGGACTTGATCTATTGGCATGCCTTTTTTAATCATACTGCTGCAGAATGTTCTACGGAATTTATGTGGATGAGCTTTAACATCTGTTTTTTGACCTAACCTTTTTATCATTGATTCCACTGCAGTGATGTCTATTTTATTTTTTTGATTATTAACGAATAGGTGTGGATTATTATCTTGTCTTAACTGTAAGTATTGTAGCATATAATTTTTAGCTTTTTCACTAAAGTAAACAATACGTTCTTTATCTCCTTTACCATTTACAATTGCTTTGCATTCATTAAAATTAACATCATCTATTTTTAATGATACTAACTCACCTACACGCATACCAGATGATAAAAATAATTCAAAAATAGCTTGGTTCCTCATACCAATTATACTAAGTTTTTCTTTCTTATATCTCAAGTAAGTATGTTTATTTAATTCCCATCTCATACGTTCAATTTCATCATAAGTAAATGCCTTTCTAAGTTTTTTAGGTTCTTTAATTGCAGGAACACGAAGCATAGGATTTATTACTATTTTTTCTTCATCAGTTAAAAATCTGAAAAAAGAACTTAAATTACGACGAATATTATTTAATGTTACTTTACTACAATCATGTTGTGCTTGGTAAAATATGAAGAAATCTTTTAAATCTTCACTACTTAACTCTAAAAATGATTTTATTGTCCATTTATTCAAATTATTAATAGCTCCAGTATATGCTCTTAGTGTTTGTTTGGATAATCCTTTAGTTTTCTTGGATTTTATAAATTCTTTTATTAGAATATTATTTGTTTTTTCATAATCTAAATCATGATTAGTAGGATTATCTGCGAATGTTAAATTATTAGTATTATAATATAATGATTTATTCAACTCAGATAACTGTTTATTATCAAGAAATCCTTCCATTCCATTTAGGATATCTTCTATGAATTGTCGTTTATATTCTCCTGTTATTGTTTGAAATGTAGACATGATAAATTATAGTTTATATGATAAATTATATAAATTTATTGGTATAAAATTTAAGAATATTATAAAAAAAAGAAAAAAAGTAAAAGATTAAATATTTTTAATCTGATAAAATTATGGCCTCAACACCACATACATCCAAGCAAACTTCACAGTAAGTACAGTTGTCAGGGTTGAAATAGAATTGTCCAGTTATAGCATTAAATAATAAAGCATGAGCACTGCATAATTCAACACAATCCATACAATAACTGCATTTACTAAAGTCTATGTCTAAATTAACCACACCACTTCTCCCCTTTTATAATAAGGACTAGGTGGTTTGATTCGTAGATAAATATTTTTATCATCCAAAGAATCAATTTCTAAATCAAAGACTTCATCATCTTTTAATAGCTTAACATATTTTTGAGGATAATGTAAACGTTTCAATTCAGCAGATACATTATTCTCATGACAATAAACCGCATCCATATATTGTAAATCAACAATCTTCATTTACCTATTCCTTCAACTAATTCAATTATTAATTGTCTTCTAATTCCACTTTTTAAATCTTCACGTTCCATATATGCTCGTAGATAATCAGCAGTTAATCCTCTTTTTTCATAGAGGTTGGTTTCTTCATCTAGTTTTTTACTTAAATCTTTAACATGATCATCAATTTGAATATACTTTTCACATAACATTCTTAAACTAGCCATCCTAATTAAACCCTCCATTATTATTTTTGGTATTTTGTATAATCACTTGTTACTGTGCCTTTGCTCCAGTCACCTTCGAATATGCAAAGGTCAGTTGCATTAGCAATAGTCAATGATTCATATTCACTATACTCTTCAGGAGTCATATCCTTATTATAATGTTTTTTTAATTCTTCTGGGAAATTCCACATTAACGCCAACTCATTATTAACAGGAGTGTCTTCTGGGAATTGTTTTAGTAATTCTATTAAACTTGTTGTTGTATAATTAGTCATCACCAGATACCTCACTCATTATTTACTGGTTTTATTTTTGCATTAGATAATATTTTCAATACTTCCAAGCTTGCACGTTCCTCACTAGTCTCCGGAGCAACTACATTAGTATAGAAATATTTCTCCAATTCTAAGTACCTTGATTCAGCAGTAAAATCTAAATATTCATCATCACCATACTTACGGTGGAATCTTTTTAGTCTAGCTACGAAGTTACGGTGTTTTGTTTTAATACGATTCTCTGCTAAGTATGTCATCATTAAATCGTATCCTTCACGCATATAATCCCCATTCATTTTATTTTTAATCCTCCAATTCTTTTGTAATCTTTTTTTCAAATTCATTTAAACACTTAAGTAAATCCCGACCATAATTATTTACTAATTCAAAACGGTAATAGTATACATAATCATTAGTTTTAAGTTCAGGGTAAATATTTTTCAATTCATGTCTTAACAAACATGGATGCATATATCCTTCACTTTCTGCTTCTTTATCAGTTAAATCAATTAACCTTTTACTGTAATGCTCTTTTATCCTAAGTATTAATACTTCCCCTATTTCATGGAAATATGCAAAACATAAATCATCCACTCGTAATGGTTTACTACCAGCACGTATAGTAGAATACTTATATCCACTTTTTATTACTGGATAAAAATCCTTATGGAATTTTAATACATAATCCACTGGTTTATTCATAATAATAATCCCTCCTTCAATTATTTATTATTTTATTTTAGGTAGATTATTGGATAATCCGTTAATCTACTTGTTCGTAAAGCATAATTAATATTAGTAACACTCCATTTTAAACCGGATTCTTTAACTTTCAATCGTAGTTTCATGAAATCCACATTATTAAAAACATTTAAGCCATCGTCGTATTTCCAATAATAACCATTGGTGCATCTATGACAGTTCATTTTGTAGACGGCGTAAAATCCGGTTTGAGTATTTTCTAATACTTTTGTTTTACGTTTTTTAGGTCTTCTCTTCTTTTTCTTCTTTTTGGGTTCCTTTTTTGTTTCGTTTATTAAATCTTTTAATAAAACCATTTAGTTTTATATTTTTCTCTGAATTTTCTTTTACCTTCGTCATCAAGTTTATGATAAATATATGCCCAACTAACTTTAATGGGAATTATTTCAAAATCTTTACTTATATTCTTTTTATCCACCATAATAGTTTTTTTTATTTCATTACTACCCCATTAACAAAGAATATTACTCCTAAACTTAATAGGAACCCTGCATAATTCTCAGTTATAATATATGGTACAATATTTAATATTACTAATCCAGTTATTATGAAACTGCATCTAACAACATCAACCATAATAATATCTACTCTTTATTTAATCCTCCCATTTCCTAACAGGTATACGCCTTATTTCACACTCCTCAACATCCTCAATTAAATTACCTCTTAATTGTAATGGATATCGGGTAATATGTACTTGTTCGTAACTGCAACAGGAGTATTTATTGCAGAACTCCTGTGCAAAATACTCATCATCAACATAACCCACCGTCCAATCAATAATATCCAAATAATCATCCTCTACTTCATCAAAATCTAATCTTTGAACAATCCTAAACAATATACAGCACCTCCTCCTAATATAATAACAGTTTCATTATATGTTTGCACACTTCGATATAAGCATGCAAGTTCAGGTATTAAGTGTTCAGGGAAATCAAACCTTACACTCAAATATATTGGTAAAGTATTCTTTTTCCAAGTAACATAAATACTCTTAAACTTACTTAATTGTTCATAATAAATATTACGTCTTTTACGAGATTGACTATGAACATATGTACTTTGAATATCAAATAATTGTTTAATATCTAATCTTAAACGATTAGCCTCCGAATAATTACTCACATTATACTCCCTGATAAACACATACTCCCAAAACTTATAAATTAACCTGTTAATCTTTTTCTCACGATTAATATACACTTTACCTTTTTTATTACGTCGGCGCCCAACATTTCCTTTCTTATACCTTTTACCCATAATTCCCCTTTTAGTCTAAGTAACCCTCCTTAATCTTATCATGAAACTCAGCTGATGACTTGAAACCTAACTTCTTAGCCAACTTAACAGCCATAGTTAAATAAGTTTGCCTGTCAGCATCCAACTCGTTTAATAAATCTACCACTTCATTATTTAATAATACATCACCACCACAGTTCTGATAATCAATAAAACCTAATTCACTATCATAACAGAATCTTTTACCCTCCATATTATCATCTAATTGTTTTATTTTCATATTCCATTCTGGATCAAGTATCCATCTTCGACCATCCTTGAAACTTATATAAGCTATTGAATCATCACCATGTCCACAGCATGCATTATCTATAAAACTACATGTGGTTAATCCTTGCAGGCAAAAGTCAACATCCTCTACACCGTTAATGTCTAAACTTGGTTTATTACACTTTGGACATAGTTTTGTTTTTTTACCATGAATATTAACATCACCATCTGGATACTCCCAAGTATTAGACGTATAGTTATATGTTACTTTTTCTCCGTTTTCATCAAACATGTAAGTCATGATAATTTTTTTTATCCTGTGTATGAGTATTTCTTTAAAGCATCACCAGCATACTTAATACTATTACACATATCACTTAACGATAATCCTAGTTCATCAAAGCCTTGGCGCATCATCAATTCAATAACCTTACCTCGGATACTTTTAACAGTATAGTAATCATCATCTTTTTGTAATCGTTGATAATAATCAATTACCTTATCAATTACAAGGTTACAATATTCCTCATCTAATAATCTAATTAATTCATCCATAAAAATTATATCCTCAATTTCTCTTTTTTTTATACAAATAGGAGCATACTGGAAGCTAATCCAAACAATCCTAAAACAATAATATTAGTTATACACATACTCCATTGATTATAATATAATCCAGTAATGCAAACAGTGACTATTATGAATATTAGGAAAATCAAAGGTAATGGAATAACTCCCAAATTCATTTTTCTCCTATTTGTAATTCATTTATTAATTCATTTAAAACATTAACTACTGCTTTCACCTCAGCACCAGTAAGCAGATAACCTTTACGATTATTCACTTCTTCAATCTTACCATACAATTTATCAATTACTTCTTTTTTATAAGATTCTTCCAATTCCTTTATCTTCTCCGTTAATTCATTAAATTTAAAACATTCATCCACAATACCAATTAATTGCTCACCAGTACGACGATTCACAATAAAGCTATCATGAATATACCACTCATCACCATCGAAACAAGACTCAGCAACATAACCAAGATTACGATACAATTCAATGAAATCATGTTTATTAAAAACACAAGTACTACTTGGTGTTTTTAAAGTGTATTCATCCTTATTAATGCATTGTACTTTCCAAGTATCATTATTCCATTCCTCAAAAACCATGATAACCCACACGCCCCGCAGTTTTAACTAATTCTAAAATATCCTCTATATTATAATTACATAAGCATTCTGTATCCCCTGTAACATTTTCACCTTCTTTTTTACATCTTATGTGTGTTGTTGCTTTTTCTGTCCTGTTATTGTAAGTGTAGCTATTTACTTTTGCATATGGGCACATACTAGTACACTTCATAATCCTCAATCCCTAACTCTCTTTTCAAATTATTCAAATCAATAGTAAAATCTCTGAAATAAGTGTCTCTTGTTTCAAGATACTTCTTATTATTGAATCGTATCTGAGAATTAATCAACCGAATAGTATCCTCTTTAAATTCTCTTAACTCAGCATTCTCTTTTTCTAATCTTATTAATCTTTTTTCACAAATATTTAATTGTGCTTCTTTTTTCAATTCCACAGAGTTAGTAACTTCATCTGTTTTCACAATTCCAACAATATCATCCACACTTATTTTATCAACCATTTTTTTATACCAACCCATCCATTCATCATTTATTCTTTTTTTTAAGATAATAACCTATCTATTTTTTCTACAACTTCTTTTAACACTTCAATTTGATGTTCTATTTTCAATTTCTCCTCAGCATCAGTAACATACTCTAATCTTGCATTTAACATATTTAATTCTTCTTGAGGTATAACCTGTATTGCCTCACGAGTATAAAACTCAGTATTCGCATCACTATCATACATTATACGGTCATCATTACATTTATTATACAACCTATTAATTTCATTGATACATTCAGGTAATTCCGTATTTAAATCAAATTCACTCTTATCATATTCATATTCATAAATATTAATTTTCACAGTATTCTTAGTAGGATTATATTTAAAATAATCTGGAAGAATTATGCCATTTTCAATCATATATTAAACCTCTCTTTTGCAATTGAAATATATTCATTTAATAATTCTCTTTCTTGGTCATGGTCTTGTAGGTCGGCATTATTCCAAATTGCCTCTCCTAAATCTATACCGAAATAATCATTGTACATTAAAAACCATGCAAGATTATGATATACTTTTTCTTCAAGTTCAACAACCCTATTTTTTAAATATTCATTCTCATCAACCAATGCATTCAATTCCAATGCTAAATCATGTTCTCCCACTTTTAACTCCTCATTCTCCTCTGATAAATTATTTAAGTTGCTGATTATACTTTCTGCACTTTCTCTGTTGAATTTATCAAAATCAATATAAGGATTATTGATTAAAGTTCCTTTGTGGTATAAATAATAAATTCCATTACTACATAACCTTAATTCATATTGTTTATTTTTATTCATTCTATTTTCAACCCCTTATTAATCATTCCATAACTTATATCGTGATGGTTTCGGAGAGAATATTCTAATTCTTCTACGGTAACCTTTAAAAGCATTATATTTTCCAAAACCATGAAACTTAGTCTTATGAGAACACCAGTTGTATCGTCTCCATTGGATTGGTAATGTTCTATGAAATTTCATTCTATTTCAACTCCCTCTCCAATATTATTTATTTTATCATAAGCTAATTTTAATTGATTATTTAAACGTTCCACTTCATTTTCCAAAGAAATATTATTGTTTCGTAAGGTTTTATTTTCTTCACCTAAACTATATAAATTATTAGCTGCTATAGCCAAACCATCCTCTTTATAACCTTCCTCTTCATTCAATACTTGAATTGAGCATTCAGTTATGAATGCATAATGATTAATCCATTTTTGAAGTTTCTGGTTTTTATCTTCCAACACCCCATTTTCATTATTGAAATTATTTAATAATGCGAGGTTTTCATCAGCAGTTAAACTATACTCATACAAATACTCATAATAATCTTCCATTGCCATACGTAAGACTTCATCTTCACTAAACTCTTCACTATCATCACAATGGTAATATTCTTCTTTAAAATCCTCTAAAGATTTTAAACCCTTTGTATCTACGAGGTAATATATTTCATCATCTAATAATTTAACAAAACGATTCTTACTCATATGCCTTCAACTCATCATATTCATTAACATGTCACGACTGACATTGCTTAATCTTTTCAAATCCTCAAAGTCTTTATGATCCAAATCATCAAATGAATGTATATCATCATGAAAATAAGATTGGAATTTGGCAACTACATTCATAAAATCATCTAATATATTATGGGTATTATTTTTCTCAAACTCATAATGGTTTAATAATCTTATCATTTCAAAAACATTAACTGCATCACACTCTTGGTTATCCCATACTGGATTCTGTACATTGAATTTAATATTCTCCTTGTTTAATCTGTTCTCAAAACGTGGCATGTTATGTATTCCTCCGGAAATAATTCCTTTAAATCCTCAAGACGTTCCTCATCTTCCAAGAACCATTCAATGAAATAATCATATATATCCTGCATATTCTTTTTTAATTCCTTATTCTCCTCACGTACAGTACATAACTGGTTTAGTAAATCCACAGTTTCATCAGCACTTAAACTATTCTTTTTAATAAAATCCTCATCCACATTAGATAAATTAAATATTGTATCATTATCCATTTCACTTATTAATCCTTTAACATATTCTAGTGCTGCTTTACTGAATTTAACTTTATCTAAAACAAAAGCTAAATCATCTTTAAATAATACTTTAATAAAACGTCCCATATTATATCACCATCTCATAATTATTTTATTTTATTTTATTTTTTACTATAATCTTCAATATGTGCATTTATACTGAGGGCATTACGTTTTCTATCTCTAAATAATGTGAATATTGCATCATATTTGCCTTTAAATAGATTATAATTTGCAGGTATTTTGAAGATATTAGTTTCGATAAACTCACTAAAATCATCTAACTCAATATCTGGATAATCATCTAATTCAAAACGGATTAAATTATTTTCTTGTTTTAATTTCAATTCACTTTTCAAATCAGAGTAATCATGTTCCATTACTTCATAGTCTGCTTTAAGTTTATGATGTTCCCATTTCAAATTTTCATAATCCTCATTTAACTCGTTGATTATATCCACTAATTCAGTGAAAGTTAATAGCTTATCTCCGTCTTTTATTCCACTACTTTCAGTAAGTACATTTAATATTCTGAATCTTCTTTTAGGGTTAGTCTTCATTGAATTCCCTCCATTGTCTTCGCATAGTGTATCCTCCAAGGTCTTCTATTAATTTCTCAGCAAAAGCCAACTTACCCCTAACAGTATTTAAACTCTCATTTAAATTGTTAATATTACCACGATACACACTTAAGACATTACACATTAATTTACAATCCGTTAAATCATTAAAATATAAATACGGCATATCATTATAAAAAAGTACATTCTTATTGGGTGTGTCATCTAATGTTTCATGTACAACCACTTTATAATCACCATATCTGAGTATTTCCTTTGAAATCATATTCTTGAATAATCCTCTCTTACTTCATCAATCCAATATTTAATATCCTCTTCAGCCTCATATAATCCCAAGTGTTTTTTTAACATTTCAACAATAGCACATTGAATATTCAACTCATCAATAACAATAGATGCATCCCCAATTGGATATAATATTATTTCACTGTCAAAACTTGTTTTAAGCTTATCCTCAATATCAGTAATTGTTATACAATCATCAAGTTTATCTTCAATTGTTTCAAATCTTTTAATCATCATTCCCCCTAGTTAAATAATTATTTTTATAGTAAACAGTCTGTGCATTCGTATCTATCTCCTCTTGTGACATAGATTATTCTTTTGTCTGCTCCACAATCATCTGCAGACTGGTTGATTAAGACCACACATTATTTTATTTCCCTTTTATTTTTTCTCTTTTCCTTTTTCTTCTAAAAACCATTCCTTTAATTTTTCCGTATATTTCACACTACTATGATATGGCTCGTATAATTCCTCACGTAACTCTTTTAAAATAACTTCCTCTTGTTTGTATTTCTCATCACCTGTACGATGATACATTCCCTGCATGTACCATATCTTATTTTGTAATAATTCATATACACGGTCTTGATAATGACGGTTATTTAACACTTCCACTATTTCAGTTACACTATAAGCCATACCTAAACGCTTGTTATAGACACATTTATTATTCATGAATTTGCGGTCATTACTGCATTCAGGGCATTCTTCAACACTAAATCTAGGATTATGATTCATCTTCATTATAATAACTCCTCTAATTCTGTTTGTATTTCTAATAAACCTGTTAGTTTACCATTATAGAATCCTTTAATATAATCAGAATCATTATTCGCTGATGTGTTATGGACTCTACTGTCCACGTTAATTGTTAACATTACTTTTTTATCAATTAAACTTTCAATCTTCCTTAAAAGTACATGATAATCCTGTACTTCTTCTTCATAATAATCACCACGGTCTTTAAGATTATTTATTAACTTGTTAACTTCATCTAAATTAGACACTACTATTAATGAACCATCACGACTATTAACACCAGTAATTTTAAAATCACCATCATCTTTTACTTCTAAATTAAATTTTTCATCATTAACCATTGTGAATCATCTCCTTTAATCGTAGTAATTCCATATTGCATAATGTGAAGGTATCCACACTATCACCAGTAGTGTATTGTAATTCACTTAATTTATTATTCTCAGCAATACGCTCCTCAATTATTTTATCAACTTCACTTAATTTACTAGCTAACATGAAACATTTCGTTTTATATTTGTTTTTACTGTTTTCTTGTTGGTTTAGGAATTCGCATAAACGTTTAATAGCTGGTTCATCCTTTAAAACTAATTGACAGGTTGGACTTAATAATTCATCATTTTTGTCAATTAAACAATACTCTTTTAACATGGGTATTTCTTCAACAGTGAAACGATCATTATTACTCATTTTTTCACAACCCTGTAATCCATTTTAATTGAATGTCATATGCTTTATGATTTATGGTGCATTCACTTCCCATGTATTCGTTTAATTCTTTGATTAATTTTGATGGAAAATCCTCCTGTAAGTATACGCTAATTTCACCCACATCAGAATGTACTATCATTGTTACTTTTTTGAAATCATATGTAGCTAGTATTTTTTTGATGTCCTGTTTGATTTCTTCAAGTAATTCTTCTTGTTCTACATCAGTTGTCATGAAACTCACTGCTTTAGTTACTGCTTTATTATTAGTCATATTTCTTCACCGTTTTTATTGAATAAGGATTTTCCACTATGCCTGATATATGGGTAGCCTTTTGTTTCACCATATTTTATTAGGTCTTTAAACCATGCTCTTTGATAAATTAAATATTTATCTTTAATGTTTTTCACTTGGCATACTGCATCACTATAAGTTAAATGATTATCCAGTAGTGGTTTTATTTCTTCGAATAATTCCTTTGTTTCAGCTTCTCTTTCACTTGTTGACTGTGATATTACTTTAATTCCCATAACTATTGTAATCACTCCCATTATATGTTTATTTTTCTTTTTTGGTTGATGGTTTAACATAATATTCCTTTTTATCATAGGGATGGAAGTATCCGTTACTATCCCATGAACCATTTAAACGATAACTGAAACTATAGTAATGTAGTAATTCAGTTTTAATATCCTCAATTACACTACCCCATTCTTTTGCTTCTTGAGGGGTTATGATTTTTTTTAATTCATACTCCCCATCCTTGGTGAAGTATTTGATTATTGGTTGTGCTATTACACTATTGATTTCATCTGAAAAACCCCATGGTTTATTATCTGTTAATGGGAATGAGCCTCCTCCTTCAAAACATGATATTGGTACTCCATAGATTAGGAATAATTCGTCTTCACATTCTTCTCCTACATCATCGTAGGTTCCGACTAGGTAGCATACTTCGGATTTGTGTATTTCATGTATTACTCCTGCATGTGATTCTCCGGATTTTATGTTTATTCTCATTCCGTCGTCGAATGCTGATAGGAATCTGCGTAGTCCCCCAACATATTCTAGGTTGGGTTCACTAAACCATTGATATTCATCGAAGCTATCACCATCACGATACTTATTCTTATACTTTACATTATATTCACCGTATTTGTATTCTACAACATCACCTGTTTCAATTGAATATAAACTAAAAGTATCATCCTTATTGATTTGTGTATTTTCATCATTTTCTAAATCTAATGCATGCTCCAAAGCATGTGGCTGATTAGAAATAATCACAGAACCCCCATCATCAGTAGCAGTTACACTAAAGATTTTACAATTGTCATCGGTTCCATGGTTTCCCATGTACACTTCACTATCCTCAGGATATTGTTTTAAGATTTCGATGAATTTATCCAACCTCATTTAAACACTCCCCATCCCTGTTTTTTTTAGATTAGTGTTGTTTGACCACCATTAAGTGTTACTTCATCAACTACTTTTTCAACTACATTAGTAACACCAACATCATCATTAAAACTATCATCATTATTATTTAATCTGTTTAATTCTATGAAATCTAAAGCCTCATTTTCATTATGAATTATTTCAATATGTGGCACAGGTATTCCATGATATAAATAACGATTAACTCTCCAACCATTAAACCACTCCCTAGTTAAAGTATCAACCTGCAATATACTACCTCTCACACCATGCGAGAAAAAGTTTAATACTGCCATGCGTGCAGCTGTACCTTCAAGTTCCTCTCCAAGACAAAACATTTCCCCTTTACTTTTAACATGTGCTTCCAGTAACATACGTGCACTACCACAAGCAGGATCATTAACTATCTTATTTTTTAAATCAGTGTTTCCAATATCATTATGAACTAAGTCATTAACTAATTCACTAACGCAAACTGGACTAAAAAATTGTCCCATCTGGGAAGATTTTACTTTAGAGGTAACTAACTCTTCATAAAATTCTCCAAGAATATCATAGTAAGGATATTTTTCAAGTTTAATATTTAACTCATTTAACCATGCACTTAATAAGTCAGCATATGCTTCTTCGTTTCCATGGTAATTTTTCTTGAATTCATTTTTGCATTTGTCTTTAGCTAATGTTAATAAGTTTACTTCAATAGCATAATCTAAAAAATCATTCCAGATTACACTACGATCATTGTGTCTTGCTAATTCTTCGAATATTTCATTAAAACTTTTATTATCATTCATTGTAGTTTGTCTCCTCGAATTTTTTTTCTTTTTGGGTCTAAATAATTTAAAAAATATGAAAAAAATATATTATTTTTTTAATTTAACACTTAAATCCTCCTTCAAAGCATTTATTAATTCTAATGGCGTATCCTCACCATTATCCAAATAATCAATAAGCATATTCATTAATTCATCTAATGCTTTGTTTATTTCAGCTTCCCTTTGGGACTCCTCATGTAATTTTTCACAAGTCTCATCATCCACAGGTTCACTAATACATATCTTCAAATCTACTGTGTATGGACGGTTACCTACAATATTCTTATGATGATATGTGCATCCATCCTCGAATTTCAATAATAATTCACGTACTAATGTTTTCCACGTATCTGGAAACAATGTATTATTATCTAAAGTACTTGTTAAATCAATCATATTATACCTTCATTTTCTGCTTGTAAACGGAACTCCGGAACCAAACTTTTATCCCAATCATGCTCCTCTAATAAATCCCTCACACGACGTGCTAACTCCCTAGTTTTAAAACGACCATAAAATATTTTACGTCCTTTAAAAGATTTACTAATCATATAAGAATCATTTTGATTACTATAATAAACATACCTATCTGGACTAGGTTCATTTAACTCTTTTTTTATACGTGGTAATTCATTTTTATTCCAATCAACTTTTTTTAATTCACGTACGACTTTCTCAGCCATACGCCTATTCTTATAGGAACCATAATTAATACTTTTACCATCTACTTTACGTTGTACACGGTAAGCTTTTTTACGACCATTAGTTTTGTAAATATAATTATTGAATTTTTTAGATGGTTCTAAATCCGGATTATATATTACTGGTTTGAATTGTAATACTGTTAATGGGTCTTTTCCACTGAATATTATTCGTTTGAATTCCATCCAATCCACACCATATTTACCTAACCAGTTGCGTATGTTTTGTGGTGTGGTGCCTAGTTTTCGTGCAGTATTGGTTTGGTTAATATTTGGATCATCATTAATGATATGAATCATTTCAAGGATTTCTTTTTCACGTGAATTTTTTTTACAAATGTTTCTTACTTTTTTACGTTCAGGGAATGGTGGTAGTTTCATATTATAATATGGATTTTTTGTATCATCTATAATCTCCACTAGTAAATTGTAATCCCAATCATATTTTATTAGGAAGTCTCTTTCGTATAATGCATCTTCTATATTATTGTAGTTGATTACATCGAGTTTGTTTTCAACTGTGTATTTTTTAGGTATTTTTATTTGCCAATTATTATAATTACGGTCACGTACGATATATTGGTAGAAGTATAATAATTCAGTGTACCATTCAGGATATGAATTTTCTATAACGGGTAATTGTGTTTTATCCCAGCCACCTTTAATTAGTTCCTGACGGTAGTAGTATGCTTGCTCATATGTCCTGCAACTACATACCCATGTACTATTATAGTATACTCCATAACATGATTTGCTTTTTTTAAGTATTGTTCCTTCACCATATCCTTTACGTTTTGGTCTGCCTTTACGTAAGCGTTCAGGTACTGGATACAATAAACCATTATTAATATAGGGGTTGTCTTTTTTTAGGTTTACCTTGTTTGGACGTGGTGCTTCATCTACACTAGTATTATAATATAAGTCCCGGTAGTGTAATGCTTCCATTATTGTATCAATGGTGCCTAAGTATTTTTCATCTTTGTTTCGTACTTGGTATTTCTTACCAGTTGCATTTAAGCTAATGTGATGGTAGTATTCACTAATACGATTCTTTTCTTCAGTTGTTGGTATGTGTTCAGCTACTTTAATTAATCCAGTCATATATTAAATCACTCCATTTTTTTTGGAATTTTTTTTTAGTAGCTAGTAACCTGTAAAAAACTATTAATTATAATCATTTTCTCTTTCTGCCTCCTCCTCATATAAATACATACTTTTTGGGTTTTAAAATTATATTGTTGTTTATTATTTATCTAAACATTACTATATAAAAGTAATGGTAGAAAAATTAAAAAAAATAAAATAAAAAGAAAAAAATTAATAATCCCATTCCAATGTAACAGGATACTTCTTACCAGAACCCTCATCACATAACCCGCCACCAACAATATAATGGAAATGCTCATATAAAATTATAGACCATTCCCTTAAAGTACATGTTAATGGTTCTGATTCAATCCAGTAAGGATAAGCATCATCCGTGCACCTAACACAAACAACCAACTCCTCCTTTTCATCATTATAATATAAATTAATTAAATCAGCACCATTCTCCAAGTGATCATCATACATCCCAGTTATTATATTACTAATTTCATTAATTGTAGTCATATTTTGATTCCTCCTTAATTAAAAAAAAAATATTTAGATTAAATGGTGTTTGTACCATTTAATTATTCCTTCTTTCCAGTCCGGTACGCCTTCCCATGGAGTGCCTATCCATTTATCAGTTATATCATCTAGTAAGTTTTGGTCTACACAGAAGAGTTCGTTCATTTCATTGTATTTTCTAGGAATAACTCTACGGTCATGTCTTTCTTCTGGTATGCCTCCTTGGAGGTATGATTGTTTCCATGCTTCAGATAATTCATTGTCAATGAATTGAATTAATAATATTTCTTTGCCTTTGATTATGTCTTTGATTTCATTTATGAAGTATGGGTCGTAGGTTGTTTCGTATGGCATGCTGAATAGTTTATCGTTTAAGATTATACTGCATTCTTCGAGGTTTTCATTGTTTAATATTATTTCAACAGCTGTTAATTCTTCTTTTTGGTTTTCGATGTTTTTTATGATTTCTTTTTGGGTTAGTTTTCTCATCATGTTTTTTGTCTCCTTTTAATTCTTTTTGGGGTTATGAATACAGTTGTATTCATCTATATTAATATATGTTTTACTACTATATAAATATTATGGTATAAAAAATAAAAAAAATAAGTAAAAAAGAAAAAAGATAAGTTACTCTGAATCATACTCATGTCCATTCAAATACAAATGAGCACTCTTAAAACCCTCATCCCGAACACCTAAAGTAACATTATCACCCACATGCAAACTATTATAATCACTTAAACTAACACTAAAAACATAATCATCAGTATAAACATAATACACTGGAATATCATGACCACGACCCTGAAAATTCAAAACCTTATCAACCACATTTACAGTAACATTACTATACTCAGCAGTCGCCTCATCATAACCAACAATACCAATAGCTACAATAGCTAAAAGAAAAACACCCCAACAGAAAACAGCCTCATCTTCCATCAAAAATCAATCCTACACCATTAATACTTAATAATTGTTTAACAGGTAAATAAAAAAAGTAAGTGCTAAAATTCAACTCACCAATACTGATATCATACTCCTCCGTATAACCATTACTTTTAAACCAATCAACCACAACCTTACGGTCACGATAACGAAAAGTACAAAAACAACCTAATTTATTAGTAACATATTCCACTCCATGATGAAATGGATCATCTTCAGATAATATGAAATCTGCACTTAAAATCGGTGCATTATTAAAAATAGGAAAAACATCTTTAACAAAATCAATTAACTCATCTTCAGATATATCCTCAATTTTAGTTAGTAAATTATCATAATCCTTTTGAAGATTAATTAAATCATCAGCCAACATAATATTTTTTTAATCTACTCCAATATTACCTGTATATCCTAACTCTAAAGAAATCACTGGTTTAGTATAAACCTTATAATAATCATCATCTTTATGAATGAAACTATTAAAACCATCCTTAAACAAACGGAATAATTCAAAAGCATCATCAGAACTCAAACCCGTAACACTAAAACGGATATTATTCGGATACCTTTTAAGCATACTATAATCCAAGCACTCCATTAAATCAGGATTAACATGATGCAATATCAAATCAATCTTAGACAACAAAGTATCACGGTCTTCTATAGTTAATTCATCAATCACTAAATTTAATCTTAATTTAGGTTCAATAATACTCATACTGCATCTCTCCAATCCTTATACTTACTTTTCTCATTATCATCAATATCAATACTAATACAACGACCATCTTCTAACTCATTAACACTACAAGGTACAAGAGCATACTTTGTCGCATAATACACTTCCATATCCCTTGGATACTTACTTAACTCATTAATCAAATCATCAACTGTAACAATCATAATTTTTATATTACCTCTGCAAACATCAAACCATAATACATGCCAAATAAAAAACACATGAGCATTATCAAAAGCCCTAATATACCATCATTTACTCTCATATTAAGAAGAATATAGAATAATATTAATAGGAAACCTATAATAGCTAATATAATCTCCGGTGTGAAACTATTTTTAATTATTTTTTTAAAGTCCACTTACTCAACTCCCTTTTCAAGTCATTTAAACAGCATTGTAGAAAGAAATCCTCACTACTGAAACTATGAAATTCTTCAGGATATTTCTCTTTTAAAACTTCACCACTAGTATACATTTCACATATCTTAATGTAATCCTGACACCTACGATATAAGAAATCATAATCCACTTTTAATTCTTCATCCGTCCAACTCGGACAAGTATGATCCTTACTCCGGTAACTTAAGTGGAGTGTGCAGAAACCATCATGGTAATAATAGCTGCAAGTTTCACATATTCTTTTACACATATAAAATCAACACTTAGCTAATCCCTTTTTTCAAGGTAGCTTTCTTTTATTGCTTTATTAATATATTCGGTTAATGTTCCATCTTTAATCATTCTATCTAAAGCTATTTTAATAGCTGTCTTATGCATTTCAATTATTTTATCTGCAACATCCTGTCCACTATTCCATGAATCACCCATAAAAATAATCCCCCCATCAATATTCTTTTTATGTTTAGTCTTTTAACCATGAATCCTCAACAACACCACTAATAATTTTTAATGGTTTGAAATTATAGAAATACCTTGAAGCTGTACCATCAGCCATCATTTCAACATTGTTATTATTTAAACGACAACATGCTTCCTTTTCAACACATTTAATAACATCATCTGTTAAATCAGTACTAGTTATTAAATAGAATTCTAAATCCATCCTTGTCGGAGTAGATGTAACCTCATAAGTAATACAACCAATGTGTGCACTAATATAATTAATATTTAAAGATTCAATGAGTATACTCCATTTATTTTCAATGAAATTATAAGTCTCCTGAAGTAAATCATTATAATCATTATACTTTTTTAGTAAATGTTGCATATTCCCAATCATTTTCCCATTTCCTCAACTATTTTTAAACAGTCTTTATCCCAATTATTATTTTCTAATAAATCATAAGCAAACAATGCATCATGTTTATTATCATAAGTGCCGAAAGAAGTTAATTTACCATGCACACGTCTGCGAATCATATACTTACCATACTCATTTTGCAGGATATATCGTGTATTTGTAATATCATAATTATTTAATTCTTCAAGATAACAAATATGTTCAATATCCTCCTCAGAGTATACTCCACTGAACATATTAGATTCAAGTAATCTTATTACGGGTAATATTTCTTCACATAAGTATCTTAACTGTGGATATTCCTCTTTATTCCAGTCATTTAATATTAGCATGTCACGAACCATAACAGCTAAACGATAATCCTTATAATGACCATAATTAATCATCTTTCTATTCTTATCTTTCTTACGAATAGAATATGATTTGCCATTATTGGCGGGGTAAATGTTGCCTCGTTCAGTTAATGGTTTCCACCCCACACTAGCTTGAATACTAGATACTTTGTTTTTATCCCAATTACATTTCTCTAATAATTTAACAGCTTTACGTGCTTGTTTTTCAGTATGATAACTACCATACCTTATACCATCTTTAACAATTTTATATGGGCTTCTCCCATGGTCTTTGCGGAAATGAATATAACCTTTAAAGTTAGGTGGTTTTGGACGACTTAAATCCGGAGTATAAATCAAAGGCACCCTTTCTAATACATTACAAGGGTTTTCACCTGTTAAAGCTATTTTTCTAAATTCAATCCAATCACTATTCCAGAATTTACTTAACCAGTTACGTATTGTAACTTCAGAAATACCTAAATAATCTGAAACATCTTCCTGTGATAAATCAGTATCCATAGATAATAACTCAAATGCATGTGTTAATTCTTTCTCATGATAATCACGTTCACTATTATTTAATATTCTACGCTGAGGATAAGGAGGCAAATCCATACTATAATAAGGATTAACAGTATCATCAATAGCTTCCACTAGATAATCATAATCCCAATCATGATTTACTAGGAAGTCTCTTTCAAATAAAGCATCTTCCACATTACTATAACCAGTGTAATGTTCTAATTGTTTACCCTCGGATAAATATTCACGTGGAACATTGATTTTATACTTACATTCACCAGTTCTTTTTTTATGTTCATAATCCAAATGAATATAACGATAGAACTCCATTAACCAAGTATACCATATTGGATAATCATCTAATATTTTTTGTAATTTTTTCCTATCCCATCCGCATTTGTTCATTTCTTGACGCACATAATAAGCTTGCTCATATGTTCTGCAACTACAAACGTATCTGGTATTTTTTTTACTTCCATGGTAAATACTATAGTTGAATTCACCATTACATTTTATACTTCCTTTACCATAACCAGTTGTTTTTTTAGGGATTAACTTATCTGGTATTGGATATTTAAGATTATTTTTATAAGGATTGTTTTTGTTTAAATCAATTTCTTTAGGTCTAGGGCATTCATCAAAACTATGTTCAAAATATAAATCACGATAGTATAATGCTTCAGGTAGACTATTGCAGGTGCCTATGTATTCATATTTCCGGTTGGTTACTTGGTATTGTCTGTGAGTAATTGTTAAGTTAATGTGACTGTAATATTTCTTATATTCATTAGCATATATTTCTTCAGGTGTTGGTGGTAATGGTTCCCAATTATTAGCTATTAAACGGTTACGATAATGTATTGCTTCATCAACTGTTTTACATGTTTTGAAGTGTTTAATTTTACCATTAATAGATTTATCAATACTATAAGTACCATATTTCTTTTTATAAATATACTTCAAACTAGCAGGTTTACGTTTCTTTTTATTATTGTTTCTTTTAATCATAAAAAATATTATTCTCACCATCCCTATTTTTGTTACTTTTGCTGTAGAATCATTTTAACCTTCTCTTTTGTCGAGGAATATTATTTTCCATAATAAAATCATCTAATAATCTGATATCCCAGTTATTTTCTTCTAAGTAATCTCTGACTAATTTCGCATCCTCAAAGGTTTTATATGTACCGAAATTAATATGAGTATCATTTACTCTTTTACGCACACGGTAAGTGTAACTCTTTGTTGGTTGAATATACCTCCACTCATCCTTAACTTCAGCTTCAGGTTCATATTTCCGACGAGTAGCCGGATACCTATTAATATTACGGAATACTTCACGTAGATTAGTATTGTTTCTTGTTAGTGCTTCGTCTAATGTGTATCCGTTCTGCAGGTCTTTTGTTAACTCATTTAACTTATCATCCTTAGACAAATTAAACACCCCTCATTTTATTTTAAAGTCAAACCAGAAATATAATTTAAAATATAAATTATAATAAGCCTCAAATAAGAATTCAACATTATCCTCTTGTAATGCATCGTTTAATAAAGTGAAACTAATATTCAAAACACTCATGAAACACTGTAATTCTTTTAAAGTAGATACAGTGAAATACTTATTACAGTACTGGAAATTATACGGTATGCTTTCCTTGAATATTACAAGAAAACCACCAATCCCCTCATTATTGTCATGTTTGTTTAGGAAATACTCTAAGGTATTATAGAATTCCATTTGAAACAGGTTCAAATAATTTTTCACATAACTATCCAATAATAATTGGTGTAGTTGATCCAGTACCTTATTGAAATCTTCACTTAGGTTATAAGATAATTCTCTTAGTGTTTCAGGTGAAGGATTTTCAAGAGTATCTAATATATCATGTTCATGCTGGGATAATCTGCAACTAAACATTATCACTCTTATTTTTTTTTATCCTAGTAAGCTATGATATTCATTAGTATATTCTTCAATTTGTTTATCTAATTCCTGTAGGCGTAGGCGTGTTTTTTTATCTAATTTTTTACGTGTACGTCGACTATTGTCTAATAATTCTTCTTTCTCTTTTTTTAATTTCTCAATTTCCTCTTGATAATAATTTGCCAATTGATAAACTGTCATCTTCTCATATCCTCATTAAAAAATTTCATTTTTTTGGGTTAATTATTATGTATGTTTAAAACTAGTATATAATATTAATGGGATAAAAATTAAAAAAAAGTATAGTAAAAGAAAAATAATATAATATAAAAAATAAAATTTTTAGGCTGAGAGATGATAATAATAATTACCAGACTCTACCGCAACACCACCAGTTAATAGGAAAATCACCGCAACAAAAACAATGATTCCAACAATGAATAATAAAGTTAATACTATTGGATGAAAACTAAAAATAGGATTACTCCTATTATAATTATTAGTAGCTGGATGTAAAGATTTAGGTTGATGATCATAAACCCTATGATTATTACCAGTGAATCCAAGACTAAACAATAAAACCTGCAATAAACTTCTAATAATCATAAACTATCACACTCCAACAAATAAGATTTATATTCAGTTTCACTAACAACATGCTGACGTAATAAATCAACATACTTACTAACAAGACTAGTAATTTTTTCTTCTTTTTTTGATGTCATCATATTTTCCGTCTCCTCGTACTTTTTGGGTTAAATTTTTTTGTGGGATAAAAAAAAATAGTAAGGGATGGAAAACATATATTGGGTTTAAATCATGTAATCCGTAATGAAAAATTGAAGAGCTATTAATAATTTTATTCCACCCTTATCAAATTATTTTTTTCCCACAATACTAATATATATTAAACTACTATATAAACTTTACGGTACAAAAAATAAAAAACAAACACAAAAAAGAAAAAAAGAAAAAAATTAATTATCTAACACCGAACTGCCTCAAAAACTTAACCATACCAATACCCGTACCTTTATGACCATAATAGCTATTATACTTATGATGACACCACTTACACAAAGCAACACCATTATCAACATCCAACCTCAAATCAGGATAATCCCTCCAACTAAAAATATGATGAGCCTCCAAATGCTTATGACCACCACAACACTGACAAACCTTATCACGATTCAAAACCTTAAACCTCCAATCAGCAACCCTAGGATCCTCACGCAAAACCTCATCAATATTATCAACATCATCAACAGTAGTATCACTAACAAAACCAGACCCTAAAGGCTCATGATTCAAAACAGTATTAACCTGAACATATAATAAATCAGTAGTGTTTAATCTAAGAACACCCTCAACACTAATTTTATCACCCACATTAAAACTATTAAAATCATCCAATAAACTAATAGGAAACTTAACCTTAACCAGTTTACCATAACCACTCTTCAATATTAAACAACCAACATCAACTAAAGAGTAATCAGATAAAACCTCATCTACATATAACTCCTCATCAACACCTAATTTAACAGTTTTAAATAAATCAGTATGAGACAACTTACTCAAAAGAACCATAACTACCTAACCCTCCTATAATAACCACTACGAACTTTAAATATAACTCCTTTTGAAATTAAATTACTAACAATCATTGTAGTTTCATCTTCACCCACACCATACTTATCATCCATATTTAATAATAATAGATTTAAAGGAGCATCACCAGCATATTCCTCTTCATGTAACTTGATTTCTTCAGTTACTCTTTGGATTTTATCCCTATCAGATTTTAATTTTATACTTGTAATATTTGCATCTATTTCACCAGTTTCATGAGTAACACCCACTTCTTTAAGACAAGCCATCTGTAGTCTGACTGCTTTTTCAGCATCCTCCTTATCAACAACTTTCTTAAATTTAATTTTTGCACTGGCTTCTGCTAAACGAATGATAGCTTCTAATTGCTTTACAGTAATCTGAGCATAACCTTCAGGATTGCTGTTCCTTGTAGCTACATAGAATTCTTTTAAAACTTCATTTGCATCATCACCTAAAGAGGGATTGTAGAAAATATTACTATAAGTTAAATACTTCTTAAAAAAATCAACATCAAACCTATCACGAATACTAATAGAATTATAATTACTTAAAATATGGTCAGCTAATAAAGTATCCTCATCCCTATCGGGTTTATCTTCAATAAGAAATATTAAATCAAACTTAGACAATATGTTCTGATGCAAACCCACTTGTTCAATAAGAATTTTATATTTATCAAATCGACCATATATAGGAGCACCCAAAGCAATAAAACTATCATCTGAATCCAACAATTCTAATAATACAGATTCTTTGACTTCATTAATATCATAAACAGTTTTCAATTTATTCGGAACACTTAATTCTTCAGCATTCTTTAAAAGTGTTTTCATACCCGTAGAGGGATCATGAATTATCAGAATATTAATACCTCTCCGGATATTTGTGCCGTCTTCTAATTGTTTATCTGACCCCATGAATAAAGATAATAAAATAGCTTCCTTAACATCATAGTATCCTTTAATAGTTGGTGCAATAGTATTCAGTAGTTTATTATGAATCTTTGGGTCTTTTGATAATCTTTTTATTTTATTTACATCTTTTTTTGTTATTTCCATTTTTTAATTCGCCTCCTCAAAAACATTCTTTTTTTTTTCTTTTTGGGTTAATAAATTATTATTGAACAAGTGGGTTTGCATCAGAAC
>JAFRMD010000121.1 GCA_017430835.1 Methanosphaera sp.
AAAAAAAATGAGTAATACTTTTTTGTATTAAAAAATCATTTATGCCAAGTCTCAGTCACTAGAACAATGAATTAAATAAAACGACAGGACCATAATATTATGAATGACAATCAAAGCAATAAGAATGTAGAATTAATGAGGTGAAAACCTGAAACTGCAGTAAAAAGATTATCCATTCCCATTACAATATCAATGCTTTTAACAGCTTCCTATAATATCATTGATGGTTTCTGGGTAGTGGGACTTGGTCCTGAGGCAATAGCGGGGATAGGTTTTGTAAATCCCATATTCATGATACTCGTTGGAGTAAGCATGGGATTGGGAAGTGGAGCAACAAGCAGTATCAGCCGTTTTATTGGAGCAAATAATAGGACTGGGGCAAGTCAGTCTGCAGAACATACAATACTAATATTAGCCATATTCTCCATATTATTAACAATACTTTTAACGGCATTGCTTAAACCATTATTGGTACTCTATGGTGCAAGTGGACAGTCACTAACTGAAGCATTAAACTATGGAACTCCACTATTTTTGGGATTGACTGGTTTCATGTTTGCAAACGGAGCAACAGGAATTCTCAGGGGAGAAGGAGATATGAAGCGTTCCATGTATGCCATGATAGTAACAGTAGTGTTAAATGCAATATTGGATCCTATATTTATTTACGTACTAAACTTTGGTTCTAGTGGAGCGGCTCTTGCAACAATAATTAGTTCATTCGTATCGGCAATAATAATCATGTACTGGATACTGGTAAAAAGGGATACCTATGTTGATGTGAAATTTCAGGATTTCAAGTTAAAACTTGGAATAATATGGGACATTTTAAAGGTGGGCATTCCAGCATCACTTGATATAATCCTCTTAAGTGTTGCATTAAGCATGTACCTGGTATTCATTTCAATGCTGGGCGGGGATAATGGTGTTGCGGCTTTTTCATCAGGTCAAAGATTATATTTCTTTGCAATAATGCCCTTAAGTGCAATTGGCACTGCGGTAACGGCCGTAGCGGGAAGTGCATATGGTGCCAAAAATGAGGAGTATCTCTCCAGAACACACATTTACGGTTCAAAAATTAGCATCATATTTGGAGCGGTTTTGACGTTAATCTTTGTAATCTTTGCCGTACCATTGGCCACAATCTTTGCCTACACACCTGAAACGGCAGTATTGGTGCCTATTATCGTAAGCTTTTTACAGGTTGCAACATTATGTCTTCCATTGACCGGAGCCGGAATGGCTTCAAGTTACTTCTACCAGGGTATTGGCCAGGGCATTATAAGCTTGGCATGGACAGTAATAAGGGAGATAATATGTGCAAACATTTTAATTTATGTCTTTGGAATATTCCTGGGTTGGGGCTTGATGGGAGTATGGTTTGGTCTGGCTCTTGGAAGAGCAGTGGCAGGTGCATTGAATTTTGCATATGCAAGATATACAATAGGGAAGTTGACTAAGAAGTTTGGTGACAATTATTGAGTGATTTGCTGGTAATTATCATAAAGGTTTAATATATATGATGGATAATAATTTAATTAGTAACTACTTCTTGGAGGTGAAAAATGATGAAAAGATGTCAAAACTGTGGACTAGAAAATGAAGATCAGGCAAAATTCTGTTCATCATGTGGAAGTGATTTGCAAAACATTAAACCTGCTTCACAATTTGATTTTAACCCTAACAAGGACAGCTCCTATCAACAACAGGATTATAACCAGTCAAATCAGTCACAAAACTATCAAAATCAGGATATTACATTCCAAGAACAAAGTTATCGACCAGCAAATCAAAAGAATGTTTGGATAGCAATAATAATGGACGTAATTGGTGGAATGCTTCTTTATTTCCTATGTGGAATAGGACAGATATACCTTGGCTTAACAAAAAGAGGAGTGGTATTATGTCTGGTAGGACTGCTAGTTACCATAATAAATATTGTCATAGTTCTTTTAATTGATAATGTTTTCGGTACTTTAATTACTCTGATACTTGGAATAGCATTGGTTGCTTACAGTGTATATGATGCATATCAATGTACTAATGCAATCAATGAAGGAAGACCCGTACCGTTATTGTTCGGTTCTCTAGACTATCAATAATCCCCTAATTTTTCTTATTTTTTGAAATAATGTTTTATTTACTTACAATTCTATTTTTTTAGCGTCATCACTTTCTTTTCAAATATTTATTTAACATTGTTATGTGGATTTGATTCCATTTTTTTAATACTTTTTTTGGATTTGATTCCATATTTTATATCAATCTTGAATGGCAACGATATGTTCAATATGGAACATTACCCTTTGGATTAGGTCAAAAACCTCTAGAAGTAGTTCAGGAAACATTGGATATGAATGATAGAATAATAGATAAAGATCTTCTTCTAATAGATTCATTCAAAGACAAAACAAGAAAATCCAGTTATCCCCTGATAAAACAGTTAGCAATGCAAAAAGTGGGTAAAAAAAATTACAACTCTCTGGCAAACATAGTGGATATCGATTCAAAAACTGTGAAAAATCTTCTAGAGGCACTAGAAAATACTGAACTAATATTTTCTATAGACTCCTATGAATCATCAGCAAGTGGAGAAAGAAAAGCATCTGAATATTACTTTTTAGCAACACAAATCAAGGCAGCATATTTCATAACAAACGGGGATGTATCTAATGATTACAGGCAGTACATGGGTATTTTATTAGAAAATTTAGTTGCAACATCGTTATATAAGTTGCAAAAGAATTATAATGATGGATTTGGAGTATATTATGATAGCAGAAAAGGAAGAGTGGATTTTATTATCAAATCATTCAATCAAAAAGCTGTGCCAATAGAAGTTGGAATAGGAAAAAAAAATAAGAAACAAATAACAAAGGCTATCAACAAGTATAACTCCGATTATGGAATAGTTATTTCAAACAAGACAGATTATATCACTAAAGATGAAAATGTAATATTTGTACCGGCAATAACCTTTTCATTGATATGATATTCCTGCCCTCTCATTTTTTATTGATTATTGCTTCATTTATGTATTCATTTGTATATTGAACAATGAATTTATTCAAAAAAGAGCAGTATTAACACTAACATTAATGCCGTAATGATAAAAGAAAATATAAAAATCATACACTAAATGTAGTGCTTATATTACTTAATAAACAAATCTGACATCATACTAACTTTATTTCTATCTTTAAAAGTTGGTAATGATTAATAATAACTTCAAATAAATTAAATATTAATCAAAATCTAACAGGAGGGGTATAATATGGACATTAAGAAGATATTCATAATATCTTTAATCCTAATGTTACTCTTTGTTCCAACATCATTTGCAGCCAATGGAGATTTTAAAATTCCATCGGCAATAAAGGACGTAACAGTAAATGATGACGGTTCGGTGTTTATCTCTGAACAGATAACCTATGTCATAGAAGGAAGTGTAAATGGAACATACCGAGAAATTCCAATAGAAAGAAATCAAACGATTAGAAACATATCCGTAGATACTCCAGGATATTATAATGATTTGCAAATATTGAATGGATATACCAGAAAAACCATTAAAGTATGGCTTTATTCAGATAAGGAAAAGACCAAGAAAGTAGAGGATGCAACAGTTAAGGTAACATACAACTACACGATAGATAAGGGTGTAAGAATATACAATGACGTGGCCGATGTACAGTACATGACATGGGGTAGTGAATGGAAGTCAGGAGTAGACCGCTTGGAATCCAACATACACATTCCGGGCAGTTACAAAAACACACAATACTGGAACAACCCCGAAGACCATGTTGTTTCAAGCAACTGGACAAACGACAATACATTAACAACAAAACTGGAAAACATTCCTCAAAAAACATTGTTTGAACAACGTATATTAATGCCAACCAGTTACTTCAAAAGCACAAGACATGCTCAGGTAATAAATCAAGATGCAAAGGCACTAATTGAGGCAGACCAGAAGAAGTATCAGGATGAAAGAAATCAAAGAAATCTCGTTTCAAACATAATATATGGAATATATTCCTTGCTATTGGCTATACCACTGGCAATATATGGCCTATTTGGAAGGGAACCTAAAATAGATTATGATGCTGAGTATGAGTATGATCTTCCGGATGATTCAACACCAATGCAGGTAAATCTGATAGTGGTGGGAAATGTTGGCCAACTGGATAAAAATTCCATCTCTACCAAAATATTGGATCTGATTGAAAGAAAATACTATACAATCGTCAAAAACGATGACTATGACACAGTAATCAAAGAATCAGAAAAGGACACATCACAACTTAAAACCTATGAACGAACATTAATGAAATATCTCTCAAACTATGCTGTAGATGGTGAAATATCATTCAATTATCTAAGCAAAAAATATGATCCTATAGGTGTTAATAAATTGGAAGGGGTATTGAAAGAACAGATAAAAGAGGAAGTGCCTAATTCACTGATAGAAAAATACTTTGACAATAAGGGTGCAAGACTATTTAATCTTATCTCAAAGTTATGGGTAATTATAGCCATACTACTATTTATTATAGCTATAGTTGGTCTAACACGGGTGATGGACGTACCTAGTGGACTGGCAACGGTAATAATTGTTGGAACCGTAGCACTTATCATGGAAGCCATTGCAGTATATGTTATTCCAAACACGTCAGCTGGAAGATGGACGCCAGAAGGAAAAAAATACCATGACAGATGGAAAAACTTTGAAAAATACTTGAAGGATTTCAGTTTAATTAATGAACAGCCACCAAAATCAGTGGCCGTATGGGGAAAATATCTTGTATATGCCGCAGCACTTGGATGTGCAGATGAAGCAACAAAAAACATGAAACAGTACTTCAGTGCCAGAGAAATGTCTGATGTACTGGAAACTTCGGATGTTACTGAATTTGCTTATCATGGTGGATTGCATCATATGGAAACATCATTCGTATCACTATCAAGCAGTGACAGTGATTCCAGTGGGGGATCAGATTCAATCGGAAGCAGTGGTGGTGGAGGATTTGGTGGTGGTGGAGGTGGAACCTTCTAGCCACACCATTAATAACCCCTCATATTTCATTATTTTTTTTACATAATTCTAAAGCATTAAAAGGAATAATAATTAGTTATTTGTGAAAAAATAGTATCATTATAAAAAAACCCGATTTAAGACTATAAAAAATGTGCTTAAAAAAAATACTATTTTTAACTTACTTTTGTGCACATATTCACTTTTTTAAATAAAATGCCATCAAAATCTTTTATTTTGTATTGGTTATGGTGGTTAAATATATATAGTCTTATATTCAAAGCATTACACATATCATAAGAAAAGGTGATATGATTGAAAATATATAAAATATTGGCATTAAGTTTAATATTAATGGCAGTCCTTGCAGGTTTAACAGCATTAAGTGCTGCAGACGAGTCAAAAGGTACTGTTATGGGTAAAACGTTAGTTAATGGTAAGTTAACCATAGATGAAGTATCATTCAACATACCTGAAGGCTATAATTCAGTAGAAAGTGACACTGATACGACACATACAGATGATGATGGTGAAGTTGATCATGAAGATATTGATGGCAATCCTGTTGACGCATCAATGTCAGAAGAGTTCAAAAACAGTGCCGGCGATGAATTAGACATAAAGGTAGGTATCAAAGCAAACAATGCAAAAATTGAAAAAATCAATCTTGCAGGTGCTGAACAAAAGAACATTGCTGGTAAAGACGGTTATTTACTTAAAGAAGTTGATGACGGTAAAGAAAAATACAAATTTGAATACTTACAAGATGGTAAATTAGTAAAAATCGTAGCAAATAGTGAAGATACCATCAATAAGGTAATATCACAATAAACTGATTGGATATTGTCTATCTTTAACCTCCTCATAATTTTTTATATTTTTTTAACTTGGATAATTGAAATATTAATAGTATCTTAGTATTGTTCATTAATTCTAAAACGAGATTAAAACATTAATTTGAGTATTTCTCATATTTTGCTCAAAGTAAGGTTTTCTACAGAGCCAGTTTATTAAGTTAAATGAAATTATTGGATGAAGGGATATGATTAATTAAAGGTGATCTATTCAAACAAAAAAATTAGTAATGGTGGAGAAGATTAATTGTTTTTGTGTTTAAATTGTTTCAATTCCATATTTTCCTTCTCAATCAGTTCATCCATCTTATTAATTCCTTTCAACATATCCCTTACAAGGATATAATAAACAATGGCCAATACTATTTCAGCCGTTATTATTCCAACAAGAACACAGGATCCTGAAGTTAAAATTGGAGCAAGGATTGTAACCAGCACAATCTCGGAAATAATTGTTATAAGTGATAATATTAGCGAATGATAGCTTTTTCCCAATCCATCCAATACCTTATTTGACATTGTTGTCACTTCTTGACAAGGCAATATGATAAAAGCCGCAAGTGCAATGAAAAATATTTCAGTTCCAGCATTTGTTACAGAGAATAAAGCATAGACATAATCTCTTATAAAGAAGAACACCAGTGTAGTAATCAGTACAAGTATTACTGAAATTTTAATGGAGTAGGCATACATTTGTTTTAGTTCGTCAATTTTGTTTGCTCCAAACAACTGTCCACTAATGGTAACCAATGCTTTTCCGAAAGCTTTTTGAGGAGAAATCATAAGTGATTCTATTTTTATGGATGTTGAATAAAGCAATATTCCAAGCTGTCCAAGCTGTTGAATTAATATTCTGTTAATGTACATCATTGCAAAACTCCATACTACATTCATCAGAAAATCAGGTACTGCAACCACAAGAATTTCATATACAAGACCCGGCTTAAAATATTTGAAATTCAAGACAACCTCTGATTTTCCACTTAAATACCAGTATAGGAAATAAACTACGGATATTAATGCGGATATTATTGAAGCGTATGCTGCACCACTAATTCCCATATCTAATACAAAGATTAGTATAGGATCCAGGATTAAATTCAATACGTTTGTTGCTATAAGCAGAATTGTTGGAGTTCTAGTGTTTCCCTCTGCTTGAAGAGTACTGGAAAAGAGTGTTGAAAACAGGAACGTAAATGAAAATATGAACATTGGAGTCAAATATGCTAATGCCAGGTCAACTGAAGTAGTAATGTTCATGAAACGTAATATATCCTTCAAAAAGAACGTGCTTATTAAAATGATTGCTGTTATTATGATACCTGCTACAATGGCATGTAGGATGGAATTATATGTACCTTTCAAGTCGTTTTCTCCCAGTTCTCTTGAAATTATTGAATTGGTACCTGTTCCAATAGCTTCACCAAAACCTGTTATTAACGTAATTAAAGGTGCTACAACTCCTACTGCAAATAATGCTTCCGGACTTATTTTTGATACCCAGAACATGTCTACTATCGTATATCCGGCATGAAATAATGTAAGAAGAATAAGGGGAGTGGCTAGTTTAAAAAATGCACCCTTAGGATTAGAAAGTATATCAATATTTTTTGTCATAGTAATATTTTTGTTTAAAAATGATAATAAATATTAGCTCATATATTAACTTAATTTTTTAGTTAAAGAATACTATATATGGGAAAGATTTTATTATGAATTTTTTCTAAAAAGGTGTTAATAGACTTAAATTCTTATAGTAAAAGAAATAGAATATATTATAATGTTAACTCTCTAAATGGGGGGGTGAAAATAGTGAAAAGATGTCAAAAGTGTGGATATGAAAATCAGGACGAAACAGAAAAATGTATCTCATGTGGAGAAAAAATCGAGGATAGGGTTCAAAACATAGCTGATAATCAGAACGAAAAATCACAAAAGACTTATAAGAAAAATGTGGGGATAGCCATAACATTAACGTTTATAGGAATATTGGTTCGTTTTTTCTTATGTGGAATAGGACATATATATCTGGGACTTTATAAGCGGGGAATACTGTTGTGTGTAATTGGATTCATATTATCAGTCATAATTGTAACAATCTCAGAGAACATGAACAACATGTATGGTGCTTTAATAAATTTTGTACTGGCAATAATCCTGCTGATATATTGTATGCTTGATGATTATCTATGCGCAAAGGCAATCAACAATGAAAAAGAGATACCACCCCTATTCGGTTTAATAAAGATACGTTAACTATTTTTTTAACAATAGAGTTTTAGTGCTCAAAACCTTATATTTTTACTTATTTTAAACCGAATATGCTTCATATTATATATTTTAACTTTAAAGTTCCTACAACCTTTTTATCCCATTATAATATGATTTTTAATTTATATTCTGATTTTTATGATGAATTCAAGATGGTGTGAGAAGCAGATTGCTAAGAATCCTGAACGTTGCTTTATTGATTATATTTTATGGGAGAATTTAATGTATTTGGTCTTTATCATTAATTTTTTTGAATCTTAAAAAGAATAGGATAAATAAAAGGAATATTTTTCAAAAAAAAGTATTTATATTAAATGATATCATAGATAATAATATATTTATAATAAGGTGATAAAGTAATGGATTTTAAAAAAATAATTATAGTTTGTATAGCAGCATTAATGGTATTAGGTTGTGTTAGTACTGTTAGTGCAGGATTTTTTGATTTCTTAAAACAAGAAACAACAATAGACATAAGCAATTCAACAAATGGTTCAGTATTTGTAAGTCTAAACAGTTCAAACAAATCTGTAGAAAATAAAACGATTCATGTCGATGTTGTAAGTAATAATGAAAGTAAAAACTATACAGTAAACACTACAAGTAAACCTGTACTTGTTTGTAACTTAGTTCCTGGTGAGTATAATATCACTGCCAAATTTGATGGTGATGATCAGTATCAAGAATTTTATACAAGCAAAGCTATAAATGTTACAGAATTTTCACAACAAGCAGTGGAAGATGCAGTGGATGAATTATCAAAAGAAATGAAAAAATAAGGGATTTTAATATATAATCCTTATTAATTTCTTTTAAATTTTCTTCACTCTCTTCTTAACCACCTAATTATATCTTTTTTTCCTAAAATTCCATTATTTAACTAATTTCTTTTAAATAATGCAGTATGCCGTTGTAGAATATATTTCTTCATAATTGAAATATCATACTCCTTTTTCATAGTTTAAATAGAGCTTTAAAGATATTACTGTTTCTTATAATTAAGATAAATAGTAATATTTATATATAATTATCAATAAAGTTATAATATCTCATAATGAGTGGAAATTTAAATGAGGTGAATTATAATGAGCATTGGAGATATTATGAGTGATGCTTTGGTATACCCATTTCAAAATATTAAAGCATTTGTTTTATATATAGTTTTAGGAATAGTTGCCGCAATTATCGGAGGTTCAACAATACTCGATTTAGTCGCTGCAGCATCCTCAAAAGGATTATCCGGTTATGTTCTTACTGGTGTAGGAATAGTTGGAGTAATTGTTTCTCTTCTAATATTGTTCTTGATTGAAGGATATGCATTAGATATTGTAAAATTTGGTATCGAAAGAAGAGCAGAAGGTCCTGGAATTGATTTTGGTAGACAAGTTTCAAACGCTATCAAATTAATTGTTGTTGATATTGTTTATTACATTGTTCCATGTATAATCATTTTTGTTTTAGGACTTTTCCTCAAAAACTGGATTCTTACAATAATCAGTTTAATTTTAATTATTGTATTTGCTTTAGCAAACTTTATGGCTAGATGTAGATTAGCACAAACTGACAATTTAGCTGAAGCTTTAGCTATAGGAGAAGCTATCGGAGACATATCCCGTGTTGGTATTGGTAGAATTCTTGCAACAGTTATTCTAGTAATACTTGTAGCATTTATCATTGTACTTATCGTGGGTGCAATTTATAGTCTTAACGATATTATAGGTAGTATCATATTAGGTCTTGCTTCAGTTTACATTGTATTCTTCTACCACAGAGCTATTGGTTTATTATACTCTGAATAATTAAAAAACTCAATTTTTCTTTTTTT
>JAFRMD010000122.1 GCA_017430835.1 Methanosphaera sp.
ATCGTGACAAGATTATATGGGCGTTACCTTATTATACTCACAGTAATGTTTGGAATTGTTTTAGCAGTTAAGTATACTTATATATCTCTAAAAACCCCCTCCTCCACAATTTTTTAAAAGTGTCATTTTTTATTAAAAAGGTAATCTTTATTAATAAGTTAAGACAAAATGTTTAATGTTGTTAATCATTTTTGATATAACGAATTTTAAGTTGAGTTATGTAATTAACAGCAAAATAACTTGATTAACTATTTATTAATCGATAAAAGAAAAAAAATAGGAGGCTAATATTTATTAATTACAAAAAAATAATCTTGTTTTTATTTGTTATTCTTTCTTGTATTAGTGTAGTATGTGCAGTTGATGTCAGCCAATCAAATGATAATAACATAAGCACTACTGCAAGTGCAAATTACGATAATAATATAAAACAGGATCTGGATAAATATATTAATAATGTGGAAGTTATTCCCGATAATAATTTTGAGGATGGATTTGAAAATTCTGAAATTATAGAATTAAACGATACTACTATTGATGATGATGAGGAGGAATTAGTCGAAGATGACAAATCCACAGATTCCACTAGACGTAACTGTCCTAATAACAGAGGAAGTGGAGATACACAGGCTATTGTAAGTAACACCACCACGGCTTTAAGTGTAAAGGTAGTGCTAAGCAAACTCACATCCACCACATATAATACTACTTTTAGTGGTGTGAACAACTGTACTGTTTATTATACTTTAAATGGTGCTAATCCAACAACTAGTAGCACAAAATACACAAATGCATTTGTTTATGATACAAGTAAGATTTAAAGTACTTTGCCGTTAAAGCAAACGGCGAATATGGTGCAGTGCTATCCATGAAGCTTAGTGAAGGTTCAACACCATACATAGTATATAAAACACCAATCGCTAACAAAAAGCAACAGGTATACATTTCATACACATTGCCTACAACCAGCATATACTATACAACCGATGGCAGCACGCCAACAACCAGCAGCACCAAGTATTCTGCACCAATAGAAATAAACAACAATACAAATCTTAGATTCATATCAGTATACGGCTCAATAACCAGCAACGTCTATAGTTATAGGATGAATGCGGTTAAACCTGTGGTTACAATTAAAAACATTACTGATGTACGTGACAACTACCAGAACATAACGGTAAAAATAAATAAGGCAGGTACAATCTACTATACACGAAACGGATCAATACCAAATACAAACAGTAACACATGGACTAACAACACCAAGGTAATGATATCCATAAAAACACAGGTAAGAGCAATATTAGTGGATAATGAAGGATTCACATCCGATTTAGTAGTATACCAACCAAAAAAAGTAATTACACCACCAATAACAGCAATAAGACCACTGACAACACTGGAAAACAACAAACAAAGAATACAATTCAGTACCAACAAACTAAACTGCACAGTATACTATACAACAGATGGTACAAATCCAAAAAATAGCACTACAGTAAAAACTGCTAAAAACAATGATAAAATATATCTAAATAAAAACACGCGACTAAAATACTATACAAAGGATGATATTCAGCTTTACGAATCAAAAGTATTCAATTTCACACCTGTACAGCACCCGGACGAGCGACCATCAATCACAATCATGAATGCTAGTAACATCTGGAGCAATGGACAGCAGAAAATAATCATACAATCCAATCAGCCGGGAAAATTCAACATAACAAAATACAACCAGACACAAGCACCAACAGAAACACTAAACAACTACGGAAGCTACACAACAGATACCAATACTAAAATAGAAATATACACACAATATAATGACAAATACTCCAAGACAATCGAGTACAATCCAGAAAATGGGTCTAAAACTATTATGAATTATAATTATACAATTAAGTTAAGTAAAGTCAGTCAGTATAATAGGATTTTTTTAATAAGAAATTGGAATTCCGAATCAATTTATATGGATGATATTGCATTGGATAATTACATCTTCATAAATTTTAACAATTATCAAATAAGTTATGAAAGCAATTATAATCCCCATATGGCTGGTGTTTGGATACATAAAGGCAATAACTTAGAAATAATATTCCAAGACAAAATGTATGGTGATATAAATACAGTTAATGCTATATTTACAGCAAATGCTCTATTTGAAAAAACTGAACGGGTATATCTTTATTCAAATTATACAAGACTATTTGATATTTACTGGGAGAAGAAAAATAATAATAACGAAAATATAACCACGATATTCAAAACATTATCCAATACATTCACAAAAAAAGAAACAATAACATATAAATCAAAGTTCACATATAACTGTGGAGATTATGATGTTTTACAAACATACTTATTAACTAATAATATAATAACAAATGAATACACAAACCAAACATTAACCTATCTAAGCACATATCGTACATATGGAAACATACCAAGTAATCTAATTAGAACATATCCCCAAGACAGAACAATATTAACGGCTGTAATGACATTATGGCAAGCTGATCAATATGCAAATTATCTGACATACGCATATAATCTAACAGCCATTAGAAGTGATGAAACATTAATCATTGTTGGAATAAACTATGACAGAGTTAATTACATACAATATAATGATTTAAAAATGGGACTTGTAATGACAGGAAATGCTACAAATAAATATTTATTTAATTTACAATCAACGACAAGATTACCTGAAATAGCAAGAATATCATTAAATTTAATAAAAGAAAATCTAGGTAAATCAGCACAATCCATAATAATGGATTTAAATAAAAGCACCAAAATAATAGCTACATTTAACAATCAGACAGACACACTAAAAATATATGCAAATAATATGCATGATATATACTTACTAAAACATGATGATACTGGAATCGTAGAGTGTATAATAATTCTAAATGGATTTAAATATAACGGGGCAATATCAGAACCATTAATAGAGGAAAATGAAACAGAAAATTTGAAAAATATTAAGAAATCATCAACAATGGAATGTTTTGAAGAAAATTGTTTTGAGAATACTAGCAATAAAGCATGTTCTTTTTTTGGTTTTACAACAGATAGTGGATGGGCAGATGTTGAATCTTTTGCAGGTTCAGTAGTAATTACAGTTGGAGTTGGAATCGCAACAGGAGTAATAACGATATCATGTGCTCCTGCTTTTGTGGCAGGTGCTCTTATAGTGGGTGGTTATTTGTTGATTGTGGATTCTCATGGTATTTTTTCTGGTTTAGCTAACGAAAGTGATTGGATAGGTTTAGGCATTGATACAGCTATGTTGGGTATTGGTATGGGCATTTCTAAAATAACTTATAAAGCTATGGAAGAAGGATTTAAATTAATGACAAAAGAGTACGTTACATCTTCATTGGTAATTGAAACTTCCTATGAGATAAATAATTTTTTAATGGGTATGAAAATTGCTTCTGAAGAATGCATTAACTATGTTAGAGATAAATTGATTGAAAAGCCGATTTATGAACAAGTAAGTGACTTTATGGGATGGGATTAAAATTGAACTATGGCTTTATAATTTTTGGGAATTTGATTATAATTTTTATCTTATCTGTTTTGATTTATGATAAAATTTATAAACTGAGTATATTCAATAGAAATAATAAATGTTATTTTATCGTATCCTTAGATTATTTAAAGGAATGTGCAAATAATTTATCTGAAAATGATAAAAAGAATAAATTGATAATTATAAAAAACAACGGGGTTAAGATGTTAAACCGCTTTTATCATGTGGATAAAATGGGTAATATTACAATATTAAATGAAAAAGGTCGTTTAATAGAACAAGGAATCGTGATTCCATTATATTTATTGTTATTGACATGGCCGGTTCTTGTTATTTTTCATAATAATGTCATGTTTTTGGTTGTTGTTACAACATTATTATTATGGATTTATAATTCAATCATGATTTATCTACGTTACAAGTTTGATAAGACCATTGATTTGATGAATAGCAAATATCCATATAAACATAGTTATATAACTTACATGATTTTCTTCAATAGGTTATTTTTAATAGAATCTTCATTCATATTACTGCCTGTTTTTGCTACAGATAATATCTATGCGGTTATACTGTTAATTTATATACTATTCCGGTTAAATTATCATATTTTTATTGATAAGATAGACAAATATTTTAATCTTAACTTATTAGATAAAAGAAAAATGGATTTGAAAATTTATATACAATACATACTAGTAATGTTTACATTATCTGCAATGGCTTTTTTAATGGCTAGTGGAATTAGACACTTGACATTTTAAAAATTAATTATTGATGATACTTAGATTAACAGTTAACCTGATTACTAACGTTGTAACATCATAATAATAGTTATAGGGTACTCGAAAATTAGTTCTAAAAAGAGCACTCTTTAAACTTATTTTTATATATTACGACATATACATAATGTCTTTTATTAAAGTACAAAAAATTAATTCTTATTTTATAAAAATAGGGTCAATTTTAACCCTAA
>JAFRMD010000123.1 GCA_017430835.1 Methanosphaera sp.
ATATTATTATAGACCACTTGAAGGAGTAACACTAAAAAAGAATGAAACAAGAGAAGTAGGATTAGTATTAGAGATAGAAAGTACAAGTGCCGCAAAGACATATATAAATAAAATGACAACAAAGGGAGAGATATATGAAAAAGTAGTATATGTTTTAGATGGAGAAGTATACAAGGAAGAAGAAGTCTTAGAAGGAGAGAAAATAGAAGAACCAATAATAGGAGAAGACTTTAGTGGATGGTATACAGATAAGAATAGAAGTAATAAATATAATTTTAATTTACCAGTAGAAAAAGATCTTATTTTATATGGAGTAACTAATGTTAGAATGTGTGAAGTAAAATTTATTGACTTTGGCTCTTTATATAATAGACAAGAAATAGTTTGTGGAACAAAAGCTATTAAACCAACAGATCCAGAACATGAAGGATATGAATTTATTAAATGGACTGATGAAGATAATATTGAATTTGATCCAGATGTACCTATTGATAATGATGTTATTTATAATAGTGATAATAAGTTAATTGAATATAATATTGTTTATGAAGGATTAACTGATGATGAAAAAAATATATTAAATAATCCAACAAAATATACTATAGAAAGTGAAACAATTAGTTTAAATGATCCACAAAATAGAGTTGATGCTGATGGAGATCCAAGTGAAGCTTTTGTTGGATGGATTCCAAAAAATGAAACTACTCCAACTACACCAATTACTATTCCAAAAGGTTCAACTGGTGATAGAAAATATACAGCATCTTGGGTAGATATTGCTCCTGATGAATATACTATTACATATGATTTAGATGGAGGACATCTTGAAGAAGGTAAATCTAATCCTTCATCATATAACAAAAAAACTGAAACATTTACATTAAATAATCCTGTTAAAGATTATTATGAATTTACTGGATGGGTTGGTACTGATTTGAATGAACCTACAATGACTGTAACAATTAATAAAGGTTCAATTGGAAATCGTCATTATGAAGCTACATATAGACCAACAATATATCATATTACATATGATTTAAGAGATGGACATCTTGAAGAAGGTAAATCTAATCCGACTGAATATACAGTAGAGACGCCTGATATAACATTAAATAATCCAAGTAAAGAAGGACATGATTTTGTTGGTTGGAATGGAAGCAATGGGGATAATCCAGAAACAACTGTAGTTATTCCACAAGGTTCTCATGGAGATAAATCATACGTTGCTAATTACGAAATTCAAAAGTTTACTGTAACATATATGGATGGTAATCAATTATTTGGTACAGAAACTAATATTCCTTATGGATCTTATGCACAAGGAACAGCTAATACTCCAACAAAAGCACATAATGTATTTATTGCTTGGACTTTAGATGGCAATGTATTTGATTTTGAACATACACCAGTAACTCATGACATTACTTTATATAGTTCATTTAAAGAAGTAATTGCTCCTAATGTAACACATACTCCAACTGAATGGACTAATCAATATGTAACAGTAACTATTGGTTTAGAAGGAGAACAATATAATAATTATTCTTACTATTATTCAGTAGATGGTGGTGCTATTCAAGAGTACAAAGGACCATTTACTTTAGATTATAACTGTGATGTTAGTGCTCACTCAATGGATTCAGGAGTATCTTCTGTTGAAGTATTACACCCTATTACTAATATAGATAAAGATCCTCCAATAATTGATAGTTTAGAATTAGATTATGCATTAACAACAAGTGCAAAAATAAGTTTTTCATCACACGATGTTTTATCTGGATTAAAAGAAATTAAAATTTATAAAGATAATGTATATCAAGAATCTATTAACTATAATCCAGATACAACTTCTCTTCAAACTGAAGAATATACATTTAACGGTTTAGAAGATGGAAGAACATATACTGTTAAATTAGTTGCTTATGATTACGCTGGCAATATAAGCGAAGAAAGAACACTAGATATAACTACTGAACAAGAAGAAGCAATTGTATGTAGATTAATTGGTTATGATAATGTTGATTATGATTGTGAAGAAAATCCATCTTTGTGTAAAACATTCCCAACATTAAAGTCAGCTTTAGAATATACTGGTGATCAACAAGAAAGCGATACTAGAAACTGTTTAACAAATAAATGTTATATTCAAATGTTAGAAAGTGTAGTTGAATCTAATAATATTGCTGGTGGTCAAACAACAAAACTAGATTTAAATGGTAAAACAATTAATGGAATAGGTGAATATACATTTAACATTGCATTTACTGGAGATTTAACTGTAGTTGACCATGCTACTTTTGATGAACAAGATTATAATGAATCAAATCATAATTCTATTAAAAATGATATAAGCACAGCTATTCTTAATAATGGTGTATTTACTTTAGGTGAGGGTAGAGATGGTAACGATGTATCAACATATGTACCTTTAATAAAAGGAAAATCTACTGGTGTTAATTCGGTAAATGGAACATTCAATTTCTATGATGGAAGAATAATTGCTACTACAGCTATTTCTGGTGAAGTAGATGATGCACCAGATATGTATTCAGCAAATGTTGAAATAAAAACACAAGATGAAGAAACAATTCAAGTTGCTACATTAAAAAAAGTAAGTGATGTAGAAGCTAGAATAGGTACTAAATATTATACAAAAGTAGCGTTAGCTATGGATGATGCTAAAAATGGTGGTTGGTATGATATATTAACTGATGATGAGTTTGTTAATAGCTTTGATACCACAGGTGATTACGGTTTTGTTAAGGAAGGTAATTACTTAGTAAGTGAAAATGATGAAAAATCTACTACTGCACAATCATCATTTGTAATGGATTTAGAAAACTATGACTATGATCAAATTTTTACATATTCGGTAAATAAAACTAAAAATCCAAGCAGTTATTCATCTGATTCTTATTCTGATATAGTTATATATGAAGGTACAGACTCCACAGGTACTAGAGTTTCTGGAAGTAGTTTTAATGAAGGTGAATCATCTAAATCAATAAAATTAGCAAAAGGCAAAAAGTATTTTATTGAAATTAGACATACAATTTATTATGATAACCATCCAGAAGATTCAAAATTTTATATAACTAATATGACATTAAATGATTATATTGAAGCGCTACCTCCAGAATACTATAATTTAGAAACAACAACTGTTTCAAAAAATTATGGATTTGATTACGATACTACTACTGGTATATTTAAATCTAATAACCAATATACTTCACAAACAACTGCTTTTGGTTATTATGAAATAGATTTGACAAACGAATCAAGTAATAAATTACTTATAGTTAATGCAAGTTTAAGTACTTATGGTAGTCATATAGGATCAATACATGTAAAAACAAATAATAATTCAGAATCATATAATAACTATAATTCTTCATTATTAACTTTATATGGTTATGGAAGTGATAAACCTACAATAACTGGACCTATGACAGCATCTACTACATTACAAGCAGGTCAAAAATATTATGTTCAATTTTATTACTATAAACAATATGATACTAAAACTCAATCGGAATATGAAAACGCAGGAGTGTCTGATCAATTTATAATTAATTCTTTAGATATAGTAGATGTGGCTGATTGGTCAACAGATCTTCCATTTGCTAATATGATACAAACTCCAGGAGATAGAGGATTTACAGTTAATAGTTATACATATGCAAGCACAAGTGGTATTACTCATTCATATGTACCAATAAGTCTTCCAGCTAATTCTCCAGATGAGTATGTAGAATTAGATTTCTATTCATATTATGATTTTAGAGTGTTCGTTACTGAATCTGCTGAATTACCTTCGAATTTAGATGGGTTTGAGTATCAAAATCCAACACCAAATGATAGTAATTCTTATTATGGACCTATTACTCTAAATTTAAAGAAGGGTGTTACAAACTATATTCATTTCTATATGCCAGCTTCTAATAATGGAACTGCAAATTTGAAAACATTAAAAATAAAACCAGGTAAAGCATATAGTATAACAAATGACGTTAAAAAATCTTCAGGTGTATCAAATGGGTTTGATAGTTATAGAACTGGTGATTCAATCGCAGTATATAGTAAGAATGTTAGCTCTGCAGATTCTTATGTTGAAATAGATTTAAGAAATAATACTGTAGATGAAGTATTAAGTGTTGATCAAATATTACCATCAGATGGGACAGCATATATGTATGTTACTGATGGAAAGAATGCAATAGATGTAAATAGTATTTTACCTTCAACAAATCCTATAAATAAAGAATTATTATTGAAATATTCATACAGTAATAATGGTCATTACTATGGAACTTCAATGGATAATGCATATTATAATACAAGAACATATAATTTTGTTTTATCAAAAGGTAAGAAATATTACTTACACTTTGGCTTTAGTAGGTCATCTTCTTATTATAATTATTATGTTAATAAGATTATAACTAGACCAGTAGGAGGCTATAATACAAAAACTGGTAAACAAAGATTAATACCTCAATCAGGAAGTAGTTCAGAATTACCATCTGATATGATTATTGATGAAAACAATTATAACAATTTGAGATATATTGGTTCATCTGCTAATAACTATGTTAGCTTTAACGGTGAAATATGGAGAATAATTGGTGTGTTCAATACTGAAGATGAAAATGGTGTTGTTAAACCAAGAATTAAGCTAGTTAGAAATGAATCACTTGGACAATTATCATGGGATGCTTTTGATACAGGCATGAATTCAACAGGATTAGATGGTTATAACGAATGGTCACAAGCTAAATTGATGAAATTAATGAATCCAGGTTATGATTCGGAAGATACAAATAACAGTTTATACTGGAATAGAGCTTCAGGAAATTGTTTATATTATGATTCTTCAACTTATTCAAAATCTAATAGTTGTGATTTTAGTTCAAATGGTTTAACTACAACATCACAATCTATGATTGATAAAGTAGTTTGGTATACATCACCAATTGTTCAATCAAATTCTGAAAATATAACACCATATCAGTTATATGATGCTGAAAGAAATGGAACAACACTTGGCTATAATTTAACGACTGAACATCCTTCTTGGACTGGATATGTTGGTCTAGCATATATGTCTGATTATATAATGGCTTCTGATGGTATAGGAACTTATACTAGAAATCAATGTATGACTACCCCAGGGACTTCATATACAACATGTGTAGGTAATAATAGTTGGATGAGAGGTGATAATAGCCCATATGCGACTATTAATCCATTAAAATTATCTGATACATATACAGGTGGACCAGTGTTTTATCAAGCAATGGCAACACGTCCTTATACATCACCAACATATCAATCATATCAAGTAATGCCTTCAGTTTATTTGAGCTCAAAAATAGAAATAACAGGTGGAGAAGGAACTGCTATTAACCCATATACTTTAAGTTTAGGTGATACTGATAATGAAAAAATGAATAATTATTATGGTTTAATACCTGAACCAGAAGATACTGGTGAAATAATAGATTATGAAACTGATGATTATAATTACATAAACGGGGCTCCAGTATATGGATTTGAATTCCAAGGTTATTATGTAAGTACAAATGCTTACGCAGGTGCTTCTACAGCAGCAGCTTATATTGAAATAGATAGAAGAACAGAATTAGAAGATAAGATGATTAAATTTACATATGATAAATCATCTGCTCAATATTCAAATGGTGTAATAATAATTGTACCTGATGAATATGATTCAAATATTGATGTTAATTCATATAACACATATGAAAAATATCAAAATTATTCGGTTTATGATGTTGAGACTACAACACTAATTAATTTCCCAGCAGGTCATAAATACTATGTTGTATTTGGATTTGTAAAGAATTATTCTGATACACCATCATCCTCTTATAGAGAAAATATGAGAGTTAAAGTTGATGGTCTAGAAATAACACCTAAAACAACAACAGTAACTAAATATAATGGCATAGAAATGAAGTATAATGAAGAAGTTGATACAATCCAAATTCTAAAGAATATTAATATGCCATCTGGTTTAGTAGTAGAAGAAACAAAGGATGTTATACTAGATTTAAATGGATACAGTTTAACAACATATTCAAGTGATCCAGTAATAACAAATAATGGTAAATTGACTATTATAGATAGTGGAGAAAATGGTACTATTATTAGTTCTCAAACTGATACGATAAAAAATAATGCAACAGGTAAATTAGATTTTCAAGATGGAACTATATATGTTAATAATAATAAAGCTGGTGTATATAATCTTGGAGAAGTAACAATAGGTGAAGAAGGATCAATAATTATTGATCCAAATAATAATGGTATAGGAATAGATAATTACGCAACTGGTAATATAAAAGATGGTTTGGGTACAATTAGTAATGGTTATGGTATAAAACTTGAAACAAATAACTCAGATACCGCTTTTGGTGGTTATACATTAAATAATTCGTATATCTCAATAGGAATAACAACCCCAGTTACAATTAGTGATTTAAAGGGAACTGCAAAAATTAATATAGGAAATGGTGAAGTAACAATTAATAATTCAGAATTTGAATCAGCATCAGCTGGTGGATATTCAGCAACTGGAAATCATGCAATTAATGGTTCTACATTTGATACATTAACAATTTCAGATAGTATTAATATAATTGATTTCGTTGTAAATAATTCAAATGTTGGAACAGTAGTTAATAAAGGTAAGAATACAACAATTAATAATTCTGTAATTGATACAATAGAGAATGGATTAATTGATTCAGGAAGTAGTTATGGTATAGGAACTCTTGTTGTAAATGATTCTATTATTAATAATGATGTATCTAATAAATACATATTAACTATAAAGGGTGAATCAGAAGTTAATGGTGAAATATTAAATTATAGAAATCTTATTCTAGGAGATAATGATGGAACAATCAATTCAGTATATCCAAGAGTAGAAGGATTAGTACATGCGATTAATAATAATCAATACTATATTAAAACTAATTTTAAATACTATGATGGTTCTCTAACTGGAGATATTGATACTGTTGTAGCGGGCTCTATTAATGAAATAGCACCTGAATCTACTGTTGTACGTACTAAAAATGGAGATAGAGAAACATATACTCTTGAACATAAATATATATGCGCTATTGGAAGTAATAAATATTACTCTCTACAAGAAGCAGTAGATTCAATAACAACTAGCGAAGAAGTAGAAATAGACATATTAGAAGATTTGATAGACGCAACTAAAACTACAATACCAGAAGGTAAAAATGTAAAAATAGACTTTGATGGACATCAATTACATTTATATTCAAACAATTGGATAACAAATAATGGAACTGTAACTATTTATTCAAGCAAAACGGCTGAAGATAGTATATCGTATGCGACTACATGGATAACAAATAATGGTACATTTATAAATGATAATATCAATTTAATAATTGATGATAGAAAGAATTCTAATAAATTTATAGTTAATAATGGTACATTTACTATGAATGATGGTTCTATAAAAATAATATATGACGCAACAGATAATAATAGTGGCCATTTGATTTTCGATAACAAAGGAACTGTAAACATTAATGGTGGTACATTACAATCATTTAGAATTGCTGAAAATGGAGAAAATGCTACATTTAATATAAATGATGGTAATATTTATTCATATTATTTCAATAAGTCAGGAAGTTATTCAAATGTTGTATTATATGATTGCGTTATAACTAGTAGCGGTATAGTAAACATTAATGGTGGTACTTTTGATACACTTAATGCAAATGAAAGTAATAATAATTACTATTACACAATTAAGTCTACAGGAACAGTAAATGTAACAGGTGGTACATTTAATAAAAAATCATATTTATTAATAAATGAAGGAACTGCAATATTTAATGGTGTTACTAATGTTGGTTTTGCTACTATTAATAATAGACTAGATACATCAATATTAAAATTTAAGGATACTGAATTTGTAGCGGGCACTATAACAATGAGTATTATTAATGATGGTCAAATTGAAATGGATGGTGTAACAAAACCAGATGGAACACAAAAACTATCTATAACTAGTGACTCACTTTCAATTGCAAATTCTAATATAAATAATATAACAACAAGTGCTAGTCTAGATACTACAATTACTGATTCAACATTTACTAAAGCAGCTATATCAACAAATGGAACATCAACTATATCTGGTTCAACAATGACAGATAGCTCTATGAGTGCTAGTGGTAATACAACTATATTAAGCAGTACTATAAAGAGTAATGGTGAATATGCAATAAAGAATTATGATACATTAACATTAGGTTCAAAAGATGGAAATGTATCTGATACAATACCTAATATAGAAGGTGCGACTTATGGTATATATAATCAAAATAATACAACATTTAATTTCTATGATGGTGTAATAACAGGTCAAAAGAATAATTCAGTATATGGAACAATATCTGATATTGAAACAGGATATGATGTAATATCATTTGATATTGATTCTACTAGAGAAAGTACAATTCTATCATCTAGTATTATTGTAGAGAATATAGATACTCATCAAACTTATTCATCTATTCAAACAGCTATAGATGAGGCTGGCTCTGGTCAAACATTACAATTATTAAGAAATTATAACTATATTTCTGGTAATTCAACCATTACAATACCAGCTACAAAGAATATTATCTTTGATTTAAATGGTCATAATATTGATAATAGAACAAGTAATGTATTTACTATTAGTAACTTAGGAACATTATCAATATTAGATGGTAGTGGAGTAACAAGCAATTATATCTTCAATTCTACAGATGAAAACTCAGTATTTGAAAACTCAGGTACATTAAGTCTAACAGTAGTTACAGTTAATGGAACATTAACTAATACTTCAACGGGCGGATTAAATACAACTGGAGCTAATATTAAAAAATTAGAGAACCATGGACAAGCAATATTAGGACCAACGCTTGGACCATCTACAGGTGTAACTTGTACAATTGAATTAATTAATAACTATGCATCGGGTGATTTAACTACAAACGCACAAATGCTAGTTAAAGAACTAAATAACTATGGCCATACTGAAACTAATAGAACAAGTGTAAGTAAACTTAATAACTTAGATTCAGGTGTAATGGATATTAATCACATTCTTGGTCCAACAGGTTTAAGCCAAGTGTTTACATTTAAAGATAATTCTGTTGCAACATTTAATAACGGTGATGTTGATACACCTATTGGAGTTGAAGGATCTTCTAAGGTTATAGTTAAGGATGGAGACTATGAATCATTTGTAGTAAAAGATGATGCAGAATTAATTCTAGAAGGTGGAGATGTAAGTTCTTATAGAAATACTCCAATTGTTTCAACAAGTTCAAAACCTATTACTTTAGGTGTTAAAGATGGAACAATAAATATAAATTCACCATATATAAGAAAGCGTTATTTGTATGGAACTGGTTATAGAGCTATATCAGGTGATGTTAATTTCTATGATGGTAAAGCCTATGTGGAATATGGAGAATATGAACCTATTTTTGGAACAATAGTAGATAAGGAAGTAAATCATAACGTTGTAATAGATGATCATGCTGAGTATCTATCTCCAGATCCTATCGCTAAGAATACAAGAACAACTACTGAATATACTGATTTTGCATTAGCTATTTCAGAAACTCAATCAGGTGATGAATTACAAATATTACAATCATTTGTTAATTATTCAAATTTCAGCATAAATTCAGGCGATAATTTAAGCATAGATTTAAATGGAAAGAGAATATATGGATCTTATTCTATAACAAATGATGGAACGTTTACTATTGAAAATGGTTCAATGGAAGATGGAAATGTTACTTCTACTGGAACTTTAAATGTTAATACTAATGGTAAAATTGGAACAATTTCATCTACTGGAACAGTTAATATTACTAGCGGAACAACAGGAACAGTAACAAATACAGGCGGAATTTTAAATATTACAAATGGTTCAACAGGTGGAATTAATAATACAGGTACAGTAACTGTTAATGGTGGATATGTTAATACAGTTGAAAATACTGGAACATTTACTATGAATAACGGTAATACTGCGGATTTAAGAAACACAGGTACTGTTACAGTTCTAGCTGGTAAATTAGAAAATATTTATAATAATCAAAATGGTAATATTTTATTGAAAGATGGTAATATTACTATAACTAGTATAGTAAATAAAGACTACTTAAAAATTGAAAATGCAAACATTAATGTTAAAGTAACTGGTAAGAATTATTCTTCTGATACTATAATATATGGTGTCATAAATAATACAGATATTATAGATGTTGATGGTGCAAGCTTTACATTTACTACAACAGGTTCTTTCTATTACGATACAGCATATTTATTCTTAAATGGTTATAATCAATATAGAAATGATTCTAGTCTAGAAATAAATACTAATGCAATTTTAAATATCGATAATGTAACTACTGATGTTCCATTCTTATTGAAAAACGTAGGAACAGTAAACATTGATTCTTCAAATATATCAGGATATATAGATGCATCAACTATATCATATGTAGGTTCTAGTAGTGGAGTTCTTAATATTGATAATTCAACTTTAGGATCAATTTATGGTGCATATACAACAACAATAAATGATTCAATAATAAATGATGCGTTGTATGTTAGTGATTCAACTATTAATAGATCAACAATAAATGCAAATGTTAATCATGGTTATGGTACTTTAAATATCAATGACAATACAGTTATTAACGGAAATTTAACTGTAGGTAATGTAACAAATCTTAATAATACTTCAAGTATTAATGGCCATGTATCTGTAGAAAATAATAGACAATTTAATATTGCGGAAGGTACTACTATAACTTCAACAGATGAATATGCAATTGATAATAAAGGTACAACTATTATTGGTGTAAAGGACGGCAATTATAATGCTAATAGTCCACAGATTAAAGGTACAACATATGGTATTACAACAACAGGTACATTAAAATTCTATGATGGAGTTATAATTGGTTCTACTGCTGTAACTGGATTAGTAAGCGATGTAGAAACTAATTACGTTATTGATATATCAGTAGTTGATGGATTACAAAATGAAAGATTAAAAATCCCTGGAGAGCATGAAAGAGTAATAGTATATAACAATATTAACTATACTTCTCTTCAGGCAGCAGTTAATGCATCAATTGAGGGTGTAACAAATGAAATGATATTATATACTGACTATACTTTAACTTCTGATGTATCTATTCCTGATAATAGAACTATTAAGTTATATTTAAATGGTTTTAACTTAAATTATGATGGACATAGTATTAATACTCCAAGTACATCTTCATTCGTTTTGGATTCAGGAGCTCCTACTGGTATAGGTGGTGCAATATATAAATTCTTTGCTAATTTAACTAATACACCGGTTAATCCAAAGAATGTTATAATTAATCAAATGGAAGATGGACAAAGTTTATCAAGTACTGAAACTTATAAATTATATAAATTAGTTGATAATGCTTATAAAATTGTTTCTATGAGTGAAGATGAATTAGGAGAATATTCATATAGTGGAAGAACTGAACAACTTAGAACTATAAAAGGTAAACTATACTTAAATGGATTGGATAGTGGTTCTTATAAATTAGTATCTGATAATAGAAGAGAATTAGACTTTACTATTGAAGAAAATGGAGTAAGCTCTAATATTAGAGAGAACTTCAGTTCACCAAAAGCAAAGGTAGAATCTAGCGCAGTTGCTATTCTAATATTAACATTCTCAACAGGTATAATAAGAACACCATGGTTATTCTTCTTACTAGCAATTATCATCATGACATTAACAACTATTGTAATTGTTAAAAGAAGAAATCCAAGATTAAAATATCAAGAAATTGATAGAAAATAATTACCTAAAAAAGAGGCGAAAAAATGCCTCTTTTTTTATTGATTTTATTGATTATTTTTATTACTTGATTTATAATTAATATATATAATAGGAAGGTAGTACTATATGGATAAAACTGTTAAAAAAAATAGAGTTATTATTATTTTAATAATAGTATTAATACTATTAGTTTGTTTATTATTTTTTAGTTTATCCAAAATTGGATTTATCAATTTTTTTAACCAAGCTAACCTTTCTAATACTATAGAAAATCCGGATAAAGTTAAGGTTAAATCTGCTAGCATTAGTAGCGTTGCTACTGGAGAATTACCTTTTGATAATAATGATGATGCTGGTAATGATTCTGGTGTTGATAATAGAGTAGTAAGATCTTTTGATACAATAACTTATTCTTTTGACATTTTATTAGCTGATAAAGAAGAGATAAATAATTATCAAAATAGAACTTTAAATATAGATGTTGAGTTATCTGAAGAGGAATCTAAATACGTTTCTTTTGAACAAAATTCTAATTTAAATGAAACTAAACATACTTATTCTTTTGAAAATTTAAACACAAATGAAAATTATCAAAGAAGTATCACATTATATGTAAGTGGCGCTCCTAATGGCTTTGAAATAAATCCTAAATTTGTTTTAAAAGAAAATACTGACACATCAGAAGGTATTATGCTAGGTAAAGTCTCAACAACTGATACATATTATTCATTTGTTGATAATAATTATAATTCAGATCCAACAATTCAAAATGTATTACCAACTATAGTATCTTCAAAACCATCTACAATAAAACTTGAAACGCTTTCGGCAGATGATAATCAAGCAGCTACTTATAATGGCAAAGATGGAAGATATATAACTGTTGTATCGGGATTATATATAGAAGGTAATTCTGAAAAAGGCTTAAAAGGTTTAGATATTCCAAAAGATAGTATTACATTTGATGTTAATATGAATCAAGATTCTGATTCAATTGTTCTAAAAGAAGAATGGTCTAGACTATATGGAATAAATAAAATAGAAGATATTAATTCAATAACAGTTAATTTACCATATAGTACAAATGATTCAAATATAAAAGAAAAACAGATAACAACTCCAGGTGTTCTTGCTACAAATATAGATAATAATAGATATAGAGTGTCAGTTAGCGGTTATGAGATTAATAATAGTTTTCCTAGTTTGACAGCCACTGATCAAAGTACAAATAATAAATATTATTTTGGTACTTATGCATTTACTGGTTTTTCTCCAAGAAGTGATAGAAGAGAAATAACAGTTAATTATTCTATAGATTCATTTAATATAACTGGTACAAATAATGAAAGATATATAATTGAACCTTCAACTGGTTCTATTATTAATAGATATCTTCAAACAGGAGATTATAATTATGATTCTGGTTTCTATTTAAAAGATGATAAGAAGATTAATTCTGATAATACTATTGGTTCTTTATCAAAGGGCACAGAAATAGTATATAAGACAGAATTTAAGAACAATACTTCATCATCAACTAGTTTAAAAGAAATAATAAAAATAAATCCTAATGGATTTAGGATATATGAATCTAGTCAATATGATGATAATGAACTTATAGATATTGAAACAGTATGTGGAGATAAAAAATGTGATAATATATCAAAAGATAGTTTTGAAATAAAATATATAACAGGTGATTTTAATAATAGTAATTATAAAATAATTGAACCTAGTTCAAAAATGATACCAGAAGAAAAGGATACCATTTCTAATATTTGTTCTAATACTAATCTATCTAGTTTGACAAATGATCAGATGATGAATATTTATGGAAGCCCATGTTTGGAAGCAAAAGAAAATATTGAAAAGAATTATACTGATCCTAAAAAGTCAGTTGATCAAGATAATAAAGAAATACCTATTACTAAGGTTATAGTTCAAACTAAATCTGGTGTATCTCTACCAGAAGATGCATCTATTAAAGTTAGATTAAAACTAAGAGTAAGAAATGTTAAAGATTTAACAAGATTATATCAAGTAACTAGTACAGTATCTACATCTGATTATGATAGAGAATTAGTTTATTATTATCCAAGTATAGATAATATTATGAATCCAGATAATTATACATTACCTACTATACAAGGCAGCGAAGTAGTGAGTATCAATAATGTAGAGTATGCTGATTCAATTAGAATATCAACTTATACATCAGATCAAAAGATATCAGTTTTAAATAAAAAAGATGATAAGATGAAAACCGAATATGATACTAAAGATAATGAAACTATTACATATAATATTAAACCAATAATAGAAGATAATAGTGAATCTGTTGGTAATGATGATACATGGTTTATTAAATATATAAGAATTAATGTTTTATTACCAAAAGAATTAATATATATAGAAAATCCAGACTTAGATACATACTTAGTAAATGTTACTAAAGAAAATAATCAAACAGTATTAGAATATGTACTACCTTATACAAAACCTAATATGGATAATGGTTATGTTAGATTTGATGCTAAATTAAGCAATAAAATAAAAGGTAATAAAGTACCAGTGACAATTACTAGTTCATTAACTGCGTTAAATGTTAATAAAGAAGTAGATAGTAAATTATTTGGTGAAACAAGTAAAGAGTTTACTATATATGCAACTGGTGAAGAAAATATTATTGTTGAACAAAGACTTGGTAATGCTGGTTCTGAAGTAGAAAAGAATGCTGAATTTAGTTATTTATTAACTGCTTACAATAATACAGATACTGATGTTAATAATTATTCAATTGTAGATATATTACCATATGATAAAGATTTAAATAAAAGTTCTATTAATGGTACATATAAAGTTAAATTAGTTATTCCTGAATCATTAAGTACAGCTAAAGTATATTGTACTACTAAAACAAGTACAGAACTTGATAATAGTATAGATTCAGATAATAATTGGGAAGAATGTGATTTAGTTACTGATTATAAAGAAGTAACAGGTATTAAAATTACAGATATTAATATTAATCACGATTCAGAATTAGAACCAATTGAATTAAAAATAAAACCAGAGAATAATAAATCTGGTGATAAGTACAATAATGAATTTATAGGTGGAACAAGTTCTGATAATCAAAGTACATCTAATAAATTAAGTGTTAATGTAATAAGTAGAAGTATTTCTGGTAAAGTATTCCATGATACAAATGAAAATGGTGTTCAAGATACTAATGATAAATATGTATCTGATATGACAGTTACACTTTATAAAATTGAAGATGAAGATAATAAAAAAGTATCAAGTACTAAGACTGATAAAGATGGTAAATATATTTTTAATGATTTAGAAATTGGAGAATATTATATAGACTTTAATTATGATGGTTCTAAATATGATTTATCATTAAGATATGCGACTAATGATGAAAATATAGATTCAGATGCTTATAAAGTATCAGATACATTAGCAAGAATATCTAATAAAAGAACACCAAATGATCCGTTTGGAATAAGAATTACAAATGAAGATAAACATTTAGAAAATTATGATATGGGATTAATATCTAAATATAGTTTTGGATTTGGTATAAAGAAATATATTACTAAAATAGATTTAACTTATAGTGGAGTTACAAGAACTACTAATTATAATAATGAATCTAAAGTAACAGTAAATGTTAGAAATGTTTTAAAAGCAGAATTAAAAGTTTACTACGGTATAGAAGTATTTAATAATTCAAATAAAGCAGGTTACGTAGATGAAATAGATGAATCTATACCAGAAGGATTAGTATTTGATCCAACATTAGAAGAAAATAAAGATTGGTCTATCGTAAATGGTAAAGTAATTAGTACTGCATTATCTAAGACATTAATTAAACCAGGTGAAAGTAGAAAATTACAAATAGTATTAAAAATGCCTAGAAGAGAATCAGCTGGTACATTTGTTAATACAGTGTCAGTAGTTAATATGACTGAGTATGTTGAAAAACCACCAGTAGAAGATTCTAGTTCAGAAATAAATAGATATGAACTAGGAGATGAAATTGATTATGCAGGTATAGGATGGCATGTTATTGATGTTATAGATGATACTGATGGATCACAAAAACTAACATTACTTGCTGATTCAGGTTCAATATCTACTAAGATGTCTCATACAGATGGTTTATATAAATGGGGATTATCTAATATAAATAGTGCATTAAACAATAATACATTAGGATTATCATTAGATTATTCAGCATTATATAATACATCAATATGTAATGATGCATCAGGTATGGAAATCGCATCATTTGGTGGAAATATAAATGGAACTTGTCAATCAGGAGACTTTGTTAATTCTAAAGTTAGATTATTATCTATAGAAGAATATACAAAGATAAGAACAAGTGAATTAAGTAATATAGATTGGTTAACAGGTAACGAAGATTATTGGTTACAAAGTACTGATGATACTAGACCAATATATGATGCATTTGGTTCAGTAACAACTTCAGGATCAACATATAATAAAGCATCTTATGCAAGTTCAACTGGTGTTAAATCAGATCTAGCATCTACATTAAAAGAAGTTAGACCAGTTATTACAGTTTCATCAAATAGTATATTTTTTGAATAATCAAGGAGGAAATATGAAAAAGAAAATATCGTTCATATTGTTATTAACAATAACAATTATTATTTCAATTATTTTAATTATTTATATTGCTAATAACAATCCATTTGATAGTAGTGAAAAATATCTAGCAAAATATAGAATATACAATGAAGATGGATGGAGTGAATGGTATAAAGATGGTGAAACTTGTGGAGAAAAGAATAAAGCTATAAAAGCAATAGAAGTTGCAGTAAGAGGAGATAAGAAAGGTAATGTTTTATATAATATATATTCAGAAGTAGATAAGTTTAATGATAATGATTCATATAATGGAGATACTGCTGGAAATTTGAAAAGTAGTATATATGGAATAAGACTTTCTTTATCCGATGAATTATATAAAAAATTTAATATAGTATATAGAACTTATAATAAAAAAGATGGTTGGTTAGATTGGACAACTGACTATAGAATATCAGGAGATAATGGTGTAGATATAGAAATGATAGAAATAAAAGTAGTAAGTTCTAGTGAAAAAATAAAAACAAGTGAAAGAAGTTATATAGGGGAGTTTAAATAAAAAAGGATAAATAATCTAAGAAAGGAGTAAAGTATGAGAAAAAGAATATTAAATATATTATTTGTTTTAACAATAGTATTTAGTATTGGATTTATCAAAATAAGTAGTGTAAAAGCTGCTGGTTTTGATGTGGATAAAACAGCATCTGGTGTTAATTATACTGGAAATTCACATTCTGCAGTATTTAAAGTTACTTATGATGATAAAGATATCTCAGGTGGTGAAAATAATGGTTTCTGTTTGCAACCAAGATATGAAAACACTACTAACTTTACTTCTGCAGATACAACATTAACTAGTTCAAATGATGGATCATATTATTATGATTTAGGAAACAGTCATTACCTACCTTTAAGAGCAATAATTTATTATTCATATAATGCTCCAGGATGGAAAAAACATTCTTCAGATATGACCACATTCTATGGAAGTCATTTCTCTGGCCATAATACATATTCAACATATGTATATCATACAGTTTCATCAGTACCAATTTCATATGCGTTTACTAAAAATAGTAATTTTCCAGAAGTAAGATGTAAATATAATTCTGGTGATTCATATTCTGGTGGAAATACATCTTGTGATTGGAACTTATATTATAATAATAATGCATCAAAGAATTATGTTGATATTACTGTAAATAATTGGGAAAGCGACATAATTGCGTTATATAATCAAATGTATTCATGGTGGCAAACTGATCAAACAGTAGCAATAGGTTTTGAAGCATATTATAGTCATGCTGCTAATTCACAGGATTTAGTTGCTTGGAAAAATACAACTGGTTATATTACTATTAAAAAAGTACATAATCCAACAGAAAGTACATCAAGAACATTCAGATTATATAAATGTACTACTTTATCAAATGGAACATGTACTGCATATGCAACACCAGCAATTCAAGAAGTATCAACTTCAGGGACATCTTACTTTGGTTGGGATTCGGCAAATAGCAGAGGTACACTTGAATTAGGTCAAACCTATATTATATGGGAAGTTGGAGATGGTGATGGTGGAGCATTAGATAAAAACTATATTACTAGTTATACTAATCAGAAAACTATAGATGGGTATAATGTATCACAAGTTACACTTACAAATAGTAGTTCAACTTATGATTCAACAACAAAATATACCACTGTAACAGTAACAAATAAAAGGAAAAAAGGATATATAGATTTAACAAAAGTACATGATCCCTCAGAAACTACGGAAAGAACATTTAAATTGTATAAATGTACAAATTTAGATTCCAATAATAAATGTACTAGTTATAATACTAGAGAATTAGAAACAGTAACAACCAACTCTAATGGTAGGGCATATTTTGGTTGGGATAGTAATGCAGATGATGGAACCCTAGACTATGGCACATATGTGATATGGGAAGTTGGGGATGGACAAAATACTTCTTTGAATAGAGATTACATAACTACATATTCTAATCAAGTGGAAATAGATGGGTATAATTTTGCTCAAGTAACAATAAATCAAAATAGTTCTGAATATCAAGGAAGAGTTAAATATGTTACAGCAACAGTAACAAATAAAAAGAAGATGGCGTATGTAAGAGTAATAAAAGAACACGTTCCTAGTGAAAGTACTCCAAGAACATTTAAATTATATGAATGTTTAACACTAGATTCTAATGATAAATGTACATCTTATAGACCAGGTGCTTTATATACTAATTCAACAACTGCTTCTAATAATGTTGCTATATTAGGTTATAATAGTCAAAATCATGAAGGATTACTTGAAATTGGTAAAACTTATTTAGTTTGGGAAGATGGAGATGGAGACGGTGGTACTTTTGATGATGAATATGAAACAACATATACAAATCAAGTAACTATCGGAGGTTATAATTATGGACAAGTTACTGTAACAAATACTAGTTCTGAGAATACTTATAGTGTAAGATATGAAAATGTTGGAGTAACTAATACAAAAGAGAAAGGAACAGTTGCTGTTCAAAAAGATTTGTCATCAGTGACTGTAAGTTTTCCTAACTTTAGATTTGGATATGACGTGTGTGTGGTAAATAATGGATCTACTTCTAATTGTAATACTATTTTTACAGATACAAATGGTTATGCATCTCTTAATACAGAGTATACATATGGAACAGTTATTAGAGTGACTGAAAGAGTAGATAGCAATGGTTATGCAATATTATATAATAATACTAATACCAGTCAATTGTCTAAAACAAGTACATATTATAAATCATATAAACCAGTATATAGTGGTGGAAATAATTATGAAGAAATAACAATAACAAATGTTGGAACAAATGCAGTAAATGTTGCTCATGTTACAAATGAAATAGATGGAGGTTATGTAGAAATAACAAAGTCCCATGTTCCATCAGAAGAAGCAACAAGATCATTTAAATTATATCAATGTAGCTTAATGAGTAATGGTGTGTGTACTTATGTTGGTACAGCAATAGATACAACTAATACAAAAGTAAATGGTAAGTATTATTTAGGTAAGTTAGTAAATGATGGTACATTAGCTATAGGAAAAACATACCTAGTTGAAGAAGTAGATACTGGTGGTATAAATGATAATTATATTATTTCATATGATAATGAAGTTACTATAAGAGGAAAAAAATATGCACAAGTTACAGTTACTGCTAATAGTTCAACTGATAGCAATTCAGTAAAATATGAAACAATTAATATTACTAATACTAAAAAATATGGTTATATTGAAATACAAAAAACAGTAACAGGATCTAGTAGCACATTTGATTTTGATTTATTACATTTTGGTTACGATGTATGTGAAGTGATAAATAATGTAGAACAACCATGTACTACAGTTTATAGTGGTGGTAATAGTGACAGTGGTAAAGCTTACTATGGTCAAACTACATTAACCTATGGTTCAATATATAGGATAAAAGAAAAAGTAGATCCTACAACTGGCCATGCAATACTTTATGATTCATCAAATGCTCAAATTCCAACTAATGATCCAAATTATGTTATTTTGGATCCATCTTATACGTCTAATAATTATGAAGAAGTTACGATAACAAATGTAGGATCAAACGGAGCTAATATTGCTCATATAACTAATAGAAATCAAGGTTCACCAGAATATGGATATATAAAGATTCAAAAAGAAATTACTGGCCAAACATTAAATTTTTCTACATACCATTTTGGTTACCAAGTATGTAAGGTAGTAGATGGAATACCATCACAATCTTGTGGAAATCCAGTTTATACTGATAATACAGGAGCTGCTTATTTTGAAAGAACAACATTGGAATTAGGATCTGTTTATAGAATAAAAGAAATAGTTGACTCTAATCATCATGCAGTTATCTATTCAGATGATTCTGGTTCACCTATGAGTACAGATTCATCAGATTATAAAGCATTAACCCCAATATATCCTACTGGTACAGATTATTATGAAATAACAGTAACAAATGTAGGTTCTAACCCAGTTAATATAGTTCATAGTGAAAATGAAGAAAAACTAGGATCATTAATAATATCAAAGGAAGTAACTGGTGAATCATCTTTTAACTTTAGTAGGTATCACTTTGGATTTGATGTTTGCGAATTAGTAAATGATACAGAAACTAATTGTATGCCACCAATATATACAGATAATTCTGGATATGCAACTGTAGGCAATGGAAATTTAGTTTATGGAACTACATATAGAATAAGAGAACATGTTGATAATGGATATGCTGTTTTATATTCAAATTCTTCTGGATCAGGTACAATTTCTAGAGGAGATACCGATTATATAGCTTTAGTTCCAAGAAATAATTATGTTGACAAAACAATAACAGAAACTGGTATATATACTAATTATGCTTTTGTTAGAAATAATGTTACTACTATACCAGATTATGGGTATTTAAAAATAGAAAAGAAAATTGATGGTAATGACTCATTTAGTTTTAATTCATATCATTTTGGATTCAGGGTTTGTAAGGTAGAAGGTGGAATGCAAACTTGTGATACACCTATTTATACAGATTCAAATGGTGTTGCTGAATATGGAAAAACAACTTTAGAATTAAATTCAGTTTATAGAATTTATGAATTAACAGAATCTACTGGATATGCTAGTCTTTACTCTAATGAATATGGTAGAAAAATACAACCTTCAGATTCTAATTATATTAATATTACACCTAAGTATAGTACAAATGCTCCTTATGAAGAAGTAACAATTACTAATGTTGGTTCAAATCCAGTTAATACTGTTGAGATGCACAATGAAGAAGCAAAAGGTTATATTAGAGTAGTAAAAACTCATTTACCAACTGAAACTACTCGTAGACATTTTGTTGCATATGTTTGTTCTAGAATGACAAATGGTGTATGTACAAGAGTAGGTAGTGCAGTTGGTACTGAAATTGTAGAAACAGCATTTGAATATAGAATTGGTTATAATCCATCTACGAATAAAGGGAATTTAGATTTAAATAAAACATATTTGGTTTGGGAAGATGGTGCTGGTTCATCAGCTGCTTTAACAGATAACTATATAACTACATATTCAAATCAGGTTACTATTAATGGTCGTAATTATGGTGTCGTTACTTTAACTAATTCAAGTACACAAGATACTGATCATTTAAGATATGAAACAGTTAATGTAACTAATACAAAGAGATTAGGATATATAGAAATAGAAAAAGAACATATTCCTGATGAAGATATTCAAAGAACATTTAAACTATATAATGTAGGAACAAGTGGAGATTGTACAACACTTGGTACAGAAGTAACTACTGGTTATAATCCATATATAGATTCAACTGTTCAATTAACAATTGATAAAAATGAAAATGTTTATACAATTGGTAAGATAGATGCTAATTCAGGAATGCTTGATAAAGATAAAACATATTGTGTAAGAGAAATGAATGTAAGTGGAGAATTAGATGATTATGTAACTACATATTCTCCTACTGAAAGAGAAACAGCTGATCATATAAAAACAGCTGAAGTAACATTATCTTCAACTAATATAAATGGTGTTTATTATGGAACTAGTAGCGTAACTAACACTAAACAATATGGTTATTTAGAAATAGATAAAGCTATTGTAAGTAATTCAAACATTGATTTTAGTATATATCATTTTGGATTTGAAGTATGCAAGGTAGTAGATGGAGTTCCATCACAATCTTGTGGAGATCCAGTCTATACTGATGATACTGGTAAAGCTATTTTTGGCCAAACAGAACTTGAATTAAACTCAGTATATAGAGTTAGAGAATTAACAGATTCTACTACTGGATATGCACTTATATATAGATATTCTAATGGAACTGGAAGAATAAAAGCTTCTAATTCAATATATAGAGCTTTAAAACCATCTTATAATAGTGGTGGAACTTATGAAGATGTTACAATTACAAATGTTGGAATAAATCCAGTTAACATAACTTATGTTACTAATACTGAAGATTATGGATATATAGAAATTCAAAAAACTGTAGAAGATCAATCTTCATTTGATTTTAGTGCTTATCATTTTGGATATAATATATGTAAAGTTGTTAACGGAACAACATCTGCTGCATGTGATCCACTTTATACTGATTCTACTGGTAAGGCTGTATATGGTCAAACATCATTACAATACGGTTCTATTTATAGAATAAGTGAAATGGTTGATTCGACAACAGGTAATGCTATTTTATATGTAGACGAAAATGGATCAAGAACAATAGATCCAGGGGATGGAGATTATAAAGTACTAAGACCAGTTTACTCTGGTAGTGACAATTATGAACAAATAAAAATAACAAATATAGGTACAAATCCAGTAAATATAGTTCATACAACAAATACTGAGTCTAAAGGTTATATTGAAATAAATAAAGAAATGATATCTGGTCAGTCGATTAATTTCAATACATATCATTTTGGATTTGAAGTATGTAAAGTAGTTAATAATACAGTTCAAACAGGTTGTCCACAAGTTTATACTAATGATCAAGGAATAGCTAAGTTTGGTTTAGATTCTAATGATAATTCAACATTAGATTATGGTACAGTATATAGAATTAGAGAGTTAACTGATAATACAACAAATAATGCTTTATTATTTGGAACATCCACAGGTGGAAATCCAATAAATCCAGGGGATGCTAGTTATAAAACTATAAAACCTTCTTATACTGGTGGAAACAATTATGAGGAAGTAACTATTCAATCAGTTGGAGCTACTCCAGCTAATATTACACATGTTACTAATACTGAAGAAGAATTTGGATATATAGAAATTCAAAAAGCAATGGGAACTGGTCAAACAATTGATTTTAATAATTATCATTTCGTATATGAAGTATGTAGGGTAGAAGGAAGTACAGTTGAACAAAATTGTCCACAAGTATTTACTGATAATAATGGTAAAGCATATTATTATGGACCATCAAATAATAATCAACCAGAATTAGTAAAAGGTTCTATTTATAGAGTAAGAGAAATTACAAATAGTGATGGTTATGCAAGAATATTTAATTCAAATGATATAGAAATACAAGAAGGTAATACAAATTATAAATATTTGAAACCAACAACAAATTATGTAGAAGTAACAATAACAAATGTAGGAGATAATTCAGTTAATATTGGTAATGTTACTAATACTGAAGAATTTGGTTACATAGAAATAGTTAAAACACATATACCAACAGAATCAACAACAAGAGAATTCAATATTTATAGTTGCGCATCTATGAATAATGGAGCTTGTGTTACCGTAGGTAACTTACTTGGTACTACTAATAGTCAAACTGATGGAGTATATTATTATGGTAAAAATAATAATAAAGGTACATTAGAATTAGGTAAAACATATTTAATATGGGAAACTGGTGATGAACAAGGTACTGAGTTAAGACATGATTATATTACTGATTATAGTCCAAGTGTAACTATATCTGGTAAAAAATTTGGTGTAGTTACATTAACTAAGAATTCTAATAGTGACAATAATAGTATAAAATATGAAACAATTAATGTTACGAATACTAAGAGATATGGATATATTGAAATTGAAAAGGAACATGTTCCTAATGAAGATACTGAAAGAACATTCAAATTATATTCAGCTGGTACAAGTAATGATTGTACAACATTAGGTTCTGAAATAACTATAGGTTATAATCCATATACACAAACAACAATACCTTTAACAATAGTTAAAAATAATAATATTTATACAATAGGTAAAATAGATAATAATTCAGGTATGTTAGATATAAATACTACATACTGTATTAGAGAAATAAATGTAAGTGGAGAATTAGATGATTATGTTACTACTTATTCTCCAGTTGAAAGAGAAACAGCTGATCATATAAAGACAGCTGAAGTAACTTTAACAGAAACTAGTCAATATAATACATATTATGGTACTGGTAAAGTAACAAATACTAAACAATTTGGATATATTAATATCCAAAAAGAAGTACAAGATAATAATAATTTTGATTTTAGTTCTAATCACTTTAAATATGATGTTATTGATAATACGAGTGAAGAAAAGGTAGCTAGTATTTGTTCTAATGATCAAGGTATAGCTACATATGGATTAGATTCTAATGATAATCCAATTTTAAACAAAGGTAAATCATATACATTTGAAGAAGTAACTGATAATGGTTATGCAATAGTATATAGTGATGCTAATTGTACACCTGGAGAAACTTCTTCAAATAATCCATATGTTAAACCATCAAGTCAATCTATTATAGTTACAGTAACTAAATTAGGTAAAGAAGTAAATGATGCTAATTTAGGTACTTATAGCAATAAAAATGATTATTGTCTAAGCGTTAAAAAAACAGATAGTATAGATGAATCAGAAATATCAGGTGTAACATTTGAATTATTTACTGATAATACTTGTACTACAACAACAGGTATATCATCTAGAACTAGTTCATCAGGTATAGTAACATTCAATGGTTTATCTAACCAAGATTACTATGTTAAAGAAATAAATACACCTTCAGGTTATAGTCCTTTAACAAATAACTGTACTAAGGTAACACCTAGTCAAACTAGTGGAGCTAGTACATGTAATTTAAAGACTATATCAAATGATGCTTTATATATTGCTTTCTATAAGCAAAAAGAAGATGGAACACCATTAACTGAAGCTAAATTTAAGGTTAAAGATTCTACTGGTAAATATATCGAAGTAGATGGAACATATAATGGATGTTACTTATATAAAGAATCAAATACTACTGGTTCAGAATTAACAGTAAATGATACATCAACAGGTAGATATTGTATAGCAAGAATACCAAGTGGTACATATACAGCAGAAGAACAATCTACAGGTAATGATAGTTATTGGTTCAATAATGGAGAAATAACTAGTATAATTGCGACTAATACAATAGAACCTGTTAAAGGTGATGGTTCTAATGCAATTAAGAATAATCCATATGTTATTGGATTCTATAAGGTAAAAGATAATAGTTCTGCTGTGGAAAATGCATCATTTAAAGTAAAAGAGCATGGTACAAATAATTATATTAAATCAAATGGTATTAGTTCAGTAACTGGATATGAAGGTTGTTACATTTATAATGGAATAACTACTAATATTAATGAAGCATCTACATTTAATACAGATTCAACTGGTAGAATATGTGTTATTAGAGTACAAAATAATAAAACTTACGATCCAATAGAAATTACTTCTGGAGATAGTGCATATTATGTTAATACAAATATTAATATTAATTTAACTCCATCAAAAACAATACCTGTTAAATCAATTAATAATATTGTTATTAATTATCCATATTACTTCAATTTCTTTAAAGTAAACGAATTAAATGAACCTATGTCAGGTACAGTATTTAATATTATGAATAGTGATAATAAGTATATAAAAGCAAGTAATAAAGGTACTGATTCTGATTATCCAGATTGTTATATATATAATGGAGAAACTACTAATGCTTCAGAAGCAACTAACTTTGTGAGTAGTTCTTCAGGTGAGGTTTGTGTAGTTAGAACTCCAAATAATGTAACTTATACAGCAATAGAAACTGATTCTGGATCAGATGAATACTATGTAGATCCAGTTAATAATAAGATTGCTAATATTACACCTAAGGAAATGCCTAGCGATAAGACTAGAACAAAAATAAGTGATGTAGAAGCGTTAAAACTAGTTAATAATCCATTATTAATTAACTTTTATAAGGCATTAGAAGATGGTTCAATAACAGTAGGTGGTGCTGAATTTATAGTATCCAAGACTGTTAATGATCAAATTAAATATGTTGAAGTTGAAGAACAAAAATCTAGCGCTTTAAATAAAAAAGGATGTTATATATATAAAGGATTAGTAGATTCAAGAGCTAATGCTTCAAAATTAATATCAAATAGTGATTCTTCTAATGATTTATCAATAGGAGAAGTATGTGTTATAAGAATGCCAGAAGGAACATATAAAGCTACTGAAACAAAACCAGTAGAATATCATACATTTGGTCAAGTAGGATCTATTGACTTAATAACTAGTAAAACTAGATCAACAATGAATAGTAATAATAAATTTATTAATAATAAAACTGAATTTAAATTTACTAAAACAATTAATGATGAAAATGGTTATGATAGTATTTGGAGAAATATTTCTACTGAAGAAGTTAAGAAAATACCATTTACCATATATGATAGCAACGATACACCAATAAACGTTGTAAGAACTGGAGAAGGTGTATATGAATATGCTGGAAATACCATTGATGGAGTAACTGGTACATCGACTACTACTTTATATCTAAATAGTGATAGAGAATTCTATGTATATCATTTACCAAAAGGAACATATACAGTTAAAGAAGCAGAATGTTGTTGCGAAGATACATGTACTAGTCCATCAAGTAATAATTGTTATGGGTTCTATTCACCTAAATATAGTAATATGGCTGCTAGCAGTTATACATTTATAATTGATGATTGCAGTACAAATAATTCTACAGGCGTAGATGAAAATAACTCTAATATGTGTTCTTCGTCAATAGCTTCTTCTACACTTGATAACAGTCCAACTGAAGTAGACTTTACAAAAGCAGACTTCTATGGATATGCTGATTCAAGTGCTACAGTTAAATTTGAAAATGAGGAAGAGATAGGCGCATTTGATCAAATACTATTTAAAGTATATTACATAGAAAATGGTCAAAAAGTATATCTAAACTTTGCTTCAGTAGGAAATATAGGTACTTGTAAGACTGATGCTAGTTATTCAGAATATAGATATATTCCAGATGATATACCTAGTTCATTAACTACTGGTTTAACTATAACTCAAAACTTATATTCCTGTGGAGGACACATTCATTTAACTCATTTATGTAGAGGTAGAAAGTATTATATAGAAGAGATAAGTGTACCAAGTAATTCAGTATTTACTTTACCAGAAACTGAAGAGGGTAGAACTAGAGAATTAGATTTAGAATGTTGTAAAGATTCTGAAACAGAAAAACCTACAACTACAACTATAATTGATGATAAACCAACTAGAGTTAAAATTGAAAAACGTGATAGTAAGTATGGTTACTTAATTAATGATGAAACTACTACCTTTGAATTATATAGATGTGCAGAAAACGCTGAGTGTCATCCGTCTGATTATGCTGATGTTAATGAAAGAAAAGAAGCTGGTATATCTATTGTAAAATTTAGTCCTAGAGAAGTACTTCTATTAGATGAAGAAGATTCTAACATTGAAGTATATAAAGCAATATTAAATGATGATGCTAGTGATTATGTTACAGAACTTCATCCATATAAGGGTCAAATTATCCTTAGATATCTTCCATCAGGATATAAATATGTATTCTTAGAAACTGTATCTCCAAAGAATTATACTTTACCAAAAGGAAGAAATAGAGAAACTAGTTTTGCTGTGGAAACTTCAACAGTAGATGTTGAAGAAGTAGATGTACCAAATAAACCAACATCTTTATTAATCAGAAAATATGCAGAAGATGGAAGTTTATTAGAAGGTGCAGAATTTAAAATTTATGAAGGAACTACATGCGCACCTAATGTAAAAGCTATTGATCAACCAAAAACATTATTAACTTTAAAGACTATTAGGGATGGAGTATACGAAAATAGAGAAATAAAAGATACTGATAAGATAATAACATGTACTGATAAAGAAGATAGTAAATGTAGTGATATTAAATCGTCATTAAACCTAGATAGATATGTTGATACATGGACAAATTTTGATAATAGTATTAATCAAAACAATGAACAAGTATCTATTCAAGCAGGTGAAATATTAGTTCAATATTTAGATTATGGTCATTGTTATATCATTGAAGAAGTAAAGGCACCAAAAGGCTATAGTTTACCTGAAAAAGAAGAAGATAGATTTGTAATGGTGACTATAACTAAAGATAATGATGTTGTTGATACTATGAAAGAATTGGTTAATAAACCAACACCATTTACTTTCTATAAATATGATGATTATAATAACTTAATTGATGGTGGAGAATTCAAACTTCAAAAACTTAATCAAAATCAAAAATATGAAGACGTTACTGTAACTGAAGAAGAAACAGATGATAAGTTATTCTATAAAGTAGATAATAATAGTACTAATAAAACCATTAGAACTAAGTTTGGTAGTGCTACAGTTTACTATTTGGAAGAAGGTCAATATAGAATAATAGAAACAAAAGCACCAGAAGGTATGGAGTTACCTAAAAAAGAGATAAATGTAGCTGTATTCTATGTAGATAAAAATGGTAAAACAGTTGGGAATTCTATTATTACAAATAAACCAAAAACTGAAAGAATAACAGTAACACCTACAGCTAGTGCTGAATTGATAGTTAATATTTCTACCGGCAACGACAGAATTAAATATGGATTAATAGTCTTATTTATGGTAGTAACACTAGGATTATTATTAGCTGTTAAAACTAAAAGAGATAAAAAGAAGGGGAATAATTATGAAAAATAAAAAGATAAAATTAGCCATAGGTTTAGCTTTGTTAGTAGTAATTATAGTATTAGTTATTTTAATAGCAAGTTATTTTAAAGACTATGGTAAATCCCCTCTGACTCCTAATAATAATGCGGTTTTTACTATAGATGATCTAAGAATTGATTCACTTCAGTATGGTTCAACAGAAAAAGAAGTATTAGAAAAATATGGTAAACCAGATAGTGTTAAAGAAGATACTAAGGACATATATAAATATAAAATTCTAACTTATTCTGGTTTAGTTCTTACTTTAAAAGAAAACTATAATGATTATATATTATGTAAGGTTGAAGTTACCTCTAACAAGTACTTACTCTCTAGAGGAGTAAAGGTCGGTAAAAATATAACATATGTTTTTAACAACTTTTATGTAGAAAATCCTTTATCAACTTATATGTATGCGAATTATACTAATAAGGCGTTAAATGACAAGGAAATAAAAGATAATATTCGCTATGGTGTAAGAACAAGTGAAAATGTACTTTATGTTAATAGAGATAAAGTTGTTGAAGAAATGCCTACATATATAGCTAAATTAAATATACTTTATTCCAATGGAATTATATATAAAGTAACTTGGTCTTATGATATTAATTAAAAAATAGATTTTAAAACAATCTATTTTTTTTATTTATCATATAATAAACTGGTGATAAAAATGAATATCTTTTTAAATGAACTAAGGCCAGAATATAATATTATTGATATTAGGGATAATTATTCATATAACATAGATCATGCATATAATGCAATAAATATACCTATGGAAGAATTATTGAAAAATTATATGTTCTATCTAAATAAAGACGATAAATATTATATATATTGTAAGAGTGGATTTAGAAGCAAAAAAGCGTGTGATTTGTTAAGAATACTAGGATATAATGTTGTTAATGTAATAGATGGTTTTGGGAAATAAATAAGTTAATTTTATATAACTTATTTTTTATTTGTAAAAAAAAGAGTATAATACTATTGGAGGCTATATATGCAAGAATGGGTTGATCAAGCTGTTGAATTTTTAACAGGACTATTATCTAGTTTTGGAATTTTTTCAGGAATATTTATCATATTTTTGGAGTCTATTATTCCAGTTTTACCTCTTGGATTATTTGTATCATTAAATGTTATTACCTTTGGTAGTGTAGTAGGTACTTTAATATCATGGGGAGGAGCTATTTTAGGTTCTATGACATCATTTTTGGTATCTAAAAAAGTAGGGAATCATTTTATAAAGAAAATAAAAAGAAAAGATAGAGTAGAAAAAGTAGAAGAAATTAGAAAAAAAATAGATAAATTATCATATCCTAATTTGGTTTTATTGATTGCGGTACCATTTACACCACAATTTGCGATAAATATAGGTGCTGGATTATCTTCAATGAATAAAAAGAAGTTTTTTGCCGCTCTCATTATAGGTAAACTACCATTAGTGTATTTTTGGGGATTTATAGGCAAGAGTTTACTTGAAAGTATAACAGATGTATCAACTTTGGCTCAAATAGGATTCATGTTATTACTAGCGTTTTTTGTTAGTAAAATAGCTAATAAGTTTATAAAGGAGTAATTGTATGGAATATGTAATTATAGGTATATTAGTATTAATAGTAGTACTTGTTACAATATCTTTATTTAAGAATATAAATGAGGGTAAAATAACGGAAAGATTAGGTAATTTAGAGACTAGTGTTACTAAAGAATTAGGGGAATTTAAAAACGATATAAATAGAAATTTAAATGAAGATTTCAATAAACAAAATGAGAGAATAGATTATAGATTAAATGTGATTAATGAAAAAGTTAATGAAAGATTGGATGAAAACTTTGAAAAGACGAATAAAACATTTAATAATGTTCTTGAAAAGTTAGCTAAAATAGATGAGGCACAAAAGAAAATTGATAGTTTAAGTACTGATATAGTATCTCTTCAAGGAATATTAACTGATAAGAAGAGTAGAGGAATTTTTGGAGAAGTAAATCTTAATCATATACTAATTTCTGTATTTGGAAGTGGTAATAGTAAGGTATTTCAAGAACAATATGCCTTTGATAATAACACAATTGCTGATGCGGTACTCTTTGCGCCTGAACCACTAGGGGTAGTTGCAATAGATTCTAAGTTTCCGCTTGAAAATTATAGAATTATGGTTGACAAAAATAGGAGTAAATTAGATAGAGAAGCAGCTGAAAAACTATTTAAAAGTGATGTAAAAAAACACATAGATGCAATTTCAACAAAATATATAATCCCTGGAAAAACATCTGATCAAGCTATTATGTTTTTGCCAGCTGAAGCTATATTTGCGGAAATAAATGCATATCATTCTGATCTAATCGAATATGCATATAAAAAACGTGTGTGGATAACTAGTCCAACAACACTTATGAGTACTTTAACAACCATTCAAGTTATTATTAAAAATCAAGAAAGAGACAAGTATGCAAAAGTAATTCAAGAGGAATTAGCTAAGTTATCTGTTGAATTTGGTAGATATAAAGATAGATGGGATAAACTTTCTAGATCTATAGAAACTGTTAGTAAAGATGTAGCTGATATTCATACTACTACTGATAAAATTACAAAAAGGTTTGATAGTATTAATAGAGTTGATATTGAAGAATTAGAATTTAAAGAAACAGAATAACCCTATTATTAGTGTATAAATGGAAAATATAAATAGTTTTCCATTTTTTATTACTTTTGAGAATAATTTTAAAGATATATAGGTAGTAATTGCTGATAAAGTAATACAAAATATGAATATAGGACTAAAGCTAAAATCTTTGATATTAAGTATAAAACTACCTATTGATACTGGGATATATAGCATAAATGAATAATCAAATGCTGTTTCTCTATCTAAATCTTGATTCATACAACCAACTATAGTTGATCCACTTCTACTTATACCTGGAAATAATGCTATAGCTTGATATAATCCAATTATCATTGAATCTTTAAAACTAATACTATTTTTCTTTCCTTTTTTATCTTTAATTAAATATAAAAAGAGTGAGGTAATAATAAAAGCTATACCAATTATTTTAATATTAATTATTTTTTCAATATAATCCTTCAATAGACCACCTATTATAATAGCAGGTATAGTTCCGGTAACAATCATTGTTAAATCTTTAAAACTTTTATTACTTTCTTTTTTTTGTATATAATTATAAGTTCCTTTGAATAGTTCTTTTATCTTTAATCTATAATAAAATAAAACTGCGATTAAAGAGCCAAAATTAGTTATTATTTCAAAAGATAAATTATTTGTATTTATATTAAAAATATTACTTATTAAATATAAGTGTCCACTTGATGAAATTGGTAAAGGTTCTGTAATTCCCTGAATAATAGATAAAATTATATATAACAAATTATCATCTCCTAGTATAAATATATAATATTTTTAAAAAACTATTAATAGAATTAAACAGGTGATATTTATGCTTAAAGCATTTATATTCTTATTTGGTTTTGGATTAACTGTTATCGGTATAACATATATAATAATTTATTTGAATTTATTTACAATAGGGTATAATTTCTTTGATTTTGTTCATTTTATTATTAGAAGAATTGAATGTATAAATGTAATTTTAGGTATAGGTATGATGACATGTGTTTTGTTAGGAGGAAAAAATGAATTATGTCTATGATATAGCACTTAATTTATCGGAAAAATTATATAATTTTTATGAATGGAATTCTGATGATAATATAGAATTATATATTAAAATTCCGATTATTAAAGTAGACGAAGAAACAATTAAAGATTTTATAAAATTTGATATTGTTGTTAATAATGATTTTTTAAATAGAATTTATAAAAAATCAGAAGTGTTTTTACCGAATAAAGTTAAGCATAATGATTATGATTTACTGGTGGTATCAAATAATATATGCCTTGGTGTTGAATTTAATAACAAAGGAAAAATTATAAAGAAAAGTTTTTTATGTATTGATGAGGAAGATGAAATTTTAGAATACTCAAAAAGTATAAAATATACAATAATTGATTATAAAAGGAATAATAGTATTAAAGATAATTCAATATTTTATACTAGAAATGAAAGTGATAATAAGAATAGAATTTTAAATTATTTAAAACATCTTTATACTAGCAATAAAACTTATGAAATTGATTATATATTTTTAGAAGTATATAACGATAAAAATATACCGATAGATAAAGAATATATAAAGTTGATTAATACTGTGGAAAATAATAGTAATAATTATAAAAAAGTAATGGAAGTAATTGATTTTATGGATAATTCAAAAATAAGCTAAAAAAAGCTTATTTTTTTAGTTATTTTTTATGATTTTATTGACCTATAAAATATGTAAATGTTATAATATTATTAATAATAAAGGGATGTAAAGAATGAAAAATAATAAAGTTAAAAATATATTATTGTTAGTATTAACAATAGGATTAGTTACTATGACAGTTGCATATGCTACTTACATAAGTCAATTATTAATTAGAGACAATGAAATTAGAGTGAAAAATGATAGGTGGGATATTCATTTTGATAATGGCAGACCAACTAGAGTAATAGGAGGGGCTAAAGTAGTACAAGAACCCACTTTAACTGCCACTTTAATTTCAGGATTAAGAGTTAATTTTGTTAAATTAGGTGATGGAATAGTATATACGTTTGATATAAAAAATGAAGGAACAATAAATGCATCATTATCATCAATTATTAAAAGTAATTTAGAATGTACTAGTTCTAATCAAGAAGATGCAGACTACGTATGCAGTAATATAAACTATAAATTAGTTTATACTGATACTAATGAAGAAGTAAGCGTTGGAAATACTCTTGATGCAGGACAAACTAAAACTGTTAGTTTGATTGTTGATTACAAGAATACCACAGGTGAAAGAACAATAACTGAAGATGTTATTATAAGAGGATTTGATGTAGTATTTAATTACGTACAATATTAATAAATATATTAGAGGTGATTTACTTGAAAAAGAATAAAGTCTTTTTACTTTTATTTTTGTTTCTAAGTATAATCATTTATACGGTAGCCTATTCAGGATTATCTACAGAATTAGGAATAACAAGTGCTGTTAAATTTAGACCTATAGTTGATATTAGAGTTGAGGATATAAGACTTAAATCAGCAGAGGGTGGAGCAATGATTCAATATGAACCAAATACTTGGCAACCAGATTGGAATGTTGCGGATACTATTACAGGTTTTAAATTGCCAAATGCAGAATCTACTCTTACTTATACAGTAAAAGTTAAGAATTATGGAGATGAAAAACAGTGTATTTATTCTACAAGTATAAATGATTCGACTGTTAATTATGAAATAGATGGGTATGTTTTAAAACAAGTTATAGCCCCAGGAGAAGAAGTTACATTTGATTTAACTTTTACTCCTACAACTCCATTTAATGAAAACAAAGATATTAGAGTTCATTATGAATTTAGAAAAGTATATGATATAGAATTTAATGCAAATGGTGGTACAGGTGCACCAGGGAGCGTACTAAAATATGAAAGAGAAAACTTAGTACGTCCAGGGACTTTCCCATCTACAATACCAACAAAAGCTGGCCATAGTTTTGTAGGTTGGACAATTAACAGCGATGGAACAGGTGTTGTTTATCCTTATAACGACGGAAACGATAATTATATCTACGATTTAGATGGTGATAGAATATTATATGCTAAATGGATAATTAGCAACGTTTATATTCAATTAGATATGAATGGTGGTACATTATCGGGAAATAAAGGTGAAAATGTATCTAATGATGGTACACTTGTTACTATTTCTGGTTCTAAAACAATTCATTCATTAACATATGGACAATCATTAACATCAGATGGTTTAATGGATTATAATGACCCACTAAATATTAATATTGAAAGAATAGGTTATCATGCTGTTTCAGGCCATGAATGGGTTAAAAATGCTGATTCCACAGGCACATCATATGATCAGACAGCTGTTTATTCTTCAACTGATTTTACAAACAGTACAGTAGATACAACAGTTACTTTATATGTTAATTGGACTCCAGATGAATATACATTAACTTATAATTTGAATGGTGGAACTCTTCCAACTGGAGTAACAAATCCAAACACATATACAATAGAAACACCTAATTTTACTTTGAATAATCCAACAAAAGAAGGAAGTGTATTCTTAGGTTGGAGAGAAGGAGATTCTGGGGAACCAACAACAACTAAGACAATTTCTACTGGTTCTACAGGTAATAAAGTTTTAAATGCGATATTTGAAGATGTTCAAGCACCAACTATAACACATGTACCAACTAATTGGACTAATTCTGATGTTACAGTTTCGATTACTTCTGATCATAATAATTATACTTACATGTATGCTATAGATGATGGAGATTACATTCCTTACAATGGTCCATTCCCAGTTAGTAAAAATTGTACAGTAACAGCATATTCAGTTAAATCTGGTGCAAAATCATTAGATACAGATCATGAAATAGCCAATATTGATACTACAAATCCATCATTATCAGTATTAAGTTCATCTGATGTAACAGAGTCAGGTTTCACTATAGGTGGATCAGCTCAAGATGATGAGTCAGGCTTATCAGAATTAAGAATTTATTTAGATGATGTATATCAAACATCTATTAGTTATACTACTGATTTAAATGAAGAAAAGGAGTTTAGTTATACATTCTCTAATTTAGAAAGTAGTACAGATTATGTTGTTAAAATTGAAGCAATAGATGTTGCTGGTAATCATAGTATTGTTAGAGAATTAACAGTTACAACAGATGGGCAGGTAATACCTCCAGTAGCTAGATTAATTGGTTATGGTAATACAGATTATGATTGTGAATCAAATCCATCACTATGTACTACATATACTACATTAAAGTCTGCTTTAGAAAGAAATTCTGGTGGAATCAATTGTTTAACAACAAAATGTAAGATCCAAATGTTAGATAATGTTATTGAATCTAACAGTATATTAGGTGGACAAGATATAGTTTTAGATTTAAATGGTTTTACTATTAATGGTAATAGAAATTATACATTTACTGTCAACAATAATGCAACATTTACTGTATATGATAGTGAATCATTTGATCCTGAAGAAGACGAGTTTGATGAAGCAACTCACAATTGTATTAAAAATGAAACAAATACTGTGATTATAAATAATGGTACATTCAATCTAGGATTAGATAATACCGAAGAAGATGTATCAATTTATACTCCATATATAAAAGCAGCTAATATCGGTATTAATACAACAAATGGAACATTTAATTTCTATGATGGAAGAATTTTAGCTTCAAATGCGATTAGCGGTGATGTTGAAGATACACCAGATACATATAAAGCTAATATAGAAATAAGACAAGAATCTGAAATAACTTATCAAGTTGGAACATTAAGAGTATTATCCGATGTAGAAGCTAGAATTGGTTCTAAATATTATACAAAAGTAGCTTTAGCCGTTGATGCTGCTAAAGAAAGTTATTATGAAGATATATTATCTAATGAAACAATAATGGAATCAATGGATAAAACTGGTCAATATGGATTTATTAAATCAGGTAATTTCTTAGTAAATGAAAACAATACAACTGGCACTATGGCATCAGCTCAAATTGTAATGGATTTAAGAGAATATGAAGAAGATCAAGTGTTAACGGTTTCAACTAATAGAGTAAAAAATTCAAGTAATACTAATGATAGTAATTCAGGTTACGTTATGGTATTTAGTGGAAATTCTACATCTGGTTCAGTTTTGGAAAATAATTCTGTTCCTCTTGGTGAAAAAACATTTAATATGAATCTTCCAAAAGGAAGTATGTATACATTATTAATCTATTATAATATTGGTTCTTCTGAAACATATCCTGAAGATGCAAAAATGTATATTACTGGTATTACTTTAAGAGATAAAGAAGTGTCTTCACCATCTCCTTACGAAGATATGAATGTAACAACTATAGGTAAAAACTATGGCTTTGATTATGATGCTACAACTGGAACATTTACATCTAATAATCAATATGTAAATGGTACAAAAGCTTTTGGTTATTATGAAGTTGATTTAACTAATTCGGGTGATAAGAGATTAATAGTTAATGCTACATTAAGTACTTATGGTTCTAGTAACTATGGTAATATAATTGTTACAACAGATAATACAGTTAGAACATCAACTGATTCATCAGCATTTGCTTATATGTATGGTTATAACTCTAGTTCATTTAATTTAGTTGGACCTCAAACATTTAATAAAACACTTTCTGGTGGACAAAAGTATTATGTTCAATTTTATTACTTTAAAAATGGAAGCGATAACGTACCAATATCAGATTATCAAACTAACAACTGTAAGGATCAATTTATAATAAATTCTATAGAAGTTATAGATGAGCCTAATTTATCATCTGATTCAGTATTAAGTTTGGATATTAGAAATACATTAGTTGGTGATACTGTTCCATTCTATAAGAGTTATGATAATGGTGTAAATTCAGAATTTAGATCAACATCAAATACTTCTGAAATATCTCACTCATATCTTCCAATAGATCTAACGCATAATGCAAGTAATAAGTATTTAACAGTAGATTATACTAATAAGTATATTTATGATTCTTCATATTTTTATGCTGTAGTTACAAATAGTACAGAATTACCAGAATATGATTCGAGTACAGCGTTTATGTATGCAAATAATTCTTATAATGATAAAAAAACAGCTGTATTAACTGGTGGACAAATGAATTATGTTCACTTCGTATTTAATCCTAATGGTAATACAACTAATTATTATTATACTTTTGGTCAATTAAAGTTAGCAGCTAATAGAACAATTAGCTTTACAAATGATATTATTACTCCAAATCAATATGGATTTATAGCTTCTTCTGATACATATTTATATAAAGATAGTAGTGCAAGTTCAAATCATGCAACAGCACATTCAGTATTTACTGTTGATTTAACAGGAGATACGACTCCAAAACATATTGAAATGAATCAAAGTATAGCTGGTGATTTTGTAGTTGTTATTGATAATCAAATTCAAATGCCTACAGATTTTTCTAATTATGTATATAAAGTTGAAGATAATAATTCACATGGTGGAATAGGGTACTTTAATTTGATACCAAATCAAGTTAATTATGTACATTTAATATCTCCATATAATAGTGAAAGATCTTCAGATAACATATACTTTAACAGCATTAAAATAGCAAATGGTTATGCACACGACATCTTTAAAGAATTTAATACTTCATCTGGAGCATGGAATTATTCAGGATTTGAGGAATGTTATACTTATGAAAACGCATTGATTCCTTATGTTTCTGGAAGTGTTGCGCCTACAGATTCATATATGGTTATTGATTTAAGAAATGCAGTATATGATAAAATGATTGAAATAAATACTAAGTTTGATAGTTATCCAAATCAGTATATTTACGTTAGTGATAGCCCTGAAGCTATTAATTATGGTACTATTTTAGGATCAAATAATTATGAAGGTAGAAAAAATATTCTAGAGTTATTTAGTACATATAACGGAAATGTTTATAGTGAAAATAATAGTTTTAGTTATTACTATAGAAACTATGATTTTGTATTATCTAAAGGTAAGAAATACTATCTGCATGTTGGCTTAAATCCAAATGGCAGCTCTTATCCATATATTAGAAGTATTATAAGTTATGATGTTAAATCATATGATACTAAAGTAGGTCTTCAAAATATTTCTATTGGTACTGGTCAAGGTGGAGAAAAATCTTCATATGGACCAGATAAAGTTGATGGGGATTATGTCATTGGAGATACAAATTCAACAGATATGAGATTTGTTGGCTCAAATCCTAATAACTATATTAGATTTAATAATGAATTATGGAGAGTAGTTGGAGTATTTGATACAGAAGATGAAAACGGTGTAGTTAAGCCAAGAATCAAAATTGTTAAGATTAATGGTATAGGAAGTTTATCATATGATTCTTCAGAAAGTACAATAAATGATGGTTATGGTATTAATGAATGGTCTCAATCAGATATAATGAAATTAATGAACCCAGGCTATAGCTCAAATACTGAAAATGTAACAATTAAAAATGAACACTATTCGCATACTGCAAATATTGATGATACTGGTGCTAATAGTGGTAATTATTCAAATAATTTACAAACAAAAGATGTAGTAACTATCCCAGGTGCTAGTACATTACATGTCAAATTAACATATGCAACTGAACAGAATTATGATATGGTTTATATTTTCCAAGGAACTTATACTGGTAGTGTTTCAAGAAACATGTCTGCTGGTCAATTATATACATATCAAGGTGGTTCTTATACCAAATCTACAGTTGAATTTGATGTAACTGGTGATACTGTAACATTTGCATTCTATTCAGATAGTAGTACTACATATTATGGATATTATGCAGTAGTAACAGATGCAAGTGCAACTTCTGGTGGTTCTCAAGAGTTAACAAATAATAGTTTATATTGGGATAATTCTAGTGGATACTGTATAATTGATAGAAATAATACAGTTGCTCCTTGTGATTATACAAATGGATTAAGTACTGACGCAAAGTCCTATATAGATACAGTTGTATGGCATACAGCAGCAGTACCAATTGGATTAGGTGGAATGGCACCAGCTCAAATATATGCTGCTGAAAGAGGTTCTACTACTGGAAAAACTAATTATTCAGCTAGAGGAGAAGGCATAGATGATGAAGTAACAAGACAAAGTACTTGGACAGGTAAAGTAGGTTTGTTATATCCAAGTGATTATATTTATGCAGCTGGAGATTATAAAAGTGGATCTACAATTTATACTCCGAGATCGTCTTGTATGTCTAGTTATAGTTCGTATGGGACATGTATGAATTATGCAGATTGGTTATCTTATGGAAGTAATTCTAGATTAATAACACCAACTTATAATTCATCTTTAGATTACACAGTTGTTGGTATACAGGCATCATTTTCATATATGCCATCATCAGTTTCAACTATGATTAAACCAACTTTATACTTAAGTACTAAAACTATTGTAACTGGTGGAGATGGCTCATTTATAGCTCCTTATACTATAAGTTTAGGTAGTTCAGATAATGAATTAATGAATGATTATTATGGATTAATCAATGAAACTACTGACGATCCTACAGAACCAACAGGAACAATAATTGATACAATAACAGATGATTATGAAGATATGAAGAATCAACCATTATATGGTTTTGAATATGATTCATCAACTGATTATTATATAAGTAATAATGAATCTGGTGGACCAAGTACGGCTTCATCATACGTTGTTATAGATAGAACAGCTGAATTAGATTCAACAACTATTAGTCTTAAATATGATTATTCTTCATATGCAGGCCAAGGTGTTATAGTAATAATGGAAAACCAATTTGATGATAATATAACAATTGATAATTATAGTACGTTTGCTCCATACTATACATTCTTTAACTTATCTAATAAAACTGAAGAAACTAAATTCTTAGAATTAGAAGGTGGCAAAAAATATTATATTTATATGGCATTTAAGAAGTATACATCTGATACACCTAATGACACATATAGAGAAAATATGAGGGTTAAGATAGAAGGATTAGAGGACACAACACCTTCAACAATAGTAACAAAATATAGTGGTCAAAGGTTTGTTGAAGTGCCAGAAACAATTCAAATTCTTAAGAATATTTCTATGCCAACAGGTGTAACTATAAGTAATATGAAAACTATTGAACTAGATTTAAATGGTTATTCATTAACAACATCTGATTCTACACCGGTAATAACAAATAATGGTATATTAAGAATAACTGATACTAAGACTAACGGTGTTATTAATGCTACAACTAATAATGGTATACAAAATAACGCAGGAGCTACTTTAGAAATAGAAGATGGTTCTATAATGATTGATAATTCTAGCTATTCTGCAGTTAATAACTTAGGAAATGTTACTATAGGTAGTCAAGGTTCAATAAATGTTACAAATGGTACTGGTATTACTAATACTAATGCTGGTAGAATTCTTAATGGTCAAGGAACAATTACTGGTGGTACATGTATAACAAATAACGGGACATCAAATTTAGAATTTGGTGGCTATACATTAAATTCTTGTACAGTTAATCACTATAGCTCAGCTAATTTAACTATTAATAATATAAGTGGAACAGCAAATATTAATGATTCATCTTTACAATCATATAATCAAATTACAAATAATTTAACTATTAATAATTCGACATTTAATTCCATATTCACTGGTTCTATAAATGGTTCGACAACAATTTATGGATGTACAGTTGATACTATTTCTAGAGGTAGTGCTGGTTCAAAAGAATTAACTGTTTCAGCATCAACAATAGGAACAGTTACTAACTATGGAACAGTTAATATTGATAGTTCAAATATTACGAACGCTGCTACAGGTTCTAGCGATAATCCTTTAGGAACTACAACATATGATGGATGTTTAATATCTTCATTAACAAACTATGGTACAACTACTGTAAAAGGAGCGTCTGAAGTAACATCTACTATTACTAACTATAAGATTTTAAATATTGGTGAAAATGATGGAACAGTTTCAACTACAGACCCTTATATTCATGGTACTGTTAGTGCTATTAATAATACTGGCTCTAATTCATCTTTAAAAGTCAACTTTTATGATGGAGTATTAGAAGGAAATGAGGATCAAGTTGTAAATGGTAAATTAGGTGCTATTCCATCCGGATATAGTATAGTAAGTAATGTAAGTGGTGGAAGAGAAAGCATTACTTTAGCTCATCAATATGTAGCTGCTATTGGCTCTACAGGTTACTATTCAATTCAAGAAGCAGTAACAGCAGCTCCAGCTAATACACAAACTGAAATAGACTTGTTAGTAGATTTAGTTGATTCATCAACTGTTACAGTACCAAGTAATAAGAATATTATATTAGACTTTAATGGGCATAGTATAACTACATATGCTCAAACTTGGTTAACAAATCAAGGAACACTTTCTGTTTATAATAGTGAACCAAGTGCTCCAGATAGCGTTTCTTATGGTAAAGTATTATTTAATAATAGTGGAATATTGAATTATGATAATATAAAAACAATATCAATGTATGGAACAACTGAAAATAACTTTATTGTTAACTCAGGGACATTTAATATGTCATCTGGTACTTTAAAAGTTGCTTATGATTCATCAGTTATTAACAACTATAATAGATTAGTTAATAACACTGGTTCATTTAATATGACTGGTGGTACTTTAGAATCATACTTGTTATTTAATAATCCAGCTAATGCGACTATTACAATTGATGGTGGAAATATAATCCACCATAATACAAATAATAATTATACTGGCTATGATGGAATAACAAATGCTGGAACACTAACAATTAATAATGTTAATTATGAAGGACCACAAATGTATTCTTATAAGAATTACTTTATAAATAATACTGGAACAGCTAATATATTAGGTGGATCTTATAATGATTACACAATTATGCTTTACAATAGTGGAACAGCTAATATAAAAAATTTAAACGATACTGTCCATCAGTTACTTTATAATAATACAGGATCAACTGCATTAATTGAGGATTGTGATATCTTTATAGGATATGTAGCTCCAAATAGTTCACAAATAGCAGCAAATATTGTTAATAAAGGATCTATAACAGTAAAAGATAGTGAAATAGAAGCTTATTTCTCAGTATTTAATAATTCATCTGCTTCATCAATAAGCATTGATAATTCTACTATAACATCTGGAACAGGTTCAAGTCGTTATATATCTGAAGGAAGTGTAACTACATTAAGTATTACAAATGGTTCAGTAATAAATGGTTTAATTCAATTCTATGGAACAACAATGACTGTTAGTGATTCTAGATTAAATAATGATGGTGGAAATTGTATTAATTTCTCAGGTACAGGTGCATTATCTGTTACAAATAGTTATATTATAGCTAGTGATACTGCGATTAAAAATACAGGTACAGGTTCAATTACAATAGGTTCACTTGGTGGAGACATATCTAAAACAATGCCTGAAATAACTGGAGGAGAATATGGTATTAATAGTACTAATACCAGTGCTACATTCTATTTCTATGATGGTATTATCACAGGTAAAAAGACTCAAGCTATAGTAGGTACTGTTACGGCAACAGAACCAGATTTTGATATTATAACTATTGATCAAGGTGCAACTATGGAAAGAAAATATTTATCTGGTCAAGCACTTGTTCAAAACTTAACAACTGATGAGACTTATGATACTCTTCAACAAGGTATTAATGAGGCATCAAATGGAGATACATTGCAATTTGTTAGAGATTATACTACTGTTTCAAATTCGGGTATTTCAACAGTTCCTTCTGGAAAAACAATTACAATTGATATTAATAGTCACAATATTTCTCAAAATCAATCTAGTGGACCATTTATTACTAATAATGGAACATTAACAATATTAGATAGTGGATTTAATACTACATCATCTACTCAAACAGGTAAGATTACAAATAATACTAGTAATCCTACTATTGAAAATAAAGGCACTTTAGTATCAACAAGAATTGTTATAAATGGTACTATTCATAATGACACTGGCGCAACAACAACTATTTATAAAGGTACGGTTGCTACATTAAATAATGATGGTACAGTAGGCACATTATTAAATGATGGAATATCATATGGCTCAAGTAATAGTCAAACAACTATTACAACAGTAAATAATGCAGGAACTATTGTATTTGAAGAAGTTAAGAATACAACCCTAAATAATAGTGGTACTGCGACAGTAGGTTCTTCAAATGAAGCTTATATGTCTACTATGGGAACTATAACTAATACTGGAACTTTAACTTTAGGACAAGCAGGTACATATATACCTACTGCTTCATCTATAACTAATAATTCAAGCGGTTTAATAGAATATTATAAATGCAGAAATACTGGTGCATTAAACGTAAATGATAATTCTGTGACAAATGTATATACATCTTCTGCAACTATTAATGGAAGAACAACTTTGAAGAATTCTGCAGTATTAAATATATATAATGGCTCTTTTAATGATCATATTAATGGTGCTGATAATACTGAATTAAATATTATTGGTGGTAGTATAGGTGCTAAAGAATATAATAGTAAAAATGCTGTTTATTCTACAAGTACAAAGCCTATAATTATAGGAGTAAAAGATAATGCAATAGCTCCTACAAGCCCAAATATATATAATGCTACTTCTGGAACAAAGAGATATAAAACAGTATACTCATCAACAGGAATTAAATTCTATGATGGTAGAGTACAATCAAATACTAGTGGAACAGAAGCAATTACCGGTGCAATATTAGATATAGAAGATAATTCTAACGTAGTAATTGATGGTGCTTATGAAACTATAACATTTGATCCAATAATAACTGATACGACTACATCAATAGATTATTATTCATTAAATACTGCTCTAAGCTCAGCTCCAAGTGGTGATACTCTTCAATTGAAAAAGAGCGTAGTATTATTGTCAACTTATCAAACTAGCTCAATTGCTTCAGGTAAGACTTTAACTATAGACCTAAATAGTAAGTTCCTTAATAATTTGTCAAGTAATACTACAATTGCAAATGCTGGAACATTGTATATAAGTAATGGTACTTTATCTGGAACAAATATTATTAATAATACTGGTACCTTAAATGTATCAAGTGGTTCATATAGTGGAATAATTACTTCCACTAATGAAATGAATGTAACAGGTGGAAGTCTAGGCACTGTAACAAATAGTGGTATTCTAACAATGTCTGCAGGTTCAATTAGTACATTAACTAATAATGGAACGTTTACTACATTTACAGGCGGAACAGTTTCATCGGTTGAAAATACGGATACAATGACGGTTTCTGGTGGAACTATAGGAAGTATTACAAATACTGGAACATTTATTATGAATTCTGGAAATATTACTTCTGGAATAACTAATGAAACTACAGGTAGGTTTACTGTTGTAGATGGTACAATTAAAACTGATGATCCGATTACAAATAAGAACTATATGAAATTAGAAGGTGGGACATATAGCAAATTCTTAACAAATAGATCATCATCTAGTTATATTCAACGTACATATCATATTCAAAACTCTGGAGAATTAATAATCACAGGTGGAACTTTTACAGAACATAAAACTTCAGGTTATTCATATTATGATATATTATTAGGAATTGTTACTACATCAGTCGATAGTACTACATCATATTCAAAGCCTACAACTAATATCAGCAATATAGATATTCCTTATTCGGTAGGTAATAATAAAGGTACAATGGTTCTAAATGATGTTATTTCTTCAGGTGATGTTGAAAATACTGATACTATTACAATTACTGATAGTACTATAAGGTCATATTCAGGTGGAAACACTGCAAGTATTTCTGATTCAACTATAACAAGTACAGTAAGTATTACATCTGGAACAGCAACTATAAGTAATACTAGTATTGGAGATACATTATCTATTACTGGATCATATGGAAATACTACAGTAAACTTATCCACAGGAACAACTGTAACTGCTAATAATAATGCAGTCGAAGTAACTGGTGCTTACGCTGTAGTTAATATAAGTAATGGAGTAACTATAACATCTAATTCAAATTATGGTATTCAATTAAGAACTGGTGGTACAGCTAATATTGGTTCAAAAGATGGAACATATTCATCTACATCGCCAAATATCACAGGTTCCGCTTATGGAATTTATAATAACAACGGAAAAATAAATTTCTATGACGGTATTATTAATGGTACAATAGCTATATCTGGTATAGTAACTGAGGTTGAAACAGGATATGTAATTGATATTAATACACATGATGATATTCAAAGTGCAACATTAAAAATACCAGGAGAAAATGAAAGAGTTATTATTATGAATAATATTAACTATACTTCATTACAAGATGCTATTAATTCAGCTGGTTCTGGTACAACTAATGCGATATTATATACAAATTATGTGTTAACAGATAATATTACAGTACCATCTGGAAAAACTATTAGATTATACTTAAATGGACATACTATTGACAACAATGGATTTACTATTACAGGTAATTTAACTCAAATTAGTGGATTGCCAGCAGGTGCTTCTATTGTTGATATGGTAACTAATACATTTGCTTCAAACATTCAATTATTAATTTTATTGATTTCGGTAGTAATTTTGATAGTTTTAAGCATAATAGTAATTAAGAAGAAAAAGAAGAATTTATATTAAAAATTGAAATGATAAAATAAAAGTAGACACATAAAAAGAATGTGATCTACTTTTATTTTGTTATAATTAAATTAAGGAGATGATTTTATGGGAAGACCTAAAGGTGGAAAGAATAAATATTGGTCAAAAGAAGAAAAATTGAAA
>JAFRMD010000001.1 GCA_017430835.1 Methanosphaera sp.
ATTATAGTAATTAACCAAACTTTTATTATAGATTATAGTCATATATAATATTATGTCAGGAAAAACAAAAATTGATATTCATAAAAATATGACTGATACGGAATTGGATGAAGAAATGAGTAAATATGTTGCTTATTACAGATATTATCAACGTTTAATTGCGATGAAAATCATCAGTGAAGAAAAATCCATCCAACCTGCATCAAATATATTAAATATATCTTATCAAACCATTCATAGATGGGCTAAAACTTGTGAAGAAAAAGGATTAGAAGGACTAAAACCTTCTTTTGGTGGAGGTAGACCTTCAAAATTAACCTACGAACAATTCATAGAATTGGATAATATTATAGAATCAACTCCTAATTTATCAATGAAAGATGTTCAACATATTGTTAAAGAAAAATTTAATGTAGAGTATAGTTTAAAACAAATAGGAGTTATAACAAAGAAATTAGGTTATAATTATAGCAAAGCATATCCTATTTTCACTAAAACTCCAAAAAATGCCGATGAAATATTAAAAAAAACTTAGATGAATTTGAAGTTAATAACGATAATATTATAGTTTTATTTGACGAAGCATCCTTTTTAAATGCTCCATATACCAGTAGAAGTTTCTATAAAAAAGGAACACAACACACTCAAAAAATTAATCCTTATAAAATCAAAGTAAATGCAACATGATCATTAACAATCAATGGTAATTCATCTATAACAATAACTCAATCTTCAACAGCTCCAGAAGTTTCAATAGCATTAATCAACCTTAGAATAGCAAATATGAATAATGAAAACACACAAAAAGAATTAATTTCTATCTTAAACAAACTAAAAATCAATGATGATGAATTAGATGAACTATTAATGAAAAAAAGTGAAGATAAAACAATATTCACAGATAAAATAATGAAAGTTTTAGAAAAATATGAAGATGATCCAACATCAACATTAGCTAGAATCATAGGAAAACACTGCAAACGAGAATCTTTAAACAATATTACTAAAAGAAGAGCATTAAAAAGAGAAATAAGATTAGAAGAATTAGATAAACATGAAATAGAACTTAAAATGAAAAATGAAAAACGTATATGTTTAATTTTAGACAATTACAGCGTCCATAAATCCCAATTTATTAAAAAAGTAGCGAATATATTAAATATAACATTAATCTATTTACCACCCTATTCCCCACATTTAAATCCAATAGAACAATTATAGAGAAAAATGAAAAACATAACCAAACAATATTTAATAAAAAACCAAGAACATCTAGAAAAATTAGTCATAACTACATTTAACAAATCTTTAACAAATCATAAACTAACTGATGAATGGTATATAACATTTATAACAAAAGTTTGGTAACTAACTATAATCAATACTTTATTTTTAAATAACTGAAGGATTATGAGGGCTGTTACATCTTTTAAATTATTTATATATAATTTAAGACATATAGTTATATAAGAATAAATGTTTTTCTACTAGCATTATTAAACTATAGGTAGTTAAGTAATTTTAGCACTATTATAGATTTTTCAGATGATTTATTATGAAAACAAATTTTAAAAGCGTTTTACCATTATATTTTTCAATATTATTGTTTGTTGGTGCTTTTTCATTATTATTTGGTAATAAAAACTTTGTAATACCTGTAATAGTAATATTTATTACATTATATACCATGAATACAGATCTTTGGTTTACTCCCAAAGTATCCTTTTTAAAAATATTAATAGCCGTATGGAGTTGTGCAATAGTAGCATTTATTAACACTCCTATCAATTATATTGGGTTAATAATAGGTTTTATGTTAATATTTTTTGTTACGTGCTCATCGTTTAATGTTCTGACAAGTGACTCTCATGTAGCCTATCTTCTGGGTTATATAATGTTTATGAATAATCCAGTATCCCTTGAACAACTACCGATAAGACTAATTGCTTTAACGATAGGCGTTTTAATTGTCCTATTATTAAATCGTATGCTTCACAGATCAAAATATCCACATTCACATGAAGAGTTAATATCCGTATTATTGGACGATTTAATAGGAGTAATTGATGCAAAGTTAAATAACACAGAGTATAATTCACGTATTCCAAAAATAAACAATGACATAAGTACTATTGTCTTTGAAAATCTTGATTATAAATATGTTAACGATTTTACCAGAGAATCAATAACAACAATTTGTAAAACTGCATATTACATATATAAATTAATCAATAAAGATAATTTAACGAAAAAAGAATTAATATGTGTTAAAAATGCAATAATTAAGGTAAAAAATAACGAAAAAATAACACTGGATAATATTAAATCAGATACATTATTAATCATACTGTTAAATCTTGAGATATTTGAATCAGAAAAGACAAATATGAATCAAAAAGTCAAAAATAGATACGAATTACACAATATAATACCATTTATAAAAAAGAACATATCCTTTTCATCTTTAAAGATTTCATTTGCACTTAAATTAGCAGTTCTAATCTCTTTCTGGGAATTATTGGAAATAGCATTTAATTTACCTTATCTTAAATGGTTATATTTTACATCATTAGTAGTTCTAGTGCCTTATACGGATTATATATCAAAAAAATCAAAAAGACGAATTAAAGCTATCCTGATTGCAATAGGATTATTTATCCTTATCCTGTTATTATTCTATGGTGATTATTCAATATTAAATCTGTTAAACTTAGATATTTCAAATTCTACTATTACAATAATATTCCTACTGCTACTCGTTCTTTTTGCAGTGAGATATTATCGAGATTCTGTTAAAAGAATAGCATCCCTATCGTTGCTATCTTTAATAACAGCACTTCATTATATGCCTATTCATGTAGCGGTATACTTAAAGATTACATCGTTAATTTTTGTAGTAATACTTGCATATATACTGACAAAATACGTACGACCATATTCAATTAGAAACGAAACAATTCATAACTTGAGTTTATATAAACAATTAAATGAAGAACTTCATGATATACTACTAAAACAATTGAAACAAGAAAAAATAATATCAAAGGCAGGAATAATTGTCTCATCCAACCTGATGACTAAATGCATTAAAGAAAATAATGAAATACTGGAAGATTTGACAATAGAAGATCTTTCAAATATAGAAAATCAATTGACGGTCTACTATGACTTTTTACTTAATAATTTCCAGATAGGTACATTAAACAGACAGTCAAAACAATACATATATGATATATTAACAGGAAAGGACGTAACTTTAACAGAAGATATAAGTTATGAAGAAAAAATTAATATCTATACGGCAAAACATATATTAAACTTAAAACAAGACGAAAAGAGATTATTCAAAGATATTGAAAACAAAGAACACAGCCAATAACCTCCCCCTAATATATTTTCTTTATAGTAAATATAAAATTGATTTTAAACGATTTTTTAACAATTAACTCACCAATGCAATTTAACAAATGTGGATTTGCATTTAATGTCGCTACTAAAATGAAGGATCTATGATACTTTTTTGTTCCCATATTTGATTTTGATTTAATCTTCGGTGACCACCATCTATTGTTTTTAAATTACTAACAATCCGTTCAAGCAACAACATATGAATAGTATTTTGTCTTATGCTATCTAAGCACTTGGATAATAATATCATCCAATAAAAAGTAACAAATATCTTATTAAATATATTATCATTATAGTTTACTAAATTTATTTTGTAACAATAACATAATAATGGAGGAAAACTATGTTTGAGGAATACCTTTTATATGGTTAATAGTTTTTGGAAATATTGAAAACCTGATTTTAGCATCACAAGGTGTCGTTAAGGGCGTAAATCCTAAGATACTGTGTGGTATGAGTTTAATTGTTGTACTAATCTGGATGATGCTGGGTACATTTCTGACTGATATTGCAACGCAGTATTCAAACGTCATTTACATTCTAGGTGGACTTGCAATATTTATATTAGGTATTCGGGCAGCTGTCGGAGCAATAAAAAACATTAAATCAAAGGAGAGTGCATAATCGTGTTTGAATTAAAGGATTATGCCCAGTTTTCCACTCTGCTTATTTTCGGAAACATTGAAAACCTGATTCTGGCATCACAGGGTGCTTCAGCTCATGTAGAACCATTTATCCTAAGTATTTTTAGCTTTATTGCCGTTATATGTTGGTTTTTACTTGGAACATATGGAACAAAAATGGCTATTATAGTAATTAACCAAACTTTTATTATAGATTATAGTCATATATAATATTATGTCAGGAAAAACAAAAATTGATATTCATAAAAATATGACTGATACGGAATTGGATGAAGAAATGAGTAAATATGTTGCTTATTACAG
>JAFRMD010000124.1 GCA_017430835.1 Methanosphaera sp.
CAATGCTGTCAAGTTAAGATTTTTACTCATTTTCATAGATTATTTTACTTATTCTAACCTATTTTTACTTTAATTTTACTTAATTCCTTATATTATTTAATTATATTAGATAGCATAAGTTATTTTTTTATATAATCTTATTTAAAGAATTAATTATAGTTAATTTTATATATTAGTAGTTATATAGTATTATTTAATTAATTCAGATGATATTTATTTTTATTTTTTATCATTATTTTATGTAGATTTGATTGATAGTATTTTGGTGTTTGTGATGTCTTTATGTGATGTTTTATCTGCTAGTATGGGAAATTTTAATAGTTATGTTTGTGATAAATATATTTTAGTTGATAATAAAATTCGTAATCGTAAGTTGCCTCAGGAATGTATTATGAAGTATATTCTTTGGAATCGTGGTCGTACGACTGCTTTGGAGGCTTTGTATTTTATGGAGGAGTATTGGGGTGAATTGGATATGGATGTTTCTAAGCAAGCTATTTCTCAAAGGAGGATGATTATTGATCCTCAAGCTTATATTGATATTAATGATGACTTGATACGGGAAATTTATAAGAGACCTGAAGAATTAAAAACTTTCAAAGGTTTTTATTTAACTGCTGATGATGGTTCCATATTTGATTTACCGAATTATCCTACTGTCCGTGAAGATTTTGATATTAAATATAACAATCATTCCCACCATACGGCTACAGCTAGGGTATCTACTATGGTTGATGTACTTAATGAATTTATTATTAGTTCTGCTATTAGTAACAGAAAATACAGTGAAGTTAAACATGCAATTAGCCATTTGGAGGATGCTAAAGATAAAATAGATCTTACAAAGACAATAACAATATATGATAGAGGATATCCTTCCAAAGATTTAATTTTAAAAACAATGGACTTAAACTCATATTTTATAATACGTCTTAAAAAAGACACATTCATAGAACAAAGACAAAATATAACTACAAATGATGAAATAATTGAAGTACCAATTGATAAAGATTACCTCAGAAGAATATCGGATAATGAAATAAAAGAATTAGCAAAAAAACAAGATAAAATAAAAATACGAATAATAACCATCCCATTATCATCTGGAGAAATAGAAACCCTTGCAACAAATGTTTTTGATAAAACATTTACAATAGATGACTTTAAACAGATATACAACAAAAGATGGACAATTGAAACCAACTATGACAAATTAAAAAATAAACTACAAACCGAAAACTTCAGCGGAAGAAGAAAAATCATAATAGAACAAGACTTCTACTCAGACACATACGTATTCAACATAGCAACAATAGTAAAACATGATGTAAACCAAGAAATAGAACAAAAACGAAGAAACAATAAAAAATACAAATACAAGGACTACCAAGCAAACTTCAACATAGCAGTAGGACTGGTAAAAAAAGAATTACTAAACCTCATCACCAATGATAAAGAAAAACAACAACAAACAATAACAAAAATAATTAAAATATTACAAAAACACCTAATACCCATAAAAGAAGAAATTAAATCAACCAACAGAGAACCAGTAGATTACGGACACAAATTCACAGACAACAACAAAAGATCATTCTAAAAACAAAAACAATAAAACTTATAAAAAAAATAGTATTCACACAAATATTCTCTTAACTTGACAGCATTGA
>JAFRMD010000125.1 GCA_017430835.1 Methanosphaera sp.
CGATATATAATAGACTCAAATTTAACCTCTTCATAAATACAATTCTGGAGTAATTCTTTTAAATAAGCTTAAGAATATTAAAAAACAATTTTAAAGATAATAAAAAAATTGGTTTATTGTTGTTGCTTTGTAGTTTTGTTTGTTTAAGTGTGCTTTGTAGTCATGGATGATTGTGTTTAGGTTTTCTTGGTTTATGTCATTTATATTGTTATTTTCTAGGTATTCTGTGAATTTTTTTAGTTTGTGTTTGTATGTTTTTTGTGTGTTGGGATTGTTTATTCCTTCTGTGTATCTGTTTATTGTTTCTTGTGTGATTTTCATCTGTCAATCATCTGCCTATTTTTCTATTTTTAATGTTTGTATTTTTTAGTTTATATTTTTTGTCGTGGATTATAGTATACCACGACAAAACAAGAAAAAACCACAAGAAGAAAATAAACAAAATACAAATAATACAATTATAAATTATACAAAATAATAAATAAACAACAAAAATAATATGAAATGTAAAATACTAAAATCAAAGAATCAAATTGAACAAAAATATAAAAATTATAAACCTACAAAAGTGTATAAAAAAATAATTAAAATAATATACCATATACAATATATCCGATATATCTAATTTAATAATATCTTACGCTAAACTTTTTTTGAATAAAATATCAAATTTACAGTATTTTTTTGGCTATTTAATCCTTAAGAATAACTTTTATATAGTTAGTAAGATAAAACACAAACTAACAATACTTTACTAAAATTAAATAATTTTTAAAAGTTGATAATTAAATTTATTATTCTTTATAATAGTTTATAAAAAAAGTTCTATGTTAAGGTATTGTTATTATATAACTAAAAGTTAGAATCAGAGAGGTCTAACAAAATATTTTGTTATATAAAATATGAATAAATTATAAAAGTGAATTGTTCTTTTCAAGTCAAATAGACGAAATTATATAATGAAAGTAATTAATTCCTGGCAGAAAGATCTTTCAAAAAAAATAATTTCATCTACTTATTTACCATAAACATGATTTTTATATATAAATGAAATCTACTTCTTTTTTAAAATCTTCAAAAAAGACAAAAAAATATACTATTTTTTTCTAATTTTCTCACTTCTTTTGAAAGAAGTGACTTTACTATTATATACTCCATTCACTTCTATGGTAAAGAAGTGACTAATATTATGGAGAAGAATACTACAATGTTTAACAAAAAATATTTAGTAGTTTTCATAGTCTTACTAGTAGCATTGATGACAGTATCCGTAGCAGCCGACGTGACCAACACAAACACGAAAGCCAAAGTAACTAAGGATACTAGTAAAGTAACAAACACACAAAAAATAGTAAAGACAACTGAGAACACTAAAAAAATCAAAACCAATAATAAAGATAATATAACTTCTAAGAAAACTAAGTCTAAACAAACAGAAGTTAAAAAGAATACGATTTCTAAAAAAGTTAAAAAAGACTCTGAAAGTCTAGACTTATATGTTTCAGATACTACTGGTTCTGATTCTAATACTGGAACAAATGATAAACCTTTTAAAACCTTACAAAAAGCAATAGATAAAACTACTAATGAATTAGTTTATAATATTCATATAAAAGAAGGTACTTATAAAGGTGTTGGAAATACTAACTTAACAGTCAATGGAAATAATACCATTAATTTCATTGGAGACAATCCAAATAATACTATTTTCGATGGTGAAGCAAAATATGACATTGACACGACAGAATACCACTGGGAATCAAGTGACATATGGTCTTTCTATGTAAATCATGCTGGAAATTATTTCATGACTATTAATGAAGGTAGTGGATTAATTTCAATGTCAAACTTTACAATTAAAAATATGTATGCTCCTGGTGGAAGTAGCATATCTGGATATCCTCATGCCACTATAGATAATTTTGCTAATTTAAACATTGATGATATGAAATTTATTAAAAATCATGGTGGCGTTGGTTCTGCAATACGTAACAATAATGGTGGAACACTTACTGTAAACAATTCATTCTTTGAAGACAACAGAAAATCAAGTAGTACAGGTAATGATGGAATAATATATAATAATGGAACTACAACAATTATTAATTCCATATTTAATCATAACTATGCAAGATGGGGAACAATACTTAATGACAAAAATATGACTATAACAAACACCACCCTCTCCAATAACATAGCATATGATGGAAAAAGTCTATATAAATATGGTGCAGGAATCGCATATAATACAGGTGGTTCAGATTTCTATTTACCAGGTTATTTCTTAACATATACAGATATTAATAACTGTACATTCATTAATAATGATCAAACAGATATTTATGGATTTGCAGGAAATTTAAATGCTATAGGAAATAAATTTATAAACTCTACAGGAATCTGGATAAATGATACAATACCTGAAAAAACACATAACATAATTATAGAAAATAATGTTTTTGATAACATTATAGATTCAACTTTACTCGTATCATTATATTCCTCAGAAAAAATTAAATTTGCAATCAACGCAAACGTTTCGGATAGTTTATTAATAATAAGAAATAACGAAATTAACTCAAAAAACGGAACAATGATAACAGCAAACAAAGCAACAATTTCCAATAACAAAATCAACATAGAAAACGAAGGAACAAGTATTTTAGTAGGTAATAATGCCATTGTCGAAAATAACTCAGTAAACAAAAAAATTTTAGTAAATGGAACAAATAATTCAATAAAATTCAACAAACTTGCTTCAAATGAAGATTATGCTGTTTATGTATTAAACAATATGATAAATAATAACATTACAGATAATAAATTACATACTAATACTAGAGAAGGTGATGAAGCTGTTTCAGTAATTTCTAGTCCTAACATAGTAGAAAACAATCAAGCATACACTAATCTTCTTTATTGTAGTCCTGATGTATCCAATCCACAACAAGGAAACATGGATAACCCAACCACAATTGATGATGCAATAAGCCGGATAGATGATGAGGGAACAATAATTCTACTAAAAGGAAGTACTGGAGAATATTTACTAACAAACACAATCACAATTAATTCAAACAATTTAAAAACAGATATAAAGACATTGACAATAAAAGGAGACAACATAACACTCAACGGTCAAAACACTGTACAAATCTTAAATATACAAAAAACAATTAACGTAACAATAGAAAACATTACATTCCAAAATGGACATACCACTACAAATGGTGGAGCATTATATTCTGAAGCCAATTTAACCTTGAAAAATGTTAATTTTTACGAAAATGTTGCGGAAGGAAAAAAAGATGGAGGAGCAATTTACTTAAATAACGGTATAACTTCTATTTACGGTACAAATAATTACATAAATAATTATGCTGGACGTTATGGAGGAGTATTTTACATTAATAATGGTATAGTTCAAATTAATGGAACAAATACTTTTATTAATAATTCAGCAAAAACAAGTGGAGGAATAATTTACAGTAAAAAAAATGTAACTATACTCGGAAATAATACTTTTACTAATAGTTCATCATCAAGAACCGGTGGATTAATTTACTCTACTGGAAGTTTAATTTTAATTAACGCAAAAATAAACCAATCTACAGGTTCAACAATAATATATGTCAGTATAGGTAACAATAAAATTATTAACAACAATTTTATAAATTGTAACGCTACAAGTGAAACATTAGAGATAAAAGGTATAAATAATATCATAGAAAACAACACATATACAAACTGTACAATAAAAACAACGTTTAATATAACATTAGATGATACAACGATAATCCCAATACAAATGAACGACATAGTAACAATAAATATTACAAGAACTCCAACTAATCCTGATTACTATGATGAAGATATAATGAATAAAATTGATTTATCAAATCAAAATTTTATTTATGAAATATATGTTAACAATCAATTATTAAGTACGACAGAATCTAACGTGAAAAGTTTCACTGTTAAACCAGATACTTTTGGAGATTTTACTGTATATGCCATAGATAATACCCCATATACTTCAAATACTTTAACCCTTGATGTTGAGATAGATCATAAAAAAAATGTATATCTTGTTACAAATGTTAGTTATGTAATTTATAACAATCCTGCAAAGGTTATTGTAGCAGTATATGATAAAAGTGGAAATATAATATCTGAAGAAGGAATTGTATATATCTATGATAATAATAATCAATTATTAGGTCAAAATAAAACAAGTAATGGAATAGCTACAGTTACAACAACAAATATGACAAACTTAGGAACTTTAGAAATAAATATAAAATATCTTAGTAACCAAACAAATAATCAAACAAATACCTCTAATATCATAGTAGGATTAAAAGATGTCTATGTCAGTCCAAGTGTTATAGAAACAAACTTTGGAAATATTGACACACCAACAACAATAAACGATGCACTAAGCAAAATAAGTAATGAAGGTACTATACATTTACTTCCAGGAACCTTCAATGTCAATGAAAAAATTGAAATAAAAAATAATAATGGAATTACTAAATTTAACATTACATCAGAAGATGGAACGGTCATATTTAATGCACAAGGAAATCTTATAAACATATTCACAATAGCACCAGGTATGACTATACAATTTAATAATATTCAATTTATTAATTCTAAAGAAAGTGCTATTCTTTGTGAAGGAAATCTAACTATTAATGGAACTAATATTTTTAATAATAACACAGCAAGTATGGGAGCAGCAATTTACAATAAAGGTCAAGGATTACTTATAATAACTGGAACAAATAATTTCACCAATAACAATGCCACAAATGGTGGAGCAATCTACTCTTTTGGAAAAATCATAATCACAGAAAACAATAATTTCATTAACAACCAAGTAAAAATAACCACCAGTATAACAGGATACGGTGGAGGAGCAATATTCACTATAGCAAATATAACCATAAACGGAACAAACAAATTCATAAACAACAGTGTTAGTGGAAACAAAATGGTATATGGTGGAGCAATATATGTATCAAGTTCATCAATAGTCCAAGATCCTACATTAATAATTAATGGTTCAAATATTTTTGATAACAACAAGATTATAGCTACACAATCAGCAAATGGTGGAGCAATATCAAGTCAAAATACGATCATAGAAGGAAATAACATATTTAAAAATAATATTGCAGAAGACCAATCTAATGGCGGTTGTGGTGGGGCAATATATGCTTCAAATAAAAATGTTACAATAACTGGTTCAAACATTTTTGACAACAACACAGCATCAACAAGAGGTGGAACCTTATACTTAGTCAAATCACAAGTAACAATAATAGGAAACACTTTCAAAAACAGCCATGCAACAGAAAGAGGTGGGTTTATAACAGCAATTAACAATAATGCTATTATAATGAACAATACATTTGAAAATGCAACTTCACAAAAAGGAGGAACAATTTATTACTATTGTGAATCATATGTATATAATTTAACAATTGAAAATAATAAATTTACTAACATTAGTGCTATAGATGGTGGAGCAGTTTACGTAGGAATTAAAGTAGATACTATAAAAATTACTAACAACACATTCACAAATATCAATGCAGAAAACGAAACATTAAATTTAGAAGTAGGGACAAAAAATATTCAGGATAATACCTACATTAACTCAAGCATCAATATTGAAAACATTAACATAACATCACCACAAGAAAATAAAAACATAACAGAAGAAACACCAATAAACTTAAAAATACAAGGACAACTAAAAAACCCAGATTACTACGATGAAAATATCCTAACAAAATTAACTTATACCATATATTCAAACAATGAAAACAAACTAAATGCTACAGGTAATGAAATAACATTCAATGAAAAATACACAAAAGAAAACAAAGGAACAATTAATATCCACGTAACATTAGATGAAGTAGAATCAAACACAATAACAGTATTCATACAAAAACCAAAAGCAAACATAGAAATCTCTACTCCAAACGAAGTAACAATTAACGAAACAATACCAATTACCATTATCATAAAAGATGATGAAGGAAACCTACTAACAGGACAAAATATAACAATAAACAATGAAAACATAGAAATACCTCAAGGTGTAATAATATACCAATACACGCCAACAACAGTAGGAGAAGAGACAATTAATGTAATTCTACAAGAAACTGAACTAACAAATAAAACAACAAAAACAATAAAACTAACAGTAACAGTAAACAAAGACGAAGTAATAGAACAATTAACCAACACCACACAAGAACAAGAAAAAACAATTAACCAACAAGAAAACACCATAAAAGAAGAACAGAAAAAAGTAAATACACTAAACAACACAGTAGAAACACAAAAACAAAACATAGAAAAACTAGAAGAAAAAGTAGAAAAACTAACAGAAAAAACCAAAACCAAACTTACCATATCTAAAGCAACAGCAACAGTTGGTAAAAAAGTAACAATCAAAGTAACAGTTAAAGATGCAAA
>JAFRMD010000126.1 GCA_017430835.1 Methanosphaera sp.
ATTGCTTTAATTACTTCCGTTCCTGCTTTTGTAAAGTTAATTTTTAATTTTGCTTCTCCTTTATACACATAAACAGTTTTTAATATATTGCCCATAGAATCTTTGAAAGTAACAGTTCCATCATTCACCATTCCAATATCACTTGTTACTGTTGCAGTTATAACTGCTTCCATATCCAGATCAAATTCAGTTGTAGTTATTTTTATGGTTGTATTATGCAGTATAACTATTCTTTCTTCATCAGGTAAGTTTTTTCCAATATTACATTGACTATAAATCGTATTTGTTGCTCCAATTGCATTTACTCCCTTTCCTTTAGAACTACTAAGATAATTATCCTCTATTATCAAGTTATCTACTGCATAAGATATATTAATTGAATAATCTGCATCAGTAACTATTTCATTATTTATAATGAGAATGTTACTATTTCTCCTACCATTGATAAAAATTGCATTAGTAATATTGTTTTCATTTATTTCAATATTATTTACACACCCCGTCCTATCCTTACCTATGGTAATAGTACTTATATTGTTTTGAATTAATTTAATGTCTTCCAAATTGTTTCCAGTACTTCCAGCAAGAAATATTGAATCAAAAGTTAAATTTTTTATTGTTAGATTTTTAATATTTTCTGATATTGAAACATTTCCGGATATGTTGTAATTTTCTAATATGAAATCACTTGTATGAATTTGAATGTTATTGAATGTGTTGTTTTCTATTGTTGAGTTTGTTGTGGTTATAGTTAATGTATCTGCAGTATTGTTTATTATTTCCCCATTATTTGGTGTTATAATATTACAACCCCCAATAAATGAGTTATTAATAATTTTTGTTCCGACACTTAAAGATTCACCACTTCCTACCCATCCAGTATTTATTCCAATACCAGAAAAGTTTATTGTGTTATTTCTAATTGTATTGTTTGATCCAAAGATTCCGATTGCATAACATTTTGCAGATGCCATAGCCTGTGTTCCATCAATATAATTGTTTTCAACAGTATTATTCACATTAACTGTTATGTCACCTACTTCAACACCTGGGAAATTATAAGTATTGAAATATAATAAATTATAAACATCACCAATGCCTATAATCGTATTATTACGTATTGTACTATGTTTTACTCCTGCAAATACTAAAGACGGAACCCAACTTGCATTTGCAGTGAAGATTGTACTATTTTCTATTAATATATGTTCACTGAATTCTCTTATTGCACATTGTCCTACTCCCAGTCCAACATATGGATCTGTTACATTAGTAGTAATATTATTGACGGTAACGTATGATGTATTTTTAATAAAAAACTGGGTGTTGTAAAAGGATATTTTAGATATATTTGTATATGCAGCATCCTTGTTTATAGTAAATGAATTACCTGATTCATTACCAAAATAACTAGTTGCTACCGTATTTAAATATATTTTTGCATCATTAGTTGAACTTGTAATATTTACAGGTACCGATATCGTCATAGATTGAGTTTGGTTGATTACTCCCCGAATATCCAATATATCGCCCTTCGATACGGAAGAGTTAATATTACCCGCGGAATCAAAATAATTTTTGAAATTATTGTTGTTAATTATGTGTGTTTTTTGCTCAGTTTTTAACGATTTTTGTGTAATGTTCTTTCTGATTTGCTTATTTGTAATATTATTAGTAGAAACTTTATTTTTTTTCTGAGTTAATATTTTTGTTGAAAAAATTTCTTTAGGAGTTGTTTTCTGAATATTAATAGAAGACTTTTTAGTTAATGTATCGTTAGACACTTTCTGAGCATTAACAACAGAAATACCTATTATTAATATGATAATTATTATCATTAAAAATATGTTCTTCTTTTTGAACATTTTAGAACCCTCCCTAAAAAATTGAAAAAAAGATTGTTATAATCTTTTTTGTTATTACGTTAAATTCTCACTTGAATTATTTTTTTGTTAAAACAACAGTAGTTTTTCCTGCATTATAACTTTTATTTGCTGCTACATTGTAGGTTACTTTATGTTTTCCTTTTTTAAGTTTTGAAGTATTGATAGTAGATTTGATAACTCCTTTTTTGGCAGTGACTGTTTTAACCTTCTTAGAATCAACCTTAATTGTTACCTTAGAAGTACCAACAACATTCTTACCAAACTTATCAACAATCTTAGCTTTCAAAACAGCTTTAGACTTAGCAGTAACCTTAGAAGCCTTAACCTTAACAGCAGACTTCTTAACAATCACACCATTAGTTTTTGAA
>JAFRMD010000022.1 GCA_017430835.1 Methanosphaera sp.
AATCACAGCAAGCAAAAGTACACAAGACTTATTTAAAATAGCATCAAACAAAAAAGTAACAATATCAAACATCAACTTCAAAAATATTCAAAGAAGAGCAATAATAACAAATAATGGAAAACTAACACTAGAAAAGGACATATTCACAAACAACAAAGTAAACCCATTGGCGCATGACGAAAAAGCACTAATAAACAATTATGGAACGATTACAATAAAATCAGTCAACTTCACAAAAAACGTAGGGGATGAAGGAACAGCACTTTACAACACCAAAAAAGCAGAAATCATAAACAGTAACTTCAAAAACAACAAAGCAGAAGAAGGATCAGCAATACACAACGAAAAAGGAACATTAACCATCAAAAAGTCATTATTCACTAAAAACACGGCAACAAGTGATGGAACAATCTCTGCCGATTATGGAAAAGTAACTATAACAGATTCACAAATAACAAGTAATAAGGCAGAAAGTGCAGCTGCAATAGATAACGATCATGCAACATTTCTAATCAAAAACACAAAAATAAACAATAATTATGCAACAGACAGTTCAGGTGCTATAAGTAATTCAGGAACGATGAACATATACAATAGTCAATTAAACAATAACCAAGTTAAAACTTCAAATGAAGCTTATGAACATGACTACAACGACGGTGGAGCAATAAGTCTAGAACATGGAACCTTAAACATTTATAATTCATATTTACAAAACAACATAGCAGATTGCGGTGGGGCAGTAGTTGTAGAAAATGGAAAATTATCCATCGATGGATCAAAAATCACTGGTAACAAAGCAAGATACTATGGTGGAGCAGTATCCATGGAATATGATGATGATCCATTAGTAGCAACAATCAAACTAACAAATAATGTAATTAAAAACAGTGCAAAAACAGGTAATAATATTTGGAAAGGATTAAATTCAGCACGTGTGAATGTTATCCTTAAAAATAATGTAGTAAGTTAGAATATATTTTATTCTAACATTTCTTTTTCTTTTTTAACACAATTTAAAGCTTCTTCAATAATCTTCCACATATCATAATATTTGTATGTACCAAGACGTCCACCGAAGATAATTTTATCCTCTTTCTTAGCTAATTCTTCATATTTTTCGTATATTTCAGAATTTCTTTTATCATTAACTGGATAATAAGCCTCATCTCCAGGCTTCCAAGTAGCAGGATATTCTTTGGTAACAATTGTTTTATCGGATACGGAATATTCGAAGTGTTTATGTTCAATAATGCGGGTAAATGGAATTTCACGCTCATTATAGTTAATCACAGCATTACCCTGGAAGTTTTCCATATCCAATGTTTCAGTTTCAAATTTAAGACCCCTGTATTCTAACTCACCAAACTGGTAGTCATAGAATTGATCAATCATACCTGTGAAGACTATTTTTTCAGCGATATTCTCCCATGTTGTTCTATCATCAAAAAAGTCAGTATTTAATTTTACTTCAATACCATCAAGCAACTGTTCAATAACAGTAGTATAACCATCAAGGGGAATTCCCTGGTAACGGTCATTAAAGTAATTATTATCAAATCTAAATCTTACGGGTAGCCTTTTAATGATAAATGCTGGAAGTTCTGTACAGTCTTTACCCCACTGTTTTTCAGTGTAACCTTTAATTAGTTTTTCGTAGATGTCATAACCAACAAGGCTGATTGCTTGTTCTTCAAGGTTTTGAGGGTTAGTAATATTAGCTTCCTTTTTTTGTTCCTCAATTTTTGCCATTGCTTCTTCCGGTGTTTTTGTTCCCCACATCTGGTAGAAAGTATTCATATTGAATGGAAGATTATACATTTTCCCCTTATATAATGCTACTGGGGAGTTAATGAAGTTATTAAATTCTGTAAACTGGTTGATATAATTCCATACCTCTTTACTACTGGTGTGGAAGATATGAGCACCATACTTATGAACATTAATGTTATGCTCCTTCTTGGTGTAAATATTTCCGCCGATATGGTCACGTTTCTCAATGACTAAACATTTTTTTCCAACTTTAGTCATTTCATGTGCAAAAACAGATCCAAAAAGACCTGAACCAACAATTAAATAATCATATTCCATAATAATAAATTCCTTAAATTGTGTATTTATAATAATTATTTATGTAAATGGTTAGTAAAAAAATTTATTAAAAATAAGTTAAAATGTGGAGGTTATAATATTTTATTATTTGGCAAAGCATTTGTATAATAGTAGTATAATCGTTTATTATTCTTTATAGTTTCCAAATCAATTAACTTTTCGCTAGTTTCTTTATTGTTGATTGCAATTGAAAGGTTACTCTCAATAAACCCCTTGTTTTCTATAATCTTAATTAATTCTTTACCATAGTTTTTCTCTGGATTGGATATTCTGTCATTTATGTTCTTAATGATTTCAGATTTACCTAAATTTAAATAATTATTCATATCTGATATTTCATCAATTATTTCACTTGCCCAAACGGATAATTGTATTTTCTTTCCATCTTTTAATAATCGTGTATCCTGATTGAATGCTGATTCAGCAACTAATTCCTCATTAAGCAGACCTTCCTGTTGCCAATA
>JAFRMD010000023.1 GCA_017430835.1 Methanosphaera sp.
AAAGCAACAGTAACATACACAGTCCCAAGAGGAACAGACGCACAAACAATAAAAGCAACAACCACATACTCATCAAAATACCACAACAAAGCAACAGCAACAAGTAAATTCAAAGTAACAAAAACCACACCAACAATCAAAAAAACAAAAATAACATACAAAAACAAGAAAACAACAATAAAAGCAACAATCAAAGACGCAACCAAAAAACTCTTAAACAAAAACGTCAAAGTAACAGTAAAAGTAGACGGAAAAGCAGTGCTTAAAAACAAGGTAATAAAGAATGGTAAAATAAGTTTATCATTTAAAAAAGCTCTTAAAAAGGGCAATCATAAACTCTTAATTACTAGCAGTGCTACCAAGGCATTCAATGCTTCAAAGTTGTCTGCTAAGTTTAAAGTTTAATAAAAATTGAAGGTTTATATTAATCCTTCAAAATATTATTTTTTTATTCAGGTATGTGTACTTTCAGTACGTCTAATTGTGTACATTCGGCTTTATTATTGCATATACTACTAACGCTTGGTTTTGTTCGTCCTTCATCACCAGATATTAGTTCTTTTATGTATAGTCCGCCCTGACAATTAATTATCAGCCGTAATTTTTTGCTGTTTATTCGTTCAATTTCCAGGTTATAAATTTGTCTTGTTCTTACCAGATCTGCTCTTCTATGTGATACTCTGTGTGGTGTTCGTTGTTCTATTTTTCCTATTTTCATTATTTCGAAGATGTCGTTGCTGGTTACTCCTTTTTCAAATTCTGCTATTGCCGAATATACCTTGTAACTTTCAGTTGAACTGTTTTTTATTGTGCCACGTCGGGTATTGTCGACAAATTTCAGGTCGTTTATTTCTATTTTTCCTTCACTGTTCTTATTCACGGTTTCTTTCAAGTTTTCCAAATCTATTTTTCTAGTGAAGGGGTGTTTTACTTCTATTACAAATGGTCTTCCTTCTCCCAGCATTAGTACGTCTATGTCTTCTCGTCCTGATCCGTGGAATTTTATTTCTTTTCCTCTGGTCAATGGCAATAAATGTTTTCCTATCAGTCCTTCTACTGTTTCTGGGTATTGTTGTCCTGTACCGTTGCAGGCTTCGCATCCTTTTCCTTTACATTCTGTGCATGGCCATTTGGTTTGTGGTATTCCTCGTACTAATTTACGATATTTTCCTTCAATAAATAGGGGATTGCTGTCTATGAATACGGTTATATTGCCAATCTCAGGATAGGGATTTTTGGGATATGCTTTTTTTCTGATTTTTAGCTGTATAATTACTTCGGGGTTTTTGTAGTCTACTTTTTTTCCAAGTTTTTCTTCAAGTTGTGCTTCAAGACTTTTTCGCAAGACTTTTTTTAATCCATTGCTGCCCTTATAATTTACTAGTTTATGAACTTTCTTTTCATTTTGCTTTAGCTTATCGTATTTTACTTGGCATGATATGTGAAATGTGTCAAATTCTATTTCCAGCATGTGTATCTTGTTGGCAATCAAGTTATAAATTTCATCTTCATGTAATAGTAGGTTATCACACAGGTCACATTTTTCGCCTTCTTCAATTGATTCAAACTTATTGCTGATTCTTGATAAGCATTTGGGACAGAGTTTATAATCGTTATATTCAGACATTTTAAAAATTCCTTTATAAAAAAATAGTTCAAGGGAGGGTATGGTATTAATGTTCTATTTTTGCATGTGTCTCATGAGTTTGCCCATAGGCCCGCCCATGTTGTTGCGTTTTCCCATTCCTTTAAGAGCTTTCTTGGTTACGTTATAGTATTTTAGCAAGTCTTTGACATCATCATTCGTTAAACCGGCACCTCTGCTGATACGGTTGATTCGTGACTTTTTGATGACTTCTGGATTTTCCAGTTCGTATTCGGTCATGGAACTCATTAATATCTTATACATTCCAAGTTTTTCTTCGGTTACTTTGGATGCGTTTGCAGGCAGCTGGTTACCAAGTCCTGGGATTAGTTTCATGATTTGCTGTATTGGTCCCATACGGTTCATCATTGCTAACTGGTTTTCCATGTCCTTGAGTGTGAATTTACCGCTTATGATTGAGTCAATCATTTCCTGGTCAGATTTTTCACTTGTTACTTCTGCAGCCTTTTCTATTAATGTTTCAATATCTCCCATTCCAAGGAGTCTTGAGATGAAACGTTCCGGATCAAATGCTTCAAAGTCGTCTACCCTTTCACCGGTACCAATAAATTTTATCGGTGCATGGATTTCTGCTACTGCAGATAATGCTCCTCCACCTTTTGCTGAACCATCAAGTTTGCTTACTATTATTGAACCAATGTCTGTTGTCTGTTTGAATGATTCTGCCTGGCTACGTGCTTGTTGACCTATGGTTCCATCTATTACAAGTATTACTTCATCAGGTTCTACTATTGTACTTAGGTTTCTCATTTCCTCAAGCAAATCTGCTTCTTCCTTGTGACGTCCTGCTGTGTCCACGAGTATTACATCGTATTTGTTTTCGAATTTTTCAAGTCCTTTCTTGGCCAAATCTAATGCATCACCGTTTTCTGGGTCTCCGTATACTGGCGTATCTAGTGGTTCCGTCAATTGTTTTAACTGTTCGTATGCTGCAGGTCTCCACGTGTCGGTACAGATTATTGCACACTTTAGGCCCCGTTTTTTGAGCAGTTTTACAAGTTTTGCTGTGGTGGTTGTTTTACCACTACCCTGTAATCCCAGCATCATTATCTTGTATGGCTTGTGTGTAATTTCCAGTTCTTCCGGCTTTTCACCGATTAGGTTTACCAATTCTTCATATACGATACGCATTACATGTTCTTTTGGACTTATTCCCTTTGGCAGTTCTTCTTCAAGAGCTCTTTTTTCTATTTTTTTGGTTAATGCGAATACTACTTTAACGTTTACGTCTGATTGTATGAGTGCACGTTGAATGTCTTTTGTTACTTCTTTTAATGTTTTTTTGTCTATTATTGACATTCCTGCTAGCTTTTTCATGGTTTTTGTTAGACTGTCACTTAATCCTTCTAGCATTCTTTGACCTCCTCTTAGATTATTCCTATAAATATCTATTATAATATAGTATATTGTTTTATTGATTTATTTATTTTATGTTATTCATAACTTGAAAAATTAGAAATACTATTTAAAGCAATAGATATTATTATATATCAATCAATTTTATTATGGATGTGTTATGTTATGCTAGAAGAACTTAAAAGATCATTAGTTGAATGTCCGGTAGTTAAAAAGGGTGAATATTTCTATTTTGTTCATCCTATAAGTGATGGAGTGCCTCTTGTTGAACCGGCCGTATTGAATGATATAATGGATTACATTGTGGACAATTTCAACCTTGACAATGTTGATAAGATTGTTGGTCCGGAAGCTATGGGCATTCCACTTGCAACGGCATTAAGCCTTAGAACAAACATTCCGTTTGTCGTGTTAAGAAAACGTTCTTATGGCTTGGAGGGTGAGTATCAGGTACACCAGGAAACCGGTTACAGCAAGAACGAACTTTACATTAACAATATTAACGAGAACGATAATCTTTTGCTTATTGACGACGTTGTAAGTACCGGAGGAACCTTAACAAGCATTATCAAGGCCATTGATGATATAGGAGCAAATATTGAACATATCATATTGCCTATTGAAAAGGATGACGGTAAAAAAATTGTTGAAAAAGCAACAGGTAAGAAAATCAACACTTTAGTTAAAATTAAGATGGTTGATGGCAAAGTCACCATCATTGAATAGGGTTATATTATGTCTACTCTTGATTATGATTATAAGTTTGACTTGATTATTGACAAAATCAACAAGTTCGATGCCCAAAACATCATTTTACAGTTTCCTGAAGGATTAAAGACTGACGCCGTAAATGTCTCCGGCAGGTTGCAGGAAGAGTTTCCAGATAAGAACATTATCATTGATGCAGACCCATGTTTTGGTGCCTGTGACTTGGCTGATGTTAAGGTGAACAAGCATATTGATTTGGTTGTTCATTTTGCCCATACCCCCCTGCCGATAAAAACGGACTGTCCAGTACTTTTTATTGAGGCCCATTCAACTGCTGATGTCAAAGCGCCAATCGAAGATGCCCTAAGTAAACTGTCCTCTGATGTAAAGGTAATAGGCCTTGTAACGACAACCCAGCATATACACAAATTGGATGAAATGATATCATTAATAGAAGGCCATGGATATACAGTCAAACTCACTAACGGAAAGGGCACTTCACCCGGCCAGGTCTTGGGATGCAACTTCACATCTATCAAGAACCTGGACGTTGATGTCATCATATACGTGGGTAGCGGGGACTTCCATGCACTTGGAGTAAAACTTTTCACACAAAAAAGGACAATAGTGGCAGATCCGTTTATGGGAAAGTCAAGGGAAATAGAGGAATTCTATGATAAAATTATAAGGATACGATTTGCAAGAATTACCAAGGCAAAAGATGCAAAGTCATTTGGAATAATAATGTCATCCAAGAAGGGTCAGCTGAGGTTTGACTTGTCAACAGAACTGAAAAAACTAATCAACAAGCACGGATTTGATGCTCAAATACTTAACATGGATTACATATCGCCTGAAAGATTGCTTCCATACGATTTGGATGCCTTTGTCATGACGGCCTGTCCAAGAATTGCAATAGATGACAGTGCAATGTATAAAAAACCAGTGCTTACGCCACAGGAACTGGAGATAGTTCTTGGAATAAGGGATTGGGAAGATTATCTTATGGATGAGATAATTATTCATGATGAACAAACATAACAAAATAGGATAAATTTTATTATTAATAAAAATAAAATATATAATATTATCAAATAACTTGAGTATTCTAAGATGAACCATAAAGAGAATGATTTAGTATTGCCCGGGGATATTTTATGTTCTTATGAGGAGTACATAGCATCCGACTGGACTTATGTTGAAGATGGCTATGTAAAAGCAAGCATAAACGGCAAAATAAGAATTGACAATGAAGAAAAAACAATTTCAATCATATCAGGCAATGCTCCCGAATCCTTAAAGCTAAACGATTTAGTTATTGGTTACATTACAGAAGTTAAATCCAATAAAGCCTTAGTAACAATTAAGGCTATTAAAAACAATAATAGAGATTTAATAACAGCATATAAAGGTTTTATTCATGTTTCAAAAGCCACTGATGGATTTGTAACTTCCATGCATGAACTGTTTAAGATAGGAGACATAGTGGAAGCAAAAGTAGTTAACATAATCGAATCCGAATATGTTGACTTAAGCACATCAGACTTGGAAACAGGAGTAATAAAGGCAATGTGTACTGATTGCCGACAATTTATGAAGTTCAACAAAAACAAGTTGGTATGTGAATGTGGAAATACCGATTCACGGAAGATATCAATAAACTATGGAGGTTTTTAGATGAAATATATTAAAAAAGAAGAAGAAAACGTAATATTGGAAATTACAGGAGAAACTCATACAATCTGTAACATATTGAGGAAAAGATTAATGCAGCAGGATGAAGTGAAAGCAGCAGCATATGATATCACACATCCTCTCATAGGACAACCAGAATTTGAAGTAGTAAGTCCTAACCCAACAGAATCCATTGCAACAGCTTCACAAACAATAAAAGATGAAGCAGCAGAATTTAAAGAAGCAATACTAACCGCTTTCAATGAATAAGATTACAATAATATTTTATTCAAAAAAATACTCTTTTTTAATTTTAACAAAAAATATTTTTTAACATCAAATAATATTTTATAAACTGATTTGCATGACAGAATATAGAAATCCGGCATTAACAGTAGATACAATAATAATAAACGATGAAAGCATAGTTTTAATAAAGCGATTAAACAATCCATACAAGAATCATTGGGCAATACCAGGCGGATTTGTCGAGTATGGTGAAAAGGTTGAAACAGCAGCAGTAAGAGAAGCCAAAGAGGAAACAGGACTGGATATAGAATTAACAAAACTGGTTGGAGTATACTCCGATCCCAATAGGGATCCGAGAGGACACACCGTAACGGTAGCATACACCGCAAAAATTATAGGTGGAACCTTGAAATCCGATTCTGATGCAAAGGATGCCAGATTCTTCAAATTCGAAGAACTCAAAAATATTGACCTGGCCTTTGACCATGAGGAAATATTAAAAGATTCCAAAATATTATGAAAAATATTATTGTATCCTAATTACATAAATATAAATTAATAAATCACAAACATAAAGGGAGGTAATGATTTCAATGGAATTTTGTCCAGATTGTGGAAAAGTATTGTTCCCAAAAGACGGTAAATTTTCATGTGATGCTTGTGGCTATGAAAAAGCAGTAACCGATGAATCTAAAAAACAATATGAAGTTGTTGAAAAACTAGATAAGGAAGATACAATCATCGTAACAGACGGTAACGTAAAAACTTTACCAACAATAAAAGTTATATGTCCAAAATGTTCAAACAAGTTAGCATTCTGGTGGCTACAACAAACAAGAAGTGCAGATGAATCAGAAACAAGATTTTTCAGATGTACGGAATGTGATTACACATGGCGCGAATACGATTAATTACATCGTATTTTAACAATCTTTTTTTAACAAAGTTTATATAAGCAATTTTTCAATTTTAGTTTAATACATAAATAGTAATATATTTATTTTAAAAGATAACATAAATATATTCATTAAGATATTATAATTCTTTATACTAAAATTTTCAGTTAGTGATTGTCATGACAGAAAAAAACAAAAATTCAAAAAATAAGGAAATGCCAGAAACAGATCCTTTTGATGAATTAAATGAATTGGATGATAATTTCACAAGTATAGAAACTGAAAAAGACTATTTTAATGATCTGGAAAGAAAAGATGTTGAAGAACTTCCTGATTATGATAGTGAAAGCGGGGAAATTATTCACAAAGAAGCTGAAAAAGAAGCTCCAGTCGCCGAAGCCCAGGAAGAAAAAGTTCCATTCATGGACCAAATTGACAACGTCGCAGTATCAAATCCAAACTCATTATCCAAACCGGTTATACTTCATAAACCAAAATCTTTAGAAGATAATAGTGATAAAAAGGTTAAAAAAGTTCAAAAACTTAAAAACGATAAAAAGAAATCATCAATGCCAAAACCTAAAAAGGTTGTCAAATCATTAGAATCACAACAAAAATCTAAAAAAGATGATACTAAAGTAATTGACAACGTTAAAGTTGATGAAGATGGAGTACCTTTATTAAATCAGTTTGACACGGAAAAAATTAAGGAATCCCGATTTTTACCAAAAATCAGAGTAAAAAAATTCAACCTGTCAAAAATTATCATGATTTTAGTAGGTATAATATTTATCATTGTTGGTTTAATAGAAGCAAACATGGAAATTATCCGAATATCCGACAGCGTAATGTATGGTGAACATGCATCAATGTCCATGTTATTAATATTCGTAGGAGTAATTTTAATAGTATTATCATTCTATAAAGAATTAATGAAATTAGCAGGATTAAACAATTTAAACTATATGGACGACACAGAAACAAACTACAAACACCGTAACAATAAAAAAGACAAAAAAGATTCAGAATAATCAAATTCAATTATACACATCTTTTATATAGAAATAAACTCCTCACAGTATCTTATAGCTATTTTTATAAATTATACTAACTTTTTATAACTATGATTTTATTATTGGTGAAAAATTTTTATTAAATGAAAATCAAATATCTAATCATAATATAAAATATAAATTCAATATTAAGGAGAGTATGGCATAGTGTTCAGATTAGTATTAAGCGACCCAAGTATCTTTAAAACAAGTTTTGATGCAATATCATCAATTGTTGACGAAGTACAAATAGAAGTAGACTCAGATGGGCTCAGATTAAACGCAATAGATAGAAGTCACATAACATATGTACATTTAGAATTAAAAGAAAGTTTATTCGACATTTATGAATGTGACGAACCAATAAAATTAAACCTCGATACAGAAGAATTAATGAAAGTTCTAAAAAGATCAAAATCAGATGACGTAATGGAACTAACAGTAGATGAAGGAAGTCTTATTTTAACATTTGAAGGAGCAATCAAGAAAACATTCAAAGTAAAACTCATAGACCTAGAATATGATACTCCAAACCAGCCACAAATAGAATATCCTGTAAACATTTCAGTACCAATAGCAACACTCAAAGAAGCAATACAGGATATTGAAATAGTAGCAGACAGAGTATCATTCAATGTAGACGAAGACAACCTAACATTGGAAGCAGTTGGAGACTTTGCAGATGCTAAAGTAGAATACCTACACGGTGAAAAAGTATCAGAAACGGCTAAGGCAATTTATGCTATAGAAAATATTAAGGAAATGCTAAAAGCAGAAAAATTTGCCGACAAAACATTTGTACAATTAGGCGATGACATGCCATTAACTTTAGTACTGGAACTTGCAAACGACGAAGGAGAACTATCATTCTTATTAGCTCCTAGAATAGAAGAAGAATAATCACTCTCTTTATTAAAAGAAAATACTTGAAAAGCAATAATAGGGGACATTGTAATTGGATAATTTTTTTCAAAAATTACGGGATATTCAGAAGAAAGAAAGAAACACAGGAAATCTCACCGAGATTGAGGATTCTTTCTATACTGATGCTTCAAATTATCTCCAAGAACTATTAAAAATGGTTGACAATAATCCTCTATCCTTAGAAGCTTATCAATTACGTGATGCTCAGAGAATTACAACAGAGATATGTGAACGAAGAGAATTCAAAATAGTCGGTACAGCCGCCACCAACGTTCAAAAATCTCATGACATATTCAAGGGCCATAGAAGAGATTCAGAATTATATGATGTAATTCCATTCAACACAACCCCCGAAGAGGAGGAGTTTTACAAACAGCTTGTGGACATAATGGTAAACCATAGGGAAAACCTTATGGAAAAAATCATTCCACAAAAACAGTCCAATGAAACAAAAATAGGTTTCAAACCTAATAAAAAGAAGGTTATTGTAGAACAGGAATCAGAAAAAGAACATCAACAACAAAAAGATGATTTAACTGTCGAAAAGGAAGATGCTGTCCCTAAAAAAAGCAAATCATCCAAGCCAGTTCTCGACGAAAGTCAAATCGCAATGATGTTCGGAAAGGCACCAGACGATGTTCTGTTTGATGAAAACAACAATCCAGTAAAAACAGTAAAAACAGACATAACAACCCCCTTTACTCCATCTAAACCTCCAAAAGAGGACACAGTATCGTTACAAAGGGATAATGACAAAGAGGAAGTAAAAGAAAAAGACGATGATTCCGAAGTTCAAACACCTACTGACAAGAATAATGACACGCAGGATGAATCCAAAGTTGTCCCGGAAACACAAAGCAAAATTGAAGATGACAGCAGAGATTCCACAACTGATAAAGATACAAATCTTCAAAACTTGGATATTGAATCTGCTGTTGAAGTTTCTGATGTGGAGTTGGTGGAGTTTAAAGATGAAATATCAACAGATATTTTGGATGAAACTGAAAAGACTTACGGACCTTTCACAGCTGATGACATAGTATTGCTTCCTAGGTCATTGGTTAAAATACTCCTTACTAGGGACGTAGTAAGGGTTATTCACTAATTTTTTCTTTTTTAATTTAAATCCTAACTTATAAATATAGATGATTAACATAATAATATATAGATAAATTATTGATTGTTCTATGATTAACGAACAATAGGATTTTATTAATTTACACATTTTATACACTAATTTAGGACTAAATAGATGGATTTTTTAGTCAAAAAAACTAATCTATAGTGTAAAATAAAAAATACAATTTTTTTAAGGATAAATCTAAAATAACAAGGAAAAAATGATTTATTCAATTTTTTTATATTTTAAGGTAATAACATACTTTAAAAATCTTTAAGTAATTACATGATAATTATTTAATAGTTCATATAAAAACGAGGTGAAAAGATGAAAATACCACGAGAAAGAAGGACTTACTGTCCAAAATGTAAAAAACATACAGTACACGAAGTACATACATCAAAAAGAAGAAAAGCAAGCGAATTAAAATGGGGTCAACGTCAGTTCAGACGTGTAACTGCTGGTTACAGAGGTTACCCAAGGCCATTACCATCCGGAAGTAAACCCGTTAAAAAATTAGACTTAAGATACAAATGCAAAGAATGTGGAAAAGCTCACATAAAAGGTTCAGGATTCCGTGCAGGAAAAGTTGAATTCGTATCAAACTAATACAATGGAGGAACTTTCAATGGCAAAACAACAAAGCAATTTTTTAAAAGTTAAATGTGGCGACTGTGAAAACCACCAAATAATCTTTGATCACGCTGCATCAACAGTCAAATGTGTCATCTGTGGCAAAACATTAGTTGAACCAAAAGGTGGACGTTCTAAAATCTACGCACAAATTGTAGAAGTATTAAACCACTAAATATAAGAACACAATAGATTACTAATCCAGGTGATTATATGGTTAGAATGAACAAAGAATGGCCTGAAGAAGGTGATCTGATTGTTGGAACAGTTCATAAAGTATTAGGTTACGGTGCATTTGCAAAACTAGAAGAATACGAAGGAAAAGAAGCATTCATTCACATATCCGAAGTATCTTCCGGTTGGGTTAAAAACATAAGAGATTATGTAAGAGAAAACCAGAAAATTGTTGCACGTGTACTTAGAGTAAATCCTAAAAAAGGTCATGTTGATGCTTCACTTAAACGTATCCGTGAAGATCAACGGACACGAAGAATTCAGCAGTGGAAAATAGAACAAAAGGCAGAAAAATTATTAGAAATATCCGCAAAATCCATCAACAAATCATTAGATGAAGCTTATGATGAAGTTGGATACCTAATAATGGAAGAATTCGGAGACTTATATGAAGGATTTGAGTTAGCGTCCGATGAGGGTGAAGAAGTTTTATTAGCAATAGATGTCGATGAACAATGGGCACAAGCAATAACTGATGTAGCTAAGAAAAACATTTCAACTCCGGAAGTGCAAATCACAGGTTATGTAGACATAACCTCATATAAACCAAATGGTGTGGAAATCATCATTGATGCCTTAGAATCTATTGAATCAGAAAATGTTGAAGTTCAATGTGTCGGTGCACCTAAATACAGAGTGATGGTAACAGCACAGGATTACCCTACGGCTGAGAAAATACTCAGAGAATCAGCTGACAAGTGTATAGGATTCATTGAGGATAATGATGGCGAAGGTACTTTCCATCGTGAACTTGATGATTAAACCTTATACTCCCACTTTTTTTATTAAAACTTATTATTATTAACTAAAAACACTATTTTTGAGGAATTATATGGATATTGAATCAATACCACCAGAATATTATACCCTAAAGGAATTCACATTCACCAACAATGCAACTCTAAAAAATCAGGAAGTAGAATATTTAACCCTGGGAACACCTGCTTATGATGAAGAGGGATACATTACCAATGCAATAATATATTTCCATGGAACAACAGGAAATTATGGATCCATCAAGAGAATAAGTGAAGCATTGGGAGAAAACCTGCCCTTTGACACGGACAAATTCTTTTTCGTATCCCTTTCAACATTGGGAACTCCAGGCAGCAGCTGCCCTTCAACAAGTGGCTTGCTAAACCAATACCCTGAATACAACATATTGGACATGGTAAATTTTAACAGACAATTCATAAGGGAAGCATTAAATATTAAAAAACCATTGGGCCTAATCGGCAATTCAATGGGTGGCTTTGAAGCAGTAACCTGGGCCACGCTTTATCCGGATGACATTTCATTCATGATATCACTGGTAAGCAGTTACAAGGTTGGCGGACAAAACTACATCATTGGAAAGGTAATGAATGACATAATAGAATCCGACCCAGAATTCGGCAAAAAGGATGCAACATGCAAGCGTTCGCTGCAGATAGCAAGTAAGGCAATGTATTCATTCGGACTTTCAAGACAGTACTATATGGACCTGGACAAGGATGAAATCAACTCATTCATGGACGAATTTGCACTTGAAGACTCAGAAGAAAACATTTATGATGCATACTACCGCAATAAAGCTTCCATCGACTATGATTTAACTGATAAAGTTTCAAACATCAAAGTTCCAACTCTAATAATAGCAATTTATGAAGATCAGTATTTTCCACCCGAATTGGATGCAGTTCCAATGCATGCCCTGATTGAAAATTCTACATTAGTATGTTATAATTCATATATTGGACATATAGGGTCAAGCCAGTTAGGTAAAATTAAGGGTGAACTTGAAGAGTTCATGTCACAGTTCAAATAACATTTCACCTATTATGTCAAATTTTAGACATATATTGCAAGTGTAACTTTCAAGCATAAAGTATAAGAAAGTCGGTTACAAATATAATAGTATTATGAAATTTCGGATGAGAAAGTGTAGAAACTGCAACGAATACACTTTACAGGAGACATGTCCAGAGTGTAACGAGAAGACTGGAGTAATATTCCCAGCAAGATTTTCACCACAGGATAAATATGGAAAGTATAGACGTATGCTAAAAAAACAACAAGAACAATATGGGGAATAATAATGGTAAACGAAACAATAATAAAGGAAATAGATGAAGTAAACTTAGAAAATCCAATAATACTGGAAGGATTGCCAGGAATAGGATTTGTCGGAAAAATTGTTGTCGATGAAATAATCAAAAGCTTTGATGCAGTTAAATTTGCAGAACTAAACTCAGATTATTTTCCACCACAAGTGACAATGAAAAACAATGGCCTAATAGAACACATGAAAAACGAATTCTATTACGTTAAGGATTTGGGTGAAAACAATCAGGACATAGTATTGCTGACAGGAAATACTCAGGGAGCAGATTTTGAAGGACAAATTGCAATATGCAAGGTTTTAATAGACTACTTTGAAGACCTGAACGCTTCCAAAATATTCACATTGGGTGGACTGGGCACTGGTGAAATGGTAAAAAACAGCAGAGTCTTTGTAGCATCCAATAACGAAGAATCATTGGAAGAAGTTTTAAACATTGACAATTCAGAAATCAGAAAGGATGACGGCGGAGCAATAATAGGCGCATCAGGCTTACTGTTATTCTATGCTGAAGAAAAGGAAATACCTGCCACCTGTCTTATGGGAGAAACTCCAGGCTTTTATATAGATGATGCGGCAGCAAAAAGCGTATTGAAAGTATTGTTTGAACTTCTCAAGTTTGACTTTGACTTATCTGAATTGGATGAACGCATAGAAGATACACTGCAAAAAATTACCGCTACACAAAACCTTAATCCTGTAGGATTTGAACCACCAAGACCTAACCCAAATGAGGACTTACAGTATATTGGATAGTTATACTTCCTAACCTCTCCAAACCTTTTATATAATAAACTATTTTTCCAAAAAAATGATTTTCTATGATAATTAATGCTGATTTACATGTTCACAGCAAGTATTCGATGGCAACTTCCAAGAACATGAATCCGGAAAATATGGCAATCGAATCTGCAAAAAAGGGATTAAATCTCGTTGCAACAGGAGATGCACTGCACTCCAAATGGCTTGAAGAACTGGAAAATTCCCTTACAGAAATTGACGACACTGGAATATACAAAACAAAAGATAACATTCCAGACAACAAAACCCACTTTATTACAACCGTTGAAGTGGAGGACAACGAAAGAATTCATCATCTCTTGATTATACCATCATTAGAAACGGCTTGGCAGATGAGGGATGAGTTTAAAGCAAAGAATTTGGATGCAGACGGAAGACCAAAACTCAGAATGAACGGGCAGGAAATAATGGATGTTGCCCGTGATTATGATTGCCTATTAGGTCCTGCTCACATTTTTACTCCATGGACTGGAATATACAAGTCATATGATTCAATAGTTGACTGTTATAACAGAAAGCCTGACTTTGTTGAACTTGGTCTTTCCAGTGATTCAATGCTGGCAGATTCTATTGATGAATTGAGAAGTTACACTTTTCTTTCAAATTCTGATTCACACTCACCCTGGCCTCACAGGATAGGCAGAGAATTCAATAAAATGGAAGTAAGACAACTATCATTTAATGAAATCCGCCGTTCATTAAAAGACAACAAGGTCCTGGAAAACTATGGATTTAATCCGCGCATGGGAAAATATCATGAGACAGGCTGCATAAAATGTTACAGAATATATGATATACATGAAGCAGTAAAAAAAGACATGAAATGTGATTGCGGTGGAAGAATAAAAAGGGGAGTAAAAGCAAGAATAGAGGAACTGGCAAACAACAACCAGCCAAACAAGGACAGGCCACACTACCAGTACATCCTGCCTTTGGCAGAACTCTTAAGCACAGCACACGACAAGGGCATAACAACAAAATACGTTCAGACAAGATACGATAACCTCATCAAAAACTTCGACAATGAAATAAACGTGCTCATCAACATAGCAATAAAGGAAATAGAAACAATCGACAAAAAACTAGCGAAAATAATAGACTCCTACAGACAAAACACCCTTGAAGTCATACCGGGAAGGGGAGGATTATACGGAAAAATAAGATATGAAGAAAGTATTAAATAATCACCTCTTCATAGACAATGTCAATAGCCTTAGGTATGGCTTGCTGAACCTTATCGCTTAGGCCATACTCAACAAATGGTGATGAAACCTTCTCCGGCTGACAAGCAATAATAACAATTTCAACTTCCTCTAACTCATCCAGTGGATCAGCTACTGAAATTGAATGAGGATCCTGATATTTTCCTACCGGAACTTCATCCTTGGATAACAGTTTAATGTCTCCAGGCTCTCCCCCAAAGTTCGCAATGTCAAGAATAATAATCTTCCTCCACATTGGATTGGGCAATGAAAACAGGTAATGCGGTGCGCTGGTACCTGCATCAATTGTCATCACATTATCCGGTAAGGGTCGTTTTTCCAGGTTTTTTTCTAACTCATCAATTGCAGCCGGTCCAAAACCGTCATCTTTAAACAAAACATTTCCACAGCCTACAACTAAAACTTCAGCATCATATGTCATTTATTAAATCACCATCATTAATTATTATATAACTTTAAGTATTTTCTAGTATATTACTATTTTCTAAAAAGAGGAAAAAATGACAAAATCAGAATAAAGTTTATACTACAAAAATAGCCTTTCAGAGTGACATTTACATCTACAACCATATGTTTAAAAAGGCAGTTACGGATTCCATTTTTATTATTCGGATAAAAAAATTATTTAAATAATAAAAAACTAATTATATTGCTTTAAAATTCTTTTTTAATGTGCAAGTAGGTACTTACATGCGAAAATCTTTATATACTCACTAGTATAAAGGTATAAGTAGGTGAGAACAACTTACCACTAAAAAAATCGAATAATCAGAGGCGAAAAAAGATGAACATAAAAAGATTATTGCTATTGGGACTTGTGCTACTGGCAACAATATGCACCCTGTCAGCAGTCAGTGCCGATGACATTGCATTATCCACATCAAACGTTCAAAACGGCGTCTTTACACTAGAAGGATTGCAATTTAAAATACCTTCACAATTCACTCAGGTAGAAGCTGATCAAGACAACTCCGAACAAGGGGATTCAGAACACATTGACGGAACAACAGTAGACAAAGAAGTGTCTGCAGACTTCAGAAACCCAAACGGAGAAAAACTTGACATAAAAGTCGGAACAAAAACAAACTCAAAAATTGACTCAATAAACCTCCCAGCAACCCAAAAAAAGACCATTGCATGTAAAGAAGGATACTTCTGGACTGAAATGGATGATGGAATAACAGAATACAAATTTGAATACCTAAACAATGGAAAAATCGTAAAAATAGAAACAAACAATGAAAACCTAATAAGTCAGGTAATAGCCTAAGAATCCGAAACAAACAAAACATAAGACTCCAAAAAATATAATAAGCTATAAAAAATAAATCATCTAAACCGATTTAATTTAACCCCTCCCCCTCCCTCCTATTTTTAAATCATTTAAAATCATAATGCATTAATTATCAATAATTCACCCATATTTCTTGAAAATAAGGAATTTGATAATAATGACTCTTATAAAGAAAATTTTTAAATTAAAAAATATCAAAATATATTTACTAGCTAATGCTAAAAACTACAAAACAAAACATCAAAAAGTGGTATAAAGAAAATGTTTTCCAGAATCAATTCCTATGCAAATTCTTCAAAGATACTGCAAGAAACAAGAAAAAACGTTCCCAGAATGTCAACCTTAAAAGAGGTACTGATATTTGTAGCACTGTACCTTTCAGTATTGCTAATACATGCAACTTCGGAATTTTTTGTGTCAACATCTTCAAACCCCGCAATCGTAGGACATGTCCTGTTGTTAACCCTTTTTTTATATTCTGTTAGGGCAATGCTCTATATTTTCATAGTAACTAAAATTGAAAAGAGAAATTTGATGAGCATTGGTATAACAAAAGAAAATGCCCTCGCATCAATCCTAAAAGGTTTAATTATCGGATTTTTAATGTTTTTGGCCGTTGTTGTATTAGGTATCTTATTGGGCAGTTATGATTATAAGGGCTTTAATTCTTCCCAATTATATTTTATTATTCCGTTTTTATTGGCTTTTTTTGTTCAATCGCTTACGGAAGAAATTCAGTATCGCGGATGGATTATGACCTACTTTTCAAAAAGACACAGTATTTTTATTGGATTTATAATCAGTGACCTGATGTTTGTTTTGATGCATATGGGAAATAACGGCATTGACATTATTGCAATGATTAATCTTTTCATTGCAGGATTATTCTATACGATACTATTCTGGAAATATGATAACATATGGGTATGCGGTTTGGTTCATACCATGTGGAATTTTGCTCAAGGGTGTTTATTTGGCTTTAATGTTAGTGGAATACAATTTCCATCCCTTTTTTTATTCAAACAGGATTCATTGTCAATAATTGGTGGAGGAACTTTTGGACCTGAATCTAGCCTAATAGCAACATTCGTATTCATGCTAGCAACACTATTGACTTTATATTATCCTAAAAAAAGTTAATGCATGAATTATTCCCATCATCTTATTTTTTTCTATGTAAATTAGAAGGAATTTATAATCTGCTTATTTTAAAGTTTTAATCAGGTTTTTGAAAAAAGTCTGGGGGTAGAAAATGCTGCCTTCAGCTGCAAAAATTTGGGTGACTTGCCGGATATATTTTCAGGTGAAACTATTGTAATTCATGAGTGATGCTAAAAGATCTTTTAATCTTTCAGAGCTGTATTTGATACAATCTTTACCTGATTACTATATGTTGAAGTATTGTGACAATCCGTTGCATGTCTTTTATGAAATGTCGGACGATGATTCTTATGCATATGATATTGATATAAAATCTTTCATTAGAATAGTTGGGACCTCAATTAATTTTCAGAGACTATTCTGGCACGTAGCATGTTATAAGTTTTTTCTCTTCATCAGGTGCTAAAGGCTCTTCTAATTTGCTGTGGTACCATGCAATTTCATATTCTAAACTTTCGGGGTTTTGGTACAGTGCATAACCTTCCTTTTCATCTTTCATTAACATAATCCATATATCTGTACCAAACGATGTTTTATAAATTTTGCATACAAAACAATTATTTTCATTATCACTACTAAAATATGCATAGCAATTTGGTATACTTATCATTTGCTTTGGCAGAATTTCCTGATTTTTGAAGGGACTGAGCATTCTGTCAACCATTTCAAAGCTTAGCATTTCATGCAAAACTCCACCAAGTTCCAGGTTAATCTTCACTTTTGAATCGTTAATTATCATAATAATCATTAAAAAAAGTTTTTCTAAAAAAAATATAGTATTAAAGGGGGTGTGGTGGTTAGAATTATTTGTTTAAAGACTCCTTAACCTTATCAAAGAATCCCTGTTTCACGTGGGATATTTCTTCTCCACTTTCAAGAGCAAACTCTTTAAGAATTTCCTTCTGTTTGTCGGATAACTTTTTAGGAACTACAACCTTGGTTTTTACGTATAAGTTTCCTTTACCGTTCCAGTTTACGTGTTTGATTCCTTCTCCACGTAGCTTGAAGGTTGTACCAGTCTGGGTACCTGCAGGAATCTTTACCGTAGCTCCTTTACCGTCTATGGTCGGAACTTCTATTTCTGTTCCTAGACATGCCTGCACATAGCTTATTGGCAATTCAATGTGTAAATGTTGGCCGTCACGTTCAAATATGTCATGACGTAGCACGTTGATGGTAACGTACAGGTCTCCTGATGGAGCTCCTCCTATGCCATCATCCCCTTCACCTGCCACTCTCAGTTTGCTTCCCGTTTCAACACCGGCAGGTATCGGGATGCTTATCTTGTTTGTGGTGCTTGTCAGGCCTCTTCCATGACATTCCTTACATGGCGTGTCAATGATTTGGCCTTCACCCTTACATGACGGACATGGACTTACTGTTGAAAATTGGCCTAATGGAGTGTTTTGCACTTGTCTTACCTGACCTGTACCGTTACAGCTTGAACAGGTATTTACGGAACTTCCAGGTTCGGCACGTGAACCGTTACAGTGTGGACAGCTTTTCATGTGCCTTATGTCCATATCTTTGGATACTCCTGTTGCAACCTCTTCCAAAGTTAAGTCAATGGTTTCCATTATGTCTCTGCCACGATTGTTTGCCCTTGGAGATCCTCCAAAGCCGAAGAGGTCTTCGAAGATGCTTCCAAATCCGCCCTGACCTGATCCTCCTCCAAAGCCGAAGCCACTGAATATGTCTTCAAAGTTTATGTTGTTGAATATGTCTTCCTGACTAAATCCATCCATTCCTGCATGTCCGAATTGGTCATATCTTTGTCTTTTTTCATCATCTGATAATACCCCGTATGCTTCGCTTAGCTCTTTGAATTTTTCTTCTGCGTCGGCATCATGGTTTACATCAGGATGGTATTTCATTGCAAGTTTTCTGTATGCTTTTTTAATTGTTTTTTTGTCAGCGTTTTTGTCAACGCCTAAAACTTCGTAATAGTCACGTTTTTCTGCCATAACACATCCCCTTTTATTTAATACGAAAAAATTAGTCAATGGATTTATTAATCCATTTTTTCCTATTTGTTGGATATAACTTGTTAAAAATTTTAGGGAAACTATTTGTTTCTCTGTTCTTTAGAGTTTTAGTCTTTTTTCTCGAAGTCAACGTCTATGGAGTCGTCATCTGCATCGTTTGCTTGTTGACCATTGTTTTGTTGAGCTTCTGCTTCTTGTTGTGCCTGTGCTGCTTGTGCTGCTTGCTGGTATATTTCTGCCCCTATTTGTTGTATTGTTTTGTCTAATTGGTCAGATTTTTCTTTTATTAAATCTAAATCGTCTTTTTCTATTGCATCTTTAAGTTCTGCTTGTTGGTCTTTAAGTAATTGTTGTTTGTCTTCTGATAATTGTTCTTTTAATTCTTCTAATGTTTTGTCGGTAGTGTATACTAAGGAGTCTGCATTGTTTCTGATTTCAATTTCCTGCTGACGTTTTTTGTCTTCTTCTGCGTGTGCTTCTGCTTCTTTTACTTTTTGTTCTATTTCTTCATCTGATAGTTTGTTGCTTGATGTGATTGTGATTTGCTGTTCTTTTCCGGTTCCTTTGTCTTTTGCTGATACGTTGATTATACCGTTTGCGTCGATATCGAAGGTTACTTCAATTTGTGGTGTTCCTCTTGGTGCTGATGGAATGCCTACCAATTGGAATCTTCCGAGTGTGGTGTTGTCGTTTGCCATTGGTCTTTCACCCTGTACTACGTGAATGTCTACACTGGTTTGACCGTCTGCTGCTGTTGTGAATATTTGGCTTTTCTTGGTTGGGATTGTGGTGTTTCTTTCTATGAGTTTTGTTGCTACTCCACCCATTGTTTCAATACCGAGTGATAATGGTGTTACGTCAAGTAGTACTAGGTCATCAATTTCTCCTGCTAATACTCCACCTTGGATGGATGCTCCGCTTGCTACACATTCCATTGGGTCGATTCCACGTTCTACTTTTCTTCCTACATATTCTTCCACGTATTTTTGGATTACTGGCATTCTGGTTGGTCCACCTACGAGGATGATTTTGTCAATGTCACTGTTTGACATTTTTGCATCGCTGATTGCCTGTTTGATTGGTGATCCACATTTTTGTACGATTGGGTCTACGAGTTCTTCGAGTTTTGCACGTGATAGGTTCATGTTTAGGTGTAATGGTCCTGCCTGTGTTGCTGTAATGAATGGTAGGTTAATGTCTGTTGTTAGGGTTGTTGATAGTTCGATTTTTGCTTTTTCTGCTGCTTCTCTTAATCTTTGTGCTGCCTGGTCATCGTTAAGTAGGTCTACTCCGTTTTCTTTTTTGAATTCTTCTGCGAGATATTTCATGAGTGCAGTGTCCATGTCTGTTCCACCGAGGTTGGTGTCACCGCTGGTTGATTTTACTTCGAAGATTCCGTCTCCGAATTCCATGATGGTTACGTCTAATGTTCCTCCACCAAGGTCGAATACGAGGATGTTCACGTCTTCTTCGTCACTTTTGTCTAATCCGTATGCTAAGCTTGCTGCTGTTGGTTCGTTTACCAGTCTTAGTACTTCGAGTCCTGCAATTTTTCCTGCATCTTTGGTTGCTGTTCTTTGGTTGTCGTCAAAGTATGCTGGTACTGTGATTACTGCTTTTTGTACAGGTTCTCCCAGGAAGCTTTCAGCGTCTTTTTTGATTTTTTGTAGGATTAATGCTGAGATTTCTTGTGGGGTGTAGTCTTTTCCCTTTATGTTGACTTTGTAGTCTGATCCCATGTGTCTTTTTATTGCACTGATTGTGTTTTCTGGGTTTGTTACTGCTTGTCTTCTTGCTGGTTCTCCTACCAATACTTCTCCATCTTCTGTGAATGCTACGTAACTTGGGAAGGATTTTCCGTATTGTGTTGCTCCTTCTGCACTTGGTATGATGGTTGGTTTTCCACCGATAAGTGCTGCTGCTGCTGAGTTACTTGTTCCTAAGTCTATTCCGATTACTTTTTCTTCTGCCATAAATATCACCTTATATTTTTTTTTAATATCTTATATTTGTTATCGTAATTATTTTTTCTATTTTTTACATACTTTAACTTTAGAGTATCTTATTACTTTTGAGTTTAGTGTGTATCCCTTTTGCAAATCTTGGATGATTTCGTTGTTTTCGTAATCATCGTTGTTTTCTGTCATTAGAGCTTCATGTTTAAAAGGATCAAATTTCTGGTGTTCCGTTTCTATTGCTTCTACACCTTCATCTTCTAAGATTTTGGTCATTTTTTTGTATATTAGTTCGACTCCTTCTCTTAGATTTTTGTCGTCTTCTACTTCAAGAGCTCTTTCCAGGTCTTCGTATGCCTCCAGTACTTTAAGAATTAAACCTTCATTGGCATATTTGACAAATTCCAGTCGTTCCTTTTCAGATCTTTTTTTATAGTTTTCAAAGTCAGCTTGAGTTCTTTGAATTTTTTCTTTGTATTGCTGTATTGTTTCTTCCTGTTTTTTTATGATGTCAACTACCGTTTCTTCTTTTTCTTCTTCTGTTTCAGATTCTTCATTGCTTTCTTCATCGTTGGTTGAAACTTCTTCATCAATTTTTTCTTCTGTTTCAACATCTTCTGTTATTTTTTTTTCTTCTTCACTCATCTGTTCACCCTTATTCGTTTTTTCTATTTTCTTTTTTGTTTTTAAGTCAGTTTAAGGGCTTTAACTATTATAGTAACCCTAAGTTATAAAAGTATTTTTTGTTAATAATAACTTGTAATAAAATAGTATATATACTTTATGGTATTTTAGTAACCTTAGGTAATATTTATATAGGTATAACAATATAATAATATATAGGAAAAAAACCAAAACAACAAGGTGATAATATGGATTTAGAAGCAGTACTGGATGTAATAGGATGCAAAACAAGAAGAGACATACTAGCACTCCTAACAGAAGAGCCAAGATTCGTAAGCCAACTATCACAACAACTAAACGTGGGACAAAAAGCAATCATAGGACACCTAAAAGCAATGGAAGAACTAGGACTAATCAACCCATCCTACCAAAAAATAGAAAGGGGAAGACCAAGAAAATACTACGAAATATCACAGGACATAGAAATAAAAATCTTCATCAAACCCGACACAATCAACATGCACATGATGGGAGAAGAATTCACAGAACTATACAACATCGAAGAAAGGCTATACCTAGGAGACCAAGATGCAATAGACGACCTAAAAACATTAATAACAAAATACAAAAACGCACAAAAATACGCTGAAGAACTCTTAAATCAAGTAGAAAATCCAGAAAAACGTAAAACAAGAACAATTATAACAGACATAACCAAAACCAAAGCAATACCAGAATTTAACATAAAAAATTAAAAAATATTAAATACTAAAAAATAAACAAATAATATTAATATATATAATAAACAGTACTAGAAAGTAAAGTACAATATAATATATTATAAAAAAAATTAAACATAGGTGAAACGATGGATAAAAAAATTTTATTGTCCGTCTTAATAGTAGCTTTAATTGGAATTGTGGCAGCAACATACCAAATAAACTCAGGACAAGACATACTTAATCCACTATCAAGTGTAGAAACAGAAGAATCTCCAGTAACGGAAGCATTGACAGCACCACAAACAGATCAACAACAGCAGGCACAACAACAAGCCGATGCTCAGGCACAGCAGCAGGCACAGGCACAGCAACAGCAGGCACAAGACAAAGCAAACGCTGAAGCACAAGCACAACAACAGGAACAACAATCAAATGAATCAGCACAATCATCAGGATCACAAACAATCAATTCAGACAATCCATTAACAATATCTACTTCAGACTCATTATCAAATACCGGAGCCTCAAACACACAAGCAGTTGCAGACTCAAACACAAATAATCAAAATCAAGACCAAAACACCCAAAACACTCAAAACACCCAAAACATAGAACTCACATCAGCAGACATTATATCAATACTTCAAGATCAACTAGACAAAAGCAACTTGGTAATAGACACGGACAACTACAAATTCCTAGACGGAACATACCAAGTCAAAGCTTACCAAAAACAAACAAGAGAATATGCAGGAACATTCTATATAAGACCGGAAGATAAGTCATGGTACTTCATAGACAAATACGGGGATACAGTAGGTCCAGATGCACCTGAAGTATAAACGCCCCACCCACATTCCACTATTTTTCTTAAAATAATAAACTATTAAGGCAACATAACATCATAAAAATGTAGAGATAAATTCTCAACTCACATTTTTTACTAAACACTAATTTTTAAGACCAAACAAATAAACCAATAAAAAAAAATATATACTATCCACATTAAATAGTATAGTATAATATTCTAATAAAAAACATGAGGTTGTAATAATGGATTTTGTACCCATAATATTGGTGATAATAGTAGGTATGATTATAGTTACACTAGTAGGTCAATTATTTGGACGTTCAATGGACTAAAACGGTCCAAATCATTAATCTACTTTAAAAAACATACCCCCTACCAAAAAACAAAAAAGCTATTTTTAAACTTTCCACCAAAAAAATATAAAAAAAACTATTTCTTAAAACTCACTAGAAAATCACATCCCTCAAAAACATCCAATAAATAATTTATACTATAATCAATAAAAATTATTAATAATAATTAAATATTTAAGAAAAATTAATTTTAGGAGAATTACATGTTACAGATACTGCCCGTTTTATTGATTTTTGCATTGTCCTTCTTATTCTTCAATAACTTAACAACAAACACAAGCATGGATAAGAAAGTATCAGTAGTAATCCCCGCATTCAATGAAGAAAAATCAGTAAAACATGTGATAGATACAGTTAAACAAGTAAAATCAATCACACAAATAATCGTAGTTGATGATGGATCAACAGATAATACATACAATATAGTTTCAAAAATAGAGGATGTAATTTTACTAAAACACTCCAAAAATAAGGGAAAAGGTTCAGCAATGAAAACAGGACTGAACAAAGTAACCAACGACATAGTCCTATTCCTCGATGCAGACCTATCAGAAATAAACAGAATCCAAATAGAATCAATAATAAAACCAATTCTAAACGATGAAGCAGACATAACAAAAACAAAATTTAAAAGAGAAGCAGGAAGAGTAACAGAACTAACAGCAAAACCGCTACTACAATTCTTCTTCCCAGAACTAAACTTCGATCAACCACTAAGCGGACAATTCGCATCAATAAAAAGCTTCCTTGATGGAATAGACTTAGAACACGATTATGGAGTAGACATAGGAATCGTACTTGATGCAGATGCTCAGGGAATGAGAATACAGGAAGTAGACATAGGAAACATAGTACATGAAATGTCAACACTCCAAGAACTAAATCTCATGGCAAACGAAGTAGTAAGGACAATAGTAGACCGTGCAATAGGATACGGTCGCTTAACCATGATGGACGACCTTGGAAATGCAATCAGAATGGAAATAATGGGATTATCCCTAGTGACATTCGGAATATTCGGATTGTTCTTCATAAAATTCCTAACACCAATCCTATCCGGACTAATAATACTGGCAGGAATACTCATTTCAATATACTATATCTTCCGAATAATAAGAATGTCGGTACGAGTATACAAACAAAGTAAACTGCCATCAATCCAAATACTAAAATCATTCATACACATGCACTTTCCAGTGGTAATATCAATATTCATACTCTTGGCAATAGTAATCTCACTGTTGGGCTCAGTAAACATAACATCAAATGAAATATCAATAGAACCGGCAAGTAAAAACCTTGTAATATCAACTTCACCAGAACCAAGAAACAGTGTAGACATAAGAGGACCATACACGATTGAAAGCGCATTAGAAAACGAACAACAACTAATAAGGCTACCAAACACGGCACTAAACACGCTCCATGCACAATATGGGGACTACATATACATAGGCGATGATAAATACCAGCTAGAGCAGGCAGTAAACAACGAAAATGACCTGATAAGAATGCCCGAATTGGCCAGAGACTCACTAAATGTAAAAACAGAAACAGTAGTACGGGACAGTGACCTAAAAAGCATATTCGAAAAAACATACCTTCTACGAAACCTAAAACCCGATGAAAACATACTTGAAGGAGAAGACAAAAACAACCAAACAAAACTAGAAATATTAAACAACACCAGCCTAAACATAGCATCAGAAATAACAAACCAACCACAACAGTCCAAAAATCTAATAATATACGTAAACGATACAAAAGTTGGTCAAGTAACGGGTGCAATAAAAAACTCAACATACACAATCTACATAAACAACGCAACAACCAAAAATCTCTATTTAGATCCATCAAGCCAAGGAACAATATATAACACAACATACTCCACATCAGATATCAAAATAATACTCGAAGACTCAGAAGCAAACTCAACCAGCATATTCGCAGACAACAAAGCAAACATGAAATTTTTAAACATAAACCTCTAAGCAATAAACTCCAACTCATATTTTTTTTTCCAAAAATTTTCATAAAAAAATATACAATGTATAAAATTTATTATAAAATAATACTAATTTACAAAACATTTATATACTAAACATTATAAATTATAAACTGTAAGAAAAAAAACATTAACAAAAAGTGGTGAAAAATAATGATAAGATATACAATGTCTAACAAATGCAGGATTTACCCTAAAAAAGATCAAACAAAAAAATTCGAAGAAACATTAAAAATAACCACACAAGTATACAACAACCTAAAACAACAATACATAAAAGACAAAAAAGAAAATCCAAAACAAAAATACCACAAGGAATACTTTTACAAAAACCTACAAGAACAAAAAAAACAATACCCACAAATAAACAACATAGACAAAACAATACCAATAAACACATACCACGACATACTCACAGAAATACGCATAAAAAAAGAAAAAATAAACACAGAATACAAAGAAACATCATCATTCAAAATACAAAAAAACAAAAACATAAAAATAAAAGACAAAACATTAACACTAGCAGAATACGGAAAACTAAAACTACACACAGGAAAAAACAAATTTGGAAAAATAAAACAAATAAGAATAAAAAAACAAAACAACAAATGGTACGCAATAATAATATCAACATACTACACCGACAACAGAATACCAAAAAACAAAAAATGCATAGGAATAGACATAGGAATAAAAGACCTGATAACACTATCAAACGGAAAAAAAATCAAAGCACCAGACCTAACAAAAATAGAAGAGAAAATAAAAAAGGAATACAGAAAACTGTCACGAAAAATATACGGAAGCCAAAACTACCAAAAACAACTAGAAAAACTCAAAAATGCAGAACAAAAAAAGAAAAACATAATAAATGACACATACCACAAAATAACAACAAAACTGGTAGAAGAATACGACATAATAATAATGGAAAAACTAAAAATAAATCCAATGAGAAAAAACCACAGATACAGCAAAAACATACAAAAAATGAACTGGTACAAACTAACACAAATGATAAAATACAAATGCTACAAAAAAGGAAAAATATTCATACAAGTAAGCTCACAATTCCCCTCAACAAAACTATGCAACAATTGCAACTACCTATACAAAGACATAACAATAGAAGAAAGAGAATGGACATGTCCAAAATGCAAACAACACCATGACAGAGACATAAACGCAGCAAAAAATATACTCAAAGAAGGACTAAAGCAAATATAAAAACAAAAAAACCAACCCATGGGACATGGGGGTTAGCTTTGTAATTTATCTTTATGATATAACCAAAGAATCCCAAATATGGGAAGTCCACGATTATAACCCACGATTGACCCCCAAAAAACCCACGGAACGTGGGGGATAGCTTTGTTATTTATCTTTATGATATAACCAAAGAATCTCAAAAACAGGAAGTTCACGGTCAGAAAGCCTAGCTTAACCACCAAACCTCTGGAACAGGGGAGTAGCTTTGTTATTTATCTTTATGATATAACCAAAGAATCTCTAAACAAGGAGAAGTTCACAAAAACACTATATTTATAGTGTAAGAAAAGGGAAAAGACAAAAAAAACAATAACTAAAATTTTTTTTTCAAAACCCCTCAATAAGAAAAAAATTCAAAAAATCATAAAATCCCCAAAAATAGAATGAAAAGAAATCTTTTCATTCACCCCTATTTTTTTATTTCAACAAAAAAACCAGACATACATTGCAAGTGTAAAAAGAAAAAAAATCAAAAAACACTAATCATCCAATGTAAAACTAACCCTCTCATAATCATCCAAATTATGGAAAGACTTAGTAGCATCAACACCAATCTTAGTAGTAGTACCATCAATCTCAGCAACAGGATCTAAAGAAGAACCCCTAACCTTAGGAAGAATAAAAATATCATCATCACCCTTCACACGAGTAGCAACAGCATACTCAACATCAACAGGATCAAAAATATCAATATCCTCATCAACAACCACACAATGTTTCAAAGAAGGATGAGCAGACAAAGCAGCCATCATAACATTCTTAGCATCACCCTCGGTCTGCTTACTAATAGAAACAACAGCATGCAACCAACAACAACCCCCCTCAGTCAAAACAACATTCCTAACAGTAGGCAAAGTATTTTTCACACTATTAAAAATACGAGGTTCCTGAGGAAGCCCCTGCAACAACTTATGCTCATTACCTGCAGGCAAAATAGCATGATAATAAGCATTATCCTTAAAATGCATACGAGACAACTTAATAACAGGCTCATCCCTCACCTTATCATAAGTATCAGTCAAATCAACAAAAGGACCTTCACTCTTTCTCTCACCAGGTAAAATCACACCCTCAAGTAAAATCTCACACTCAGGGGCCTCAATATCAACAGACTCACACCTAACAAGAGACAAAGCACCATCCTTAAAAGTATTAGCAACCTCCAACTCATTCTCCGAAATAGAAATACTTGTAGTACTAGCAAGCAAAGTAGAAGGACTCAAACCAATTGCAATAGCAACCTCCAAAGGCTTACCCAACTCTTCAGCTCTTTTATAATAAGTATACAACTGTCTAGGAACAATACGAATACCAAGCTCATCATCAGCATTAACCAACATACGATGAATAGAAGCATTAGTCTGACCAGAATCGGGATCTCTAGCAATCACAATACCAGCAGTAATATACTTCCCCTTATCCCTAGGATAATGCTTAAGAATAGGAAGCATACTTAAATCAGCATCCATATTATTAACAAAAACCTCATCAAAATTCTTAACAACAGAAATCTCAGTAGGATTACCAGTAGCACGAATAATGCTCTTAGTAATTCCCTCAACATTAGTACCAATAGACTTAGCAATCTTACCTCTAGTATTACAAATACCAGAAATAATATTCATATCACAACCCTTCACATTAGTAAAAACTAAAGTATCATGAGGATGCTTCTTAAGAATAGAAGTAACTTCATACTCACAAGACACTTCATCATCAATAACAATAAAATCATCACCAATCTCATCAATCAATCTAGACATAAAAAACCACCCACTATTCATAATAAACATTTCTATGCAAAGTTTTCATAAACTCCAAAAGATTATCCCTAACAACATCATCATAAACAGAAAAAATCCTAGCAACAAACAAAGCCGCGTTTTCACCAGCATCCAAACCCATAGTAGCAGCAGGAACACCAGGAGGCATCTCAACCATACTCAACAAAGAATCAATACCAGACAAACTAGTAGAACAAGGAACACCAATAACAGGTTTAGTAGTACAAGAAACAATAGCACCAGTTAAAATAGTAGACAAACTAGAAACCGCAACATAAAGAGAAACACAATCATCAACATCCTCAATACATTTTTCTAACTCATCCGGACTTCTAGTAGCAGAAATAACTCTATACTCATTCTCAATACCCAAAGTATCCAAAGTTTGAATAATCTTACGAACAATCTCCATATTAGAATAATTACCAGAAATAATCAAAACCTTAGTATCACTCTTAATCCCAACCCCATCAACATCAACTAATTCAACATCACTCTTCTCAGTCCTATTATAAAACTTACCAGCAATCTTATCAATCAATTCATCCTCAGATTTCTGAATCTTAGCATCATAAGCATCCCTATAAACCTTCAAAGCATCTCTCAACTCATCATCATGACAAGCAATAATCTGACAAGCTAGCCAAGCAGCATTATCACCTCTATCAATACCCATAGTAGCAACAGGAGTTCCTAACTGCATCTCAGTTGAAGATAAAAGAGAATCAAAACCACCAAGTTTAACTTCAACCGGAACAGCAATTACAGGTTTAGTAGTATAAGAAGCTACAACACCCGGTAAATGAGCAGCCAAACCCGCAATAGTAATAATAACCTCAACTTCATCAGTTTCATTCCTGACAATATCCTTAACACGTTTGTGAGTTCTATGAGCAGATGCAACGCGAAGATCATAATGAATCTTCATCTCCTCAAAAACATTAATAGCCTTTTCAGCAACTTTATAATCAGATGCACTACCTAAAATAATCATAACTTTTGATTTAGTAATCTACACTCCCCCTAAAAATATGGTATCAGTAAAAATTATTAATTAATATATAATGTGTAGTTTTTTCTATATAATAAAATTGTAAAAATACTAAAAAAAGAGAATTAATCAAATAAAATTATGGCATGCTGAGAGTAATCCACTTCATGTTTAAACACAGTATTAATCTAAGCAAGTTACCTTTTGTTCATTTAACAATTTTACTTTTGCACTGCATGGATTGTTCGTTTCATCGATTATCTACGTTAAGCTCATCAACCTAATTGTATCATCTTTCAACGCTAAATTTAGACCTATCGTATCGTTTCTATAACAGGGTCACACTTCTTAGTGTATGTCAATTAAGAACATCATGCTTAATTCAAGTGTGTGGAATTTCCTCAGTAAATTAAATTACCGTTAACTGTGCTTCAGCTTACCATAAAAATAGAAACATAAATAATTATTAATAATAATTAAAGTAGCGGGGCCTAGATTTGAACTAGGGCTCTCGGGGTTATGAGCCCCGCGGGATCACCAGACTACCCCACCCCGCTATATTTAAAACAGCATAACTCTCTATAGAGCTATATGTATTTAAGTTCAAACTAATATATAAATATATCGGTTCAACATTTTTAAAAATATTTTAAAAAAATAATATTCATAATAAATAGTTCAATATAAATAATAACGGATTTGGTGGGATTCGAACCCACGATCTTCAGATTAGGAGTCTGATGCCATATCCAGGCTAAGCTACAAACCCTTTTGTCATGTTATAAATTATGAATATCATAAAAACAAAAATTGATATTAAAAAAAAATATAACAAAAATAGATTTATGTTAAATGATAAGCGGATCAGGTGGGATTTGAACCCACGGCCTCTGGATTAGAAGTCCAACGCCCTATCCAGGCTAGGCTACTGACCCTAAGTAAACACATAACTATACTAACTGTTTGAAATTTATACTATTTATACTTTATGGTAATAGGATAGAGGCCGTGGGGTAGTAATGTCATACTTATTAATTTATGATGTTATAAATGGATTTAAATCAATAATTTATAATGTTAATATGCTATTATGTTAAAACATGTTTTTATTTAATATTGTTCTAATAGAATAGTTTTTTGTTGGGATATGTAATCGCTATGTGTTATTAATTTTATTGTTGTTAATTATTGTATGTAAAATAAGTTAAAATAAAAAATAAATGATAGAAGGATGATTAGTTTTTAATTTTTGTTAATTCTTCATCAATTTTGTTTACTCTTTCTTCAAGATCTGTTACTCTGTTGTCATTGGTCTCTTTGTATGTGTTTAAGTCTTCTTGTAGTGTGTCATATTTTTCTATAATTTGGTTTAGGTCTTTGTGGGTTACTAAATTCCAGTCGTTTATTACTTGTTCACTTTGTTCGTCTATGAATTGATCTATTTTTTTGGAGATTATGTCTGTTTTTGAGTGGTGTTCTTTGTCTTCCTCTGTTTGTATTTTGTCTTTGATTTTGTTGTTAAATCCATTGACTTTTTCTGAGAAGTTGTTGACATATTCTTCTTGTGCTACTCTTGAGGTTATTCCTGATGCTTGTGAATGGATGCTTTGGTATACTTTGTTGTTTGTTGTTTGAAGGTAATAGTATAGTAATATGAGTATCGCAATAATTAGTATGATGATTGCTAATGTTGTTGCAGGGTCCATGTTTTTTCACCTACTTATTTAGTAGTTTTTCTAGTTCTTTGTCTTTTTGTTCTAGTTCTAGTGTTAGTTTTTGTAGTTTTACTAGTTCGCTTTTTGCTTCTAGTTGTTCGACTCTTTCATTTACTTGTGTGCTTAATAGTCCGACTTTTGCGGTTATTTCTGCAGTGTTTAGTCTTATTTGTTTTAGTTTTTCTTGATCTTCCTCGGATAGTTCTGTTAGGTTTTCTTTTCTTTGTTTAAGTTCTAAGTCTTTTTCAACTAACTCTATTTTTTTTAGTTCGCTTTTTTTTTCTAGTAGGATTATGTCGTTTCGTGATTTGTTGTTTTTTCTCCATTCTACTACAATGATTATTACCATTATTGCGAATATTATTGCTAGAGTTAGTAAAAATATCTGGTCTCCTGTAAAGATTATGTTCATATTATCATCTCAGTTTTGTTATTTTTTCTTATATTATATTATATTGTATTCTGTATTAGTATTTTATTTTTTGGTAATTTCTTTATATTTGTTTTATAGATATATTATTATAGATATTTTGTTGTGGTTTCTATGTTTGATGAGTTGGTTGAGGCGGGTAGGATTGCTTCTAGGGTTCGTAAAGGGGCTGTTAAGAAGGTTCACGCGGGTATGAGAGTTTTTGATTTGGTTGAATGGGTTGAGTCTGAGATTCGGTCTGCTGGTGCTGGTTTGGCTTTTCCGTGTAATGTTTCTATTAATGATATTGCTTCTCATTATACTTCTTCTGTTGTTGATGATACTTTGTTGTGTGAGGGGGATCTTGTTAAGATTGATTTGGGTTCTCATGTGAATGGTTTTGTTTCTGACTCTGCTGTTAGTGTTGTTGTTGAGGGTAATAATGTTGATTGTGTGGATGTTGATGGTAATCCTCTTTTTATGCCAGGTCGTTTGGATGAGGGGAATCCTGTTGTTGGAGAGGATGTTTTGGTTGAGAGGGAGTTGCTTGTTGAGTCTACTGAGGCTGCTTTGGAGAATGCTTTGTCTATTTTATGTGATGGGGTGAGTGTTGGGGATATTGGTCGTGTTGTGGAGGATACTATTTCGTCTTATGGTTTTAAGTCTGTTGTTAATCTTTCGGGTCATAGTATTGGCAGGTTTAAGTTGCATGGTGGCGTTTCTATTCCTAATTGTCGTGTTGATGATTCTGTCTGTTTGAATGAGGGTGATTGTGTTGCTATTGAGCCTTATGCGACTTGTGGTATAGGTCATGTTATTGATGTTCCTTTGTATAATATTTTTTCTTATTTGCGTAATCGTCCTTTTAGGTCTGCGGAGTCTTCTTTGTTGTTGAGACGTGTTCGTGAGGATTTTACTTATTTTCCGTTTGCTTCTCGTCATTTGTTTGATGGTAGTATGGGCTTGGATGAGTTTAATGTTGCTTTTGAGCCTTTGGTTTCTTCGAGGGCTGTTTTTCCTTATCCTGTTTGTAGGGAGCAGTCTGGTTGTGTGGTTGCTCAGAGTGAGCATACTGTTATTGTTGAGAAGGATTCTTGTTTTGTTACGACTTTATGATTTTTTTTTGATAAGTTTTATTTATCATAAAGTTTAAAGATTTATTTAGTAGATAACATATGGTTATCGTTTAATGTTTATAAGTGATTCAAATGAAAGAGACGGTAGGTATGATTCTATGTGGTGGTTTTGGTAAGAGGCTTAGACCAGTTACTGAGACTATTCCAAAGCCATTGGTAGAACTTAAGGAAGATTATACTATTTTGGATAAGCAGTTATTTGACTTTAAGAGTGCAGGAATTTCTAAGGTAATACTTTTAACTGGTTTTTTAGGCGAAAAAATTGAAGAACGTTATGGTAATTCTTATATGGGTGTTGATATTGAGTATGTTAGGGAGGAGGAGCCTCTTGGTACTTTGAATGCTATTCGTCTCGGTATGGAGTATATGGATGATGATGTTCAGTTTGTTATTCGTAATGGGGATGTTGTAGCTGATTTGAGTATTAAAAAGATGATTGAGGATGGTGAAAAGTCTCCTTTTGATTTTAATATTTTTGTTACTCAGATGACTTCGCCTTATGGTATTGTTGAGCTTTCTGGGGATAGGATTGTTTCTTTTAAGGAAAAGCCTTTGTTAGATTATTATATTAATGGTGGTGTTTACTTCAGTAAGGGTAAGCTTGACTTTGGTAATTATAAGACTGGTGATATTGAGAAGACTATTTTTCCTGAGCTTGCTAAGAGTAAGAAGCTTGGTTATTATAAGGAGAATGGTTTGTTCTGGATGGCTGTGGATACTAATAAGGAGTTGCAGCAGGTTCAGTCTGAGTATGAGAATAGGGAGGATAAACCTTGGGGTTATGAGAAGGTTCTTATTTATACTGATAAGTATTTGACTAAGGAGTTGTTTATTAAGGAGGGTTATCAGACCAGTTTCCATTATCATCCTCATAAGGATGAGACGATGTATATTGTTAGTGGTAAGGGTTATATTGGCTTTGAGGATAAACGTGAGTACTTTAGTATGAAGGATACTGTTCGTATTGAGCCTAATACTCCTCATACTATCGTTGCTATTGAGAATACAGTATTGCATGAGGTTTCTACTCCTGATTTGGACGATACTGTTAGAATTAAGGATTATTATGATTCCAGAACTCCTTCTGGTGACAGGTAATTCTTTTTTTCTCTTTTTTTCAAATTCTTTTTTTTTAGGTTGTGTTATTATTAGTGGTATTGTTATTGTTGATTATGGCAGTGGTAATATTCGTAGTATTTTTAATGCTTTTAGGCGTATTGGTGTGGATGTTGTCGTCTCCTCTGATAAGGATGTTTTGTCTGATGCTGATGCTCTTGTGATTCCAGGTGTTGGTGCTTATGGTGTTGCTATGGATAATATTTCTGGTTTTGTTGATGTTATTCGTTCTCATGTTGATGAGGGTAAGCCTTTGCTTGGTATTTGTTTGGGTTTGCAGTTGTTGTTTGATTCTAGTGAGGAGACTCCAGGTGTTGATGGTTTAGGTATTTTTGGTGGTACTGTTAAACGTTTTGTTTTGGATAGTTCTTTTAAGATTCCGCAAATGGGTTGGAATAGGATTAGTGTTGTTGATTCTTCTGTCAATAATGTCAGTATTTTGGATGGTGTTGATGGGGAGTTTATGTATTTTGTTCATTCTTATTATATTAGTCCTGATGATGTTGGTGTTGTTACGGCTTTTTGTGATTATGGGTTTGATGTTCCTGTTGCTGTTGGTGTTGGCAATACTTTTGCGCTTCAGTTTCATCCTGAAAAGAGTGGACGTGCGGGTCTTAGGATTTTAAGGAATTTTGTTGATATTCTTGATTGATTTTTTTTGGGTGTGATGGTTTTATTAGTTGTTTTTTACATAGATATTATCATACCTTTTTATTTATTTTTATTAATGGTGTTTTTTTATGGATATGGAATATTTTGTTAAAAGGTGTTTACGAGAATCCTGGGATGAGGAGGAGATTGTTGATAGATTGACTTCTATTATTGAGTATTATAAGGGTATTGGTGTTGAGAATTCCAGAAAATTGTCTCAGGCTGTTTTTGATGAGGTTGTTGTTACGGAGTCTTTGGCTAGGACTGATTTGTTAACTTATCCTGAGACTGGCATTCATATGGGCGAGTTTGGTGTTGGTTCTAGGGGTCAGGGAGATTTCTATGTTCACAGTAAAATTGCCGAAATTATTGGAAATACTCGTGTTGATTCTCTTGTTAATCCAACTGCTCAGGATGATGGTGGTGTAGTTGAGGTTGACGGATCCCGATTTATCACAACTGCTATTGACGGTATTCATTCTAGGCTGGGAGATTATCCTTTTTTAGCAGGTTTTCATACTGCCAGGGCTACTTTACGTGATGTGTGTGTTATGGGTGCTAAGCCTGTTGCCTTAATCAGTGATATTCATTTGGCTGATGATGGTGATATTGCTAAGTTGTTGGATTTTACTTCTGGTGTTTGTGCTGTTAGCGAGTTAACTGATGTTCCTCTTGTTTCTGGTAGTACACTTAGGGTTGGTGGCGATATGGTTCTTGGAGATAGGCTGGTTGGTGCCGTTGGTGCCGTTGGTGCGTCTGTTGATGAACCTACTGCCAGAAGTAATATTGTCTCGGGTGATGTGATTATCATGACTGAGGGTTCTGGTGGTGGTACTATTACCACTACTGCCATTTATAACAATTATTCTGATGTTATTGGGGAGACTTTGAATGTTCAGTTTATTAGGGCTTCTGTTGTTTTGAATTCGGTTGATGATATTCATGCCATGACTGACATTACTAATGGAGGTATTAATGGCGATTGTAATGAGATTAACAAGTCTACTGGTTTGGGAATTCATTTGTTTAGGGAGAGAATTGAGAATTTGATTAATCCTCATGTTTTGGCTATGCTCAATGATTTGGATATTGATCCTTTCGGTGTATCTATTGATTCTCTTATGATTGTCGTTTCTGAGGATGTTGTGGATGATATTTTGGATGTGTTGAGTGTTAATGGTATTAGGGCGGATGTTATCGGCTTTGTTGATGATTCTGGCTTGACTGTTGTTGAGGATGAGGATGCTTCAGTTTCTGTCTTAAAGCCTAAATTTAGGGAAGCTGCTTATACTCCTGTTAAGAAGGTTGTTGATGGGTTTAATTTTGTTGACTTTGATGATGCTGTTAAGCGTATTGATGATGTAACGTTGGATGTTATTAAGAAGAAGGATAATATTGTGAGGTGGATAAATAGTAGATATGAATAGTAATGGACAGTTTTTAATTTATGATGCTTTGTTGGCGTTGTTGATTCTTTTAGTGGTTTGTATTGGGGTTATGTATGTTGTTAATCAGGATGTCTTTGTGGGGGATGTTTCTGTTTCGGATGATCTTTTGAGTTTGCTTTCTGGTACTGATGTTTATGGGAAGTCATTGCTTTTGTCTTTGAGTGAGGGTGATGGGGAGAGTGTTGGCTTGGCGAGTGATATTCTTTTGGGTTATAATTATTCCCTTAAGGATTTGAGTTTGAACAAGACGCTCTTGGAAAATGTTTCTGGAGGTTATCATAGTTGTTGTTCTTCAAAGAGGGTTGTGAAGGGTCATTTTTATGAGTTGATTGTTTATTCGTAGTCGGTTTTTGGTTTTGTTTTTCTTCCCTTTTTTCTTATTACTTCTTTTGCTATCAGGTTTAGTGGTGTTCTTTCTCCATGTGCTTCTGTGTTTCCTTTTTTTATTTGTTTTAGTATTTCGTCTACGCTGTCGCATTCTTTTATTTGTGTGTAGCATCTGCCTATTCCTTTTATAAAGTGTGCGTCGCTTGCTCCGATTGGTGGTATGTTGTTCTTTTTGGATACTTTTTTTGCCAGGTGGTTTGATATTCCGAGGATAAATCTTGAGTTCATGGTTTCCATTGCGTCAATGTTTAGGGATTGTACGATGTTTCCTAGTCCACTCCTGTAATAGCAGTAGGGGTGGGCTGCTATTGCTATTCCTGCGTTGTCATGGATTTGGTCGATTGTTTCCTGTGGTGTTTGCAGTGGTTTTATGTAGTCGGTTATTCCTAGTGCTATGATGTGTCCTTCACTGCTGCTTACTTCTTCTCCTGGTATTAGCAGTAATCCTTCGTGTTCTAATTTTTTTATTTGCCATGTTCCTTCTATTTCGTCATGGTCTGTGATTGCTATGGCTTTCAATCCTATTTTTTGACTATATTTTATTATGTCTTCTAGGGGTGTTATTGAGTCCTTTGAATACTTACTATGGATGTGTGTGTCTATTTTCATAAAAATATCGCCTTCTTATCTTTATGTTTATTATATTAATAGTCATATTATAATAATTTTTTTAGTGATTAATTATATTATCTAAAAATAACATATATATTAGTATAATATAAGATTGATTTATTTTAATCCAGTATCTAATTATCTATAATGGATTGTTATCAAAATATTTATGGAGATTAACTTATGTATGAAATAGGAGAAGCTTTAATTGGTAATGGGCCTGAACTTGCTCATATTGATTTAATTATTGGGGATAAGAAGGGTCCTGTTGGAACAGCATTTGCTACTAATATGGCTAGTATGTCAGTTGGTCATACACCTTTATTGTCTGTTATAAGACCTAATTTGCCTACTAAACCTGCAACTTTGATTATTCCTAAGGTTACTGTGCAGAATTTGGAAGATGCCAGTAAGATTTTTGGTCCTGCTCAGACGGCTGTTGGTAGGGCTGTGGCTGATGCGGTTGAAGAGGAGATTATACCTAGGGATTTGGTTGAGGATCTGGTTTTGATGGTTAATGTGTTTATTGATCCTTCTGCTAAAGATTATCGTAAAATTTATCAGTATAATTATGGTGCTACCAAACTTGCTATTAGGCGTGCATTTGATAAATATCCATCTGTTGACAAGGTGTTAGCAGAGAAAGATAGGGGTACTCATCCAATTATGGGATTTAAGGCTATGAAATTATGGAATCCACCTTACTTGCAGGTTGCATTGGATCTTGATAATGAAGATAAGATGCGTAGTATAATAAGAGATTTACCAAAACGTGAAAGAATTCTTATTGAAGCTGGTACTCCTCTTGTTAAAAAATTTGGTGTTGAAATTATTGGTAAAATTAGGGAAGAAAGGCCTGGTGCCTTTATTATTGCTGATTTGAAAACTTTGGATGTTGGTAGAGTAGAAGTTAAGATGGCTGCTGATGAAACTGCTGATGCTGTTGCCATTTCTGGTCTTGGTACCAACGAATCTATTGAGAAGGCTATTCATGAATGTACTAAGCAGGGTGTTTATTCTATTCTTGATATGATGAATGTTAAATGCATTCCATCCAAGCTTGATGAGCTTAAGTTGAAACCTGATATTGTATTGTTGCATCGTAACATTGATTCTGAGACCATGTCTGATAATGATGATGAGCAGCAATCTGAGTGGGGTAACATTATGGAGATTAAGGCTAAACTTGGTGAAAGAGGTTTAATTGCTGTTGCTGGTGGTGTAACTCCGGATAAGGTCAATAAAGCTCGTTCCAATGGTGCTGACATTATTATTGCAGGTCGTTATATTATCGGTTCTTCTGATGTTAGAAGGGCAGCTGATGATTTCTTAAGGTATATGCCACAGGATTCTGATACTATGAGAGTGGCTCTTGACGAGGATGAAAAAATTTAGTTGTTTTTTCTTATTATTTTTTTTTATTTTTTTCTTGGAAAAGTTTATATATTAGTTTTTAGATATATTTAATTAATCCTAGTATGTATTCTTAGCACGTTATTTACATATATGGGGTTATAGTGTAATCAGGCATCATCTGGGACTCCAGTTGTCTTTGAAGAAAGTGCGCACACTGAGGCATAACGATGATGATCAATTGGAGTGCTGAGACAAGAGAAATCCTAGGATCGGGGTTCAAATCCCTGTGACCCCATTATTTTTATGATATTTTTTTTGATTATTTTTTCGTCTTTGTATGTTTTTTATTGAAGGTTGGTAATACTTTTTTTATTAAATTTATTATTATTTAAATAAAATTTATATCATACTTAAAATAAATAAGTAATAAAGTATAACTACCTTTTTAGGTTAATAGTTGGTGTAAAATTTGGGAACTCTTAAATATATTCAATTCAATTCTTTAATAGGTGAAATAGGTGTTGTATGGGATAATAAGACAAAACTATTAAAACAGGTATTGCTCCCTGATTTAAAAACAAGAAAACAGAACTATGGCAAATTACGTTTTAATGGAGTAATAACCGAAACAGAACCTGATGAATTTGTTTATCAGTTCATGTCAGACATTAAAAATATCATAATGGGTAAGGATATCCATTTTGATTTAGAAAAACTTGACTTAAGTGATTTAACAGAGTTTCAAAGAAAAGTATTGATTCAACAAAGTCAAATTCCACATGCAAGGGTAACAACTTACAAAAAGCTTGCACAAATGGCTGGAAAACCCAATAGTGCACGGCCAGTGGCAAATGTGTTGTCAAATAACTATTTTCCACTGTTAATACCGTGTCATAGAACTGTAAAGTCTGACTGGACAATAGGTGGATATGCAGGAAGTAATCATAGCTACTTCAAACAGTTTATACTGCAAAACGAGGGAGTAGTCATAAAAAAAGGAGTAATATCCAAGCAATCCCGGTATCCACAGGATTAATTTATTTAGAAAAAAATGTGTGTGAAGGGGTTATTGTTTAATAATAATTTTTTCCGCTTCTATTTGGGGAGGAATGGTGTTGGTAGGTTTACCAATGGTATAGACTTCAACTTTACTTCCTTTTTTAAGAAGTTTCATGTCCGTTTCTATCTGCTTGTTGTCCTTTGTTTCCCTGTATATTTTTGTATTGTTCGTTATAACGACTGAAGTGTTTTGGGCTTTATCTTCTGATATGTATACAGTTCCTATCGTTTGATTGCTGATGGTGGAGGGATTATTGGTGTCTCCAACTACAACTCCAGTCAAGTTAGGCAACTGGTCCATTGTAGCACAGTAGGTACCCCATGTTATCCCGGCCAATATTACAATAAATATTATAGTTTGCAAAGGCGTAAGCTTCATAAATACAATTCCTGTTTTTCACTAGTTAATTTTATATTTTTATTCACTTATATATCTATATCTATTATTCTATTTTTCCAACATATGTTGCATAAAATCCATCAGTATCAGCATATATTGGTTTAAATCCATATTCTTCCGATTTTTTCATAGCATTCTGAATATACTCTCTTCCCCAAGCTGTAATTGCAGCACCACATTCTTTTTTGTACCATCTAAATCTGGAATAACCATAAACTCCATACATTGAATTTGCTAACCTTTTAAGGCCCTGCTGTTCAAAATCGTAGGCCTTTTTTTGTTCAGGAACGCTTTCCTCCTTCATCAAGGCCTTAATTTTCTGTCTTTCATCAAGAATATTTCCAATAATTGATGGTATAAATCCTTTAGGTTCCTTTAAAAATTTATAGCCATTTTCTGGACAAAGATAGTATTCGTCCTCATTTAATCCTTCGCCATCAGTAATGGTATCTGGCGAGATGTTCTGGGCAATAATGATTGAGGGATATAGACTTTTAAAGTCAAGATATGCAATATGTTCAAAAAGTCCCCTTTCAGGCTCTTTCACATAACCTCCCTCATTTCTTTTTGACATTCTGCGTTCATTATATTCCATGCTGGATGGTTTATTGGGTATGATGTTGTTTTTTTCGTAGGCCTTCAGCATCAAGTACCATTCAATCATTTGCCCCGTTGTCATACGGGCAATGTCAAATAATGGTTGACCAACAAGCCTTGCCTGGGCAATGGTAAGGGGTGTTATCTTGTCTCCAATCATTACGGTAGTTCTTGCATCATCCATGGAATAGTCAAAGAGTTCCTCTAGGCGTTCATCGTCTGAATCCCAGTATTCAAAGATTTTGTCTCCGGGAACATCAATTTTTTCTTCATCAAACAATTCTTCATAAACTCGTTCTAGTGTGTAACGTTCCAAATTCATGTACTGTCTGCTAAGAAGATATAAGTCAAGATGTATTCTGCCTCTGATAACTCCGGCATTGTTGAAGCCCCGTTTCATAAATTTGATGCTACTGTTGTCTAGTCCTAGCTTTAGTTTTACCTTCAAAACGTCAGCACGCTTTTTAATGTATGGCAAATCAAAGTTGTCTGAATTGTATCCAACCAGCAAATCGGGATTTTCTTTTTTAATGATTTCAACAAAACGCTTAAGCATATCTTTTTCACTTTCTAAAGTTTCAACAAAGTCTTTATCTGATTTTTTTGTTGATAAGACCTTGTTAAAACCATAGTTTCCGCTGAGGCTCATCATGATGATTGGATCATCTTCTGCATTTGGCATACCATCTGCATTGTATACTTCAATGTCAAAACTCAAAATCTTATATTTTGTCACGGTTTTATTGGTATCAATCGGGTCTTCTTCCAACTTAAAAAGTTCAATATCATCGTCAACATTCAAATCTTCAATATCCTCATGATTAATCATGTGTCCGTTTAGTTTGATAATGTTGCGTGGAGTTATTTGCTTGTCAATCAGGTATCTTCTATAAAAGGGAATATCGTATTCTCTTATTTCCTTTACTTGGCTTAAATCCTTGATGCTGTCTCTTAATTTGGGAACTTCCTGGGGATGGGTTAAAATAATTTTAATAAATTCCCTTTTTGTGCCTATATCAATCTTTTCTTCTATTTTCAGATTGTTTAAGCCCAGCTCTTGCAACTGTTTCATGCATTCGGTGGTATCATATGCTAAAACGTACATGTAAGGTACAAAATTGCTGTCAAATGCAATAACATTTTTTTTAGTGCTGTTGTCATAGCCAAATAGTCTTACGATTGGTTTATCATTACGGGTAACATAATCGATATCATTTAGAAGAATTGTCTTAGTCTGCATAGGATTAATTTTGTCATACAAAATATTAAAAATTTTATATTTGTTAAAAATAATAATATTATTAGTTATTGTAAATTGTGATTAAATGACTGGTTTTCGAAAAATTAACGATGAAGATGATATAGAAACTTTTGCTAAATGGATTTACTTAACTGACCAATTTCTTTTTACTAAGCTATTTAAGGATGAAACAGATTCAGTTAAGGCGATAGTAGAGTTAATAAATAATGATTATTTAAATGAATATCATAGAAATTTCATCACCCTTATTTATGAAGACAATCCCGATGAAGTAAGGGGTATGATAATTTCATTTAGAACAAATTCAATTAGCAATGAAAGTACATACAATGCATTGAACAGTCTTTCCTCTATGAATCATAAGTCAATAGTGTTGAATTTTGCATTCGGCAAGTTCTTTGCTTCATATAGGGGGGATAATGACTATTATATTGGAAATCTTTATGTGAAGGAGAATTATAGAAATCAAGGTTTTGGAAGTAAGCTTGTTGAAAAATCAAAACAGATGGCAAGACAGCTAAGATGCAAAAACATATTATTGGATGTTGAATATGATAAACCATATTTAATCTATTTCTATGGAAAACTAGGTTTTGAACAAAATTCTAAGAACTATTTCAAATTGTTTGGAAAAACCTATGGTTATCAAGGACTTAAACATAAAATAAGATGAGAGTGAAATAATGGCAGATATGTTAGATGATATTACGGTAATAATGGGAAGGGGACGAGACTCCAACAGCTACATAATAGGGGACGTGCTAATTGATCCTGGAAGCGGTACTGATATTGCTTACTTAAAAGCATCAGTTGAGGAATCAGGTATTCAAATGGAGGATATTAATAAAATAGTAAATACGCATTGTCATTTTGATCATATGGGGGCAGACAAGCAATTGCAGGATGAATACGGTTATGAAATATACATGCACCCCCTTGACTTGCAAACTGTATTGGATAAGGATGAAGATGCCACTGTGGCAGCATCATTTGGCATGACGGTTCCTGACTTGGACATTAAGGAATTGAATGAAGGCGACAAGATTCTTGATTATGAAGTGTTGCACACACCGGGACATACCCGTGGAGGCATATGCTTAAACAATGGAAAAAATTTAATATCCGGTGACACAGTATTTTCTGGAGGAAATTTTGGTAGAACAGACCTTCCTACAGGAGATAGAGAACAGATGAGAAAATCAATACTTCGAATTGCAGATTTGGATGTTGTTTGTTTATTCCCTGGACATGGACCATATGCAATAAGCCAGGTGTCAGAACAAATGTCACTGGCGGTTATGATAGCTTCAAGACTATAGATTAAAGTGCTGATAGTCTTAATTCTCCCCATCTTTTTTTATATTGGTAGCAGACCGCTTTTTCTAAATAATTTTCTGGTTTTCTTAACTGCATTAGTCTTAACAAGAAGTGTAACCTTGTCATTTTTTTCGAGAACAATATCGTTTTGAGCTATTAATACCTTATTGTCTTTATGATACATTACAACAATGAAGTTCTTGGAGGGACTAATATCTCCAATTCTTTTGCCAACTATTTTACCTGACTTGACTTCAACATCAATAAGTTCACAGTCTCCCTTACCACTAATGGCTATTTCTGCAACGTTTGGACTTATGATTAGCTTTTCAATATCGCTACAAGCTGCAAGTTCGGGACTTACAACCTCATTCAATCCTAATTTCTTAAATATTTTAATATGGTCTGGATTGGTTGTTCTTGCAATAACTTTCTTCAAATTATATTTTTGAGCAGTAACTCCAATCAATAAATTTATTTCATCGTTGCTTGTAGCGATAACCAGAATATCTGCCGTTTCAATGCCTGCACGTTTTAAAACTTTTTTGTTGGTGGCATCTCCCTTAATAATCTTGATGTCATCATATTTTTTAGTGACGGTTTCAGTGATTTCCTTATGGTTATCAATGAGGGTTACATTGTAGCCTGTTCTTCTTTTTAGTTTGTCTATTAGGTGAATTCCTACTCTTCCACCACCAATTATAATAACTTCTACCATATCCAATAACTCCATGATATAATTATCTTATTATTCATTTCTAATATATAATTTTTTTATTCAAAAGTTAAAAATAAATAATAATTAGTTGCTTAAATAATAATATAATCAAAAGTATATTTTCTCTATATGTACGATGGATGATATTATGGATTATAAAAAACTTGTAGGATTATTATCTTTAGGTTTAATAATACTGGTTGCAATGGTGTTGTTTATAGGTCCAGAACATATTATTGAAGCTCTTAAAACTGCTAATATTAACTATGTAATCTTGGCAGTGGTTATTCAGTTTATTATTCTAGCATTATGGAATACTAGATGGAGCTTAATTTGTAAATCATTGGACATACCACACAACATGTTGTCATTATTTGCAATGACCATTGTAGGGCTTGCCATCAACGATTTAACTCCTAGTGGTCGAAGTGGTGGAGAACCGGTAAGAGCATATATCCTTAGTAAAAAATCATCAGAAAGCTTTAAGAAAACTTTTGCAACAGTAATGGGTGATAAATTATTTGACACCATACCATTTGCAGTGCTTGCAATATTTGCAATAGCTTACCTAATGTTTTACTTGCATTTAAGCACTACACTGTTTATTCTATTATTAATAGCATTGGTAATATTTATTGTTCTATTGGCTTTCATAATCTATATTTGTATCAATGAAACAGTAGGAATCTTAACAATAGAATGGATATTTAGACAATTAAGACGATTCATATCAAAAGACCTTGACAAATACGAAGAAAAAACTAAATCTTCATTAATCGGATTTCAAAACAGTTTAAGATACATAATGAATGATCGAAAGTTGCTCATCTTGGCAACAGTAATTTCATTTCTGGTATGGTTCCTTGAATTGTTAAGAGTGTACGTGGTATTTCTAGCATTTGGCGTCCACGTATCCCTTGGTATGATTGCAGCAGTATTCCTCGTTTCAACATTAATTGGAATAATTCCTGCATTGCCGGGAGGATTGGGTTCTATAGATGGTGTAATGATTCTCTTGTATTCAATGGCAGGAGTTGCAGCATCAGTCAGTACTGCAGTTACATTGATTGAACGTGCAATATCATTATGGATGGTAATTATACTGGGAGTGTTGTTGTTGCCGTTCTTTGGAACAGGAGTATTGGACCACATTGATATGGACTAAAGTCTTAATAATTCTATTTTTTTTCATTATTTTTTTGATAAAGCATATTAATATTTTTAATTAATAAAAAAAAGGTTTATAGGAGAGATTGATTTTTATGAATTCACTAATTATAGAAGACACATATGCAGAGGCATTCAGCACAAAAGCAGCACACCTCTTAATCACTGCAGCAACAAGGCAATTGGCAAAAATTACAGCAACAGAAGCAACAGGATTTGCAACTTCATTTATTTCAAGCCCGGCAGAAGCGGGAATTGACAGATATTATTCACCAGGGGAAACTCCCGATGGACGACCAGGGTATTCAATAATCATATGCCAAAACAAGACGGAAAAGGTTGAAAAACAGTTACTTGATAGGATAGGTCAATGTGTACTGACAGCTCCCACAACAGCGGTATTCAATTTGTTGGAAGATTCTGAAATTCAAGACAACCTTGGATTCAAATTGGCATTCTTTGCTGACGGATACCAGGAAAAAATTGAAAAATACGGTAAAGACATGTATAAAATACCTGTAATGAGTGGGGATTTTCTTATAGAGGAAAACTTTGGAATAGTAGATGCGGTGGCTGGAGGAAATTTGTTTGTCATGGCTAAAACTCAACAATCTGCATTGGTAGCGGCTCAAAGTGCTGTGAATGCTGTACGCGACATACCTGGTGTTATCACACCATTTCCTGGTGGAATAGTTGCATCAGGTTCTAAGGTAGGATCAAAAAAATATAAATTCATGCCCGCAACAACAAATGAAGAATACTGTCCAACTCTAAAGGGCGTTGTAAACTCAAAATTGCCTGAAGATGTAAACGGCGTTTATGAAATTGTATTTGATGGATTAACAGAAGAAAGTGTTAAAGAAGCAACACAAGTAGCAATAAAAGCTATAAAAACAATCCCGGATGTTGTTAAAATTTCGGCAGGCAACTATGGTGGAAATCTCGGGGATTATAAAATCAGATTGTTGGAATAATAATTTTTCATGGTGAGTAAAAGATGAAAGATGTACTGACACCAATAGAAATGAGGGCAACAGATAAAAACACGGAATATAATCATATTCCAACCTTGGTGCTGATGGAAAATGCAGGTTCAGCCATAGTAAACTATATTGTAAACAGTTTTCCTTCAAAAAATAGGGTATCAATATATTCGGGTGTTGGAGGAAATGGTGGAGATGGCTTTGTAATAGCAAGACATTTGCTTAACCATGGTTACAAGGTAAAACTCTTCCTGCTTGCAAGAGCTGAAAGAATAAAAAATGAGGATTCTAGGATAAATTGGGAATCAATAAAGATTATAGCTCAAACAGACAAAAATCTTAAGTTGTCGGTAATTTCTGATTCAACACAATTAAAACCTGATAGTTCCGACATAATAGTGGATGCATTGCTGGGCACGGGAGTTAATGGAAAACTCAGACAACCATTGTCAAAAGCGATTGACATAATTAACAATGCTCCTGCAATAACAATTGCCGTTGACATTCCTTCAGGTTTAGATCCTGAAAATGGTGAAGTACAGGATAAGTGTGTGGTTGCTCATACGACATTGACTTTACATAAAAAGAAGGTAGGCTTGAATCTAGCTCAGCAAACATACACAGGCAATGTTGAAGTACTTGATATTGGAATTCCAAGAGTGGCGGAGGAGTATGTTGGTAGGGGTGATTTGCTTAAACTTAAAAAACCATTAGCTGATTCACATAAAGGCCAAAACGGTTCAATATTGATTGTCGGATCAAATAGGGATTATGTTGGTGCAGTAATTTTTGCAGCCGAATGTGCATTAACACAAATGTTGGATTTGGTTTATATTGTTGCGCCCGAAGAGTCTGCAAATATAATTAAATCTTATAATCCTGCATTTATTGTTCGTTCAGTTAAGGGGGATGTGCTGGATTTAAATGCTTATGATGATATTATGGAAATTGCATCTAAGGTAGATTCTGTGTTGATTGGATCCGGCTCTGGTGTTGATGAAAAAACTGGCGAATTGTTTAACCGGATTGTTTCCGAGCTTAACTGTCCTATAGTTCTTGATGCTGATGCTTTAAAGTTGGTTAAAAAAGAAAATTTGTCAGGCAATGTTGTTTTAACTCCTCATCAGTACGAATTTGAAAAATTCTTTGATGTTGAATTGCCTGTTAAACAGGATGATAGGATTAATCTATTAAGTGAACTTTCAAGTGAATATGCTTGTGTGATCTTGCTTAAGGGCGTTGTTGACATTATTTCTTCACAGGATGATTATAAATTAAACAAGACGGGTAATTCCGGTATGACTATTGGAGGTACTGGAGATTTGCTTGCAGGTTTAACGACAGCATTATCTACTCAGATTAATTTGTTTGATTCGGCTTGTATTGCATCATTTTTATTGGGATGTGCTGGAGATAAGGTATTAGAAGAAAAAGGATTTAATTATAAAATTAATGACATTTTAGGAAGGTTATAAAAGGAGTGGAATGTTTTAGAACAGTACATAGAATATTACCAGTATAAGTGTACCGGTTACTCCTCCAAAACCCGATATTATCACGGTAATTGTGTTTATGGGTATGTTTATTCCGGGTAGGATGTTTACGAGGGCAAGTAACACCCAACCTGTTATCAGGTGTAGTGCAATTTTTAGGACCGTACTTCCCACGTTTAATATTACTTTTATGGTGAAGTAGGCTATTATTGCAACTATTATTATTGTCAGCAGATTAAATATCATCATAGTATCAAAATCTCCTCGTGTTTTTTTTCTATTTTTTTTCATTTATTCGTTTTTCTATTTGTTTTAGTATTGTTATGGCGTATACTCCAGCACCGTATCCATTGTCTATGTTCATGGTTGCTATTCCTGGTGCACAGGATTGTAACATTGAAAACAGTGCAGTAAAACCTTTTTCTCCAACACCGTATCCTGTTGATGTTGGAACTGCTATTATTGGAATGTCAACCAGTCCTGCAACTACTGATGGCAACGCTCCTTCCATTCCTGCCAGGGCTATTATAACATCCACATTCTCATCAATCAAATATGCTATTTTGTCTATCAATCTGTGTATTCCTGCTATTCCAACATCGTATGTTGTTATAACTGAATATCCGGCCTGTTCTATTGTTATCTTTGATTCTTCTGCTATGGGAATGTCGGCTGTACCCGCTGTTATTATTCCAATTTTTCCCCTTAATTTTTTTGTTTTACTTTTATTGATAGTTAATATAGATGCAACTTTATGATAAACTGATTTTTCAAGAACATCTTCATTAATTTTATTTTTGATGTCATTAAATCTATCTTCTGGAAGTCTAGTTATCATTAAATTATTTATAAAATCAATATTATTGATGATGTTTATCAAGTCCTCATCACTTTTTCCTTCAGAGTAAACAGCTTCAGGAACACCAATTCTATTTTCACGTGAATTATCAAACTTAACATGTTGTCCTATTTCATGTATCTGCATAGTTTTAAGTTTACGTTCAGCATCATTAACTGTTATTTCACCATCAATCAACTGATTTAAAATATCTTTCATGACAATAACCTCCATTCATATATCTCTATTAGTTGATATCTTATTTAAATATTATTTCAAAAGTATTTTATTATAAAAAAAGAATAATAATACTATCAAAAGAGTAACGGGGAAAATATGAAAAAATACACAGCACGATTATTGGTTGACGGAATAGTACAAGGAGTGGGTTTCAGACCAACAGTATACCGATTAGCTAAAGTAATGGGTTTAAACGGTTATGTAAGAAATATGGGAAACATTGTCGAAATAATAATACAGGCTACAGATGATGACATAGTATTATTTGTTGACCAACTCCAGGAACACAAACCAATCCGATCAGAAATAAACAACATAAAAGTTGAAATAATTGGAGAAATAACACAAGAAGAGGAGTACACGGACTTCACAATAGTAGAAAGCAGTAACAAAATATCGGGGTCTGCTGTTATCCCACCAGATATGAGCATATGTGACGAATGTTTATCAGAAATTCTTGACACCCAAGATCAACATTACTATTACCCATTCACTGCATGCACAAATTGCGGGCCAAGATTCACATTAATTGATGAAGTGCCATATGACAGAAAAAACACTACTATGGACGATTTCCCATTATGTTCATATTGTGCTGATGAATATACAAACCCATTAAACAGAAGATACCATGCAGAAGCAACATGTTGTCCAGATTGCGGACCAAAAGTCTTCCTCTACAAGGATGGACAAATCCCTTCAAGAGACCCTATCCGAGATGCTAGCCAACTGATAGATGAAGGAAATATTTTGGCCGTCAAAGGAATTGGCGGAACACATTTAGTCTGTAAAACGTCTACTGATGATGCAATAGACCTGCTAAGGGAAAGATTGGGAAGAAAAACACAACCCTTTGCATGCATGACTCCTGACATGGAAACGGCAGGATTGTTTGTCAATTATTCTCAAGATGAAAGAAAAATGCTTGAATCAGTATCAAAGCCAATAGTTGTTCTAAACAAATCCGAGGATTACAGCTTATCTAAAAACTTATCTCCAGGATTACATAATCAGGGAGTAATGCTGCCCTATACGGGATTGCATCATCTTCTATTCAAGTATACAATAGAACCTGCATATGTAATGACCTCTGCAAACATGCCTGGAAATCCTATGCTTATTGATAATGAAGAAATTATCAGCAAATTAGATTCTATTGCCGATTACTACTTATTGCATGACAGGAAGATTCTCAACCGCTGTGATGATAGTGTAATAAGATTCCGTAATGCTTTGCCCGGATTTATAAGAAGGTCTCGAGGCTATGTGCCAAAACCATTCGACTTCTCAAAAATTGACACAGAACATAATATGCTGGCAGTAGGTCCGGAATTGGATGTTACATTTTCTGTCTTAAAGGAAGGCAAATGTTATCCATCACAGCATATTGGAAATACTTCAAAGTTTCAGACGCTAGAATTTATGGAAGATGCTATAAAACACTTGCTTAAACTAACAAGATGTGATAATTTGGATTATATCGTAGCAGATATGCATCCGGAATTTAACACAACAAAACTGGCAAAAGAATTAAGTATTGAACATGATGCAGAACTATTGCAGGTACAGCATCATCACGCACACGCCGCAAGTCTAATGGCAGAACATAAACTGGATGAAATGGTAGCAATAGCCGCCGATGGTGTAGGTTATGGTGAAGACGGAAACATATGGGGCGGAGAAGTATTGTACTTGAATAACACGGGCAAATACGTTAATCATGGAGGATTAAAACTTCAGCCAATGCCTGGTGGAGATTTAAGTACAAAATATCCTATAAGGATGGCGATGGGAATATTGTATAATGAAATGGATTCCGAAGAGTTAAGGACATTAATGAAAACAAATTATGCAAACTACTTCAAATACGGAGAAAAAGAAGTTGACATCACCCTAAAACAATTGGAAAACAACTTCAACACAGCATATACCAGCAGTATGGGAAGAGTACTGGACAGTGTCAGTGTATTGTTGGGAATAAGCAGAAACCGTGGCTATGAAGGAGAATGTTCCATGAAATTGGAGTCCGCTGCCAAAAGAGGATTTGGATTGCTTGACTTTTCATTACCTTTAACCTCAGAAAATAATAGAACAACGATAGACACAGGTCGCTTACTGATGAACGTGCTTGAAATGATTGATGGTGGAATCATGGTTGAAGAAATTGCATGCGTATGTCAGAAAGTTCTTGCAGAAAAATTAGCAAAACTGGCCATGGAAGTTGCTAAATCTCGTCAAACAGAATTCATAGGTGTAACTGGCGGAGTATTCTATAACGACTATATAACCAGGATTGTTAAAGATAAGCTAACAAGTGAAGGTTACACTTTTGTCCAGCACGAACAAACTTGTGCAGGTGACGGAAGTGTTTCCATGGGACAATGCGCCATTGCCGGATGGCAAAAAAGCAATATTTAAAACAAGTTTTGTATAATTTGGGGGTTAAAATGTGTGTTATGAAGAATTATTCTTCATAATATACTTTTGCATATTCGTCTGTTTTGTTGTATAATCCTATTGCAGCTAAAGCTCCGATTAATCCTCCTTTTCCAGTAACATATTCTATTCGAACATTGTTGTCTTTAGCTATTTTTTCTGCTTCATCAAAGTATTTCATGGATTTTTTTGCTTCTAAAGCATATTGTTGCACTTCTTCAGGAATTTCCATTTTTTCGTAGACCACAAATGCCGTGTTTTCGGATAAAGTTTTTTCCTTAAGCTTTGATTTAAGAGTTTGAATAAGATCTTCCTTGTCTTCTTCTTTCACGGCAAAAGTTAGTATAATTGAAACACAATTTTTTGTCTTGTTGGGATTATTTGGGTACAATTGACATGTGATATGTTCAAGGTATCTGTATCCCTTTTCTTCTTGAATCTCATTTGCCACATTGTTTGCAAGTGTCCAAGTTGCACCTTCTGTTGGTATATCTGTGTCATCCAATCCGATTATAACTTTTTTAAGTTTGGGTGTTATAACGGCTGCTCTTCCAACTTTTGATCCTCCGCCTTTTTCAAGTAATTCTATTCTTTTTACTCCTAAGGCTTTTCCACGACAGAATGCAGCTCCTACTCCTGCTCCTGCAAGTCCTGCATGAACTATTTTAACTTCATCATCGGTTATACTTGCTTCTTGGATTCCTGCAGCCTGATAACTTGGTTTGAGATTTAATTCTATTTTTCCTTTTTTGACGTAGTATGAGTGTTTGTTTCCATCACGTTTTGCATCAATAATTAGGGGACTTGTTTGTTTATATTGGGTTATCATCCAGTCTGAACCTACAGGACATGGATGGTATTCAATTAGTTCTATTATTTCTTCATCAGTGTCTGTTACTGTTATGATTTCATGGTATGGTGTTATCCAAGGATTAGAGTATTTTTCTTTTAATTCTTCAGGTGTTAATATTTCCATATTTTCAATTTTCCTTTTTTCATTTGTTTAAAAAAGAATATTAGAAATAGGGGGTTAATGTATTTTAAGCTAATCTTTTAACTAGTTTTACTGCAGCTTCTACTGCACGTTTTCCATATTCTACTCTTTGATGAGCTTCTAATCTGGTCATACCTGGACCGGATATTCCGAGGGTAACTGGTTTATTGTATTCTAATGATAAATCAGTTATTTTTCTTGCTGCGTGTTGAACAACAATTTCATCATGTTCTGTGTCACCTTCAATAACTGCACCCAATGTGATGACTGCGTCAACATTTTCATCGTCTAATAATTTTTTTATTGCAATGGGCATATCATATACTCCAGGTACTGCAATGACTTCAGTTATTTCTGCATCTAAGAATTTTGCATGTTCTTTTGCAAGTTCTAACATCATGCTTGTAATATCAAAATTAAATTCTGCTACTACTGCTCCAATTTTTATCATATATATCTATTCTCCAATAATTGTTTTTTTAGCTTATACTAAGTATAATACAAATGCTGATACTGAACTGATTACCATTATGAATATAATAAATAATGCTGCTGCTTTTGCTGTTTCCATGTTTTTAATCTCCGTTAGTGTATTAATTCTTATTTTTTTTATATTATTATATGTAACTGTCTTTATTATATTTTGCTTGCAATGTATTCTGCCATTTCTTGTGTGGAAGCTGTTCCTCCAAGGTCTGGTGTAACAATTTTTCCTTCTTGAATTACGTCCACGATAATATTTTCTATTTTTCGTGCTGATTCTGATTCTCCAAGGTAATCTAGCATCATGCATGCTGAAAGTATTGTTGCAACAGGGTTTGCGATACCTTGACCTGCAATATCTGGTGCAGATCCATGTACTGGTTCGAATAATCCATTTTCATCTCCAATGTTTGCAGATGGAATCATTCCAAGACCTCCAACTAATCCTGCTCCTTCATCAGATAATATGTCACCGTAAAGGTTGCTTGTTACTATTACCTCAAAGTCTAATGGGTTTGTTATCAGATACATTGCTGTAGCATCTACGTAGAAATCGTTTGATTCAATTTCAGGGTAGTTTTCTGCAATTTCATAGAAGCATTTTTTGAATAATCCATCGGATATTTTCAATACGTTTGCTTTGTGTACTGCAGTTACCTTGTTTTTGCCAGTGTCTTTTGCATATTTAAATGCGTAGTCACATATTTTGTCGGATGCTGCTTTGGTGATTTTTTTTCTTGCAATTGCTCCGTCTGGAGTTTCTTCTTCGTCTCCTATGTATAGGTCTTCAGTATTTTCACGTACAATCATGAAGTCTATGTTTCCATATTTTTCTGGTTGTAATGATTTTACTGGTCTTAGGTTTACAAAAGTGTTTAGTTCGTGTCTTAATCTTACTATTACATCTGCTGCAGTTTCTCCGGCTGCTCCAAATAGCACTGCATCTGATTCTTTTGCTATTTTAATTGTTTCGTCTGGAAGTGCTACTCCTGTTTCTTCTTTGCATTTGTCTCCTGCAATTGCATCAGTGTAGTTAAATTCTATGTCTAAACTATCCAGGACGGTTGTTGTAGCTTTAACTACTTCTTTTCCAATTCCGTCTCCTGGTATTACTGCTATGTTATACATGTTATCTCCTTATTCAAATCTTGTTTTGTTTAGGTATTCTATTAATCCACCATTTTCTACGATTTCAAACATGAATTCTGGAAGTTTTGTGAAGTCATAATCCTTATTTTGTGTTTCGTTTTTGAGTGTTCCTTCTTCAAGGTTTATTTCAAGCATGTCTTCTTCGTTGATTTCATCGGGTCCGTTTGGTGCTTCTACTAGGGGTAGTCCTATGTTTGTTGCGTTGCGGTAGAATATTCTTGCGAATGATTTTGCAACTACTGCTTTTATTCCGGCTGCTTTTATTGCTATTGGTGCGTGTTCACGACTTGATCCACATCCAAAGTTGGAACCTGCTACTATTATGTCGCCTTCCTGTATTTTGTCTTTGTAATGTAAATCATATCCTTCCATTACGTGTTTTCCTAAGTCTTCTGGGGATGTTAATGTTAGGTATCTTCCTGGAAGTATGCTGTCTGTATCTATATCGTCTCCTAATTTTAGAGCTCGTCCTTCTATTATTTTTTCCATTGTTATTTAACCTCCTTTGTTCTTATTTTTTTTCAGGTGCTGTTATGTGTCCTGTCAGTGCACTTTCTGCTGCTACTATTGGTGATGACAGGTAAACTTTTCCTTCTGGGCTTCCCTGTCTTCCTTTGAAGTTTCTGTTTGATGTTGAAAGGCTTACTTCTCCATCACCGATTAGTCCTATGTGTCCTCCGAGACATGGACCGCAGCATGGGTTGCATACAAGGGCTCCTGCATCTACGAATATGTCCATTAATCCTTCTTCTAATGCTTGTTTGTATATTGTTCTTGATGCAGGAATTACAAGGGTTCTTACTCCTTCTTTGATTTTGTTTCCTTTAAGTACGCGTGCTGCTTGTTCTAAATCTTTTAGTCTTCCATTTGTACATGAACCTATGAATACCTGGTCGATTTCCACGTCTTCAACTTCACTTGCTGGTTTTACGTTGTCTACATGGTTTGGGCATGCTACTTGTGGTTCAAGGTCTGTTACGTCTATGTCTATTGTTGTTAATGATGGTGCATCAAGGTCTGTTGAAAATTTTGTGTAGGCCTTGTTTGTTCGGTTTTTCAGGTATTCGTCGGTTACTTTGTCTGCTTCTACTATTCCTGTTTTTCCACCCATTTCTATTGCCATGTTACTTAGTACCATACGGTCGGACATTTCCATTTTTTCTATGGTTTCGCCTGCATATTCACATGACTTGTATGTTGAACCGTCTTGTCCTACTTGTCCTATAATGTTTAGGATTACGTCTTTGCTTGTTACGTTTTCTTGCAGTTCTCCTGTTACATTGAATCTGTTGGTTTCCGGTACTTTAAACCATAATTGTCCTGTTGCAAATACCATTGCCATATCGGTTGATCCTATACCTGTTGAAAATGCTCCTAGTGCTCCGTTTGTGCATGTGTGTGAGTCACTACCTACTATTACTGTTCCTGGTAGTGCATGACCTTTTTCTGGAACTACTTGATGACATACTCCTTCGTATACATCGTAAAAATTTGTTATTCCTTGTTCTTTTACAAATTCTCTTAAAATTTGATGATTTTTTGCAGCATCCAATGTGTCTGCAGGTACTTGGTGGTCAAATGGGATGACTATTTTTTCAGGATCCCATACTTTATCTGTGTTTATTTGTTCTAGGGCTTGGAGTGTTAATGGACCTGTTAGGTCATGTACCATAGCAATGTCTATGTCTGCCATTACTATTTCTCCAGCTTCTACTTTGTCTTTACCTGAAGCTTTTGCTAAAATTTTTTCAGCTATTGTCATTGACATGTTTTATTTTACCTCCTTATTGGAATTCTTTTTGTTTTATTAATTTTTTTTAAAGTGATATTTTTTTTAATGATTTCTTATTTTTGAATAGATATATGATATTTTTAGAATCATCTTGAAAGATAATTTCACTTTATATATATCTTTGAAGATTTTAATTATTAATTTTTGTTATATAATATTATGTGGAAAAAAAGTTTATGTTTTAATGATGAAATTTATTATTAATTGTTTGGAGGTCTGTTATCATTAAAAAATTTTTTAAAGATATTTTTAATAAGGGTAACTTTAAGGATTATTTTAAAAGAAACAAGTTCTTTTTCTTGATTTCTTTTGTATTTGTGTTGTTGTCTTTTTATTCTGGTCTTAATGCGAATAGTTATGCTGAGGTTGTCAAGTCCTTAAATCCGAGTATTTTAGCTTTTGATGAGGGTCTTTTCTTGTCTTTTACCATTATTGTTCTTGGTTTTACTTTTTCATTAGGCTCTTTGGAACTTGTTCTTCTTAATTCGGTTTCTTTTGGTCAGATATTTCTAACGGGAATTATCAATATTAATTTTGTTCTTAGGATGATTTTTGCATTGTGTATCTTGATTTTTTCTCTTGTTGGTGCTTTTTTGGTTACTAAGTTGGAGGTTAGGATTATTTCTGCAGTATTGTCACGTAAGTTTGATGAGTTGATATCTAAAGTTAGGGTTCCCTTGAAGGATATTATTCTGACGATATTTTTTGTGTTGGTTTTTTTGATGATTTATAGTATTTTCTAATTTTTTCTATTTTTTATTTTTACAAAAACTTTAAGTATTACTTATTTACATATTAGTTATTACATAATAATTGTCAGTAAAAATAAGTTATATGTAAATTATATCTAGAAATTTTATGTTAAAATTAAATTATTTTCTTAGATTGGTTAATTTAATGGTTACTATGTTCATAAGATATTACTTGTCAATCGCTAACATAAAACCTTTATATAATCTAAAAAAAATCTAAAACATAGAACTATTATAATATTATAAGTAAAAATTTTTTCATTAAATCTTATTTTTACGAATCAAATAATTATTACAAAATCATGATTATCTATGATAATAAAAAAACCCACGTAGGAGACATGATAATGACTTCAGAAAATGAAGAATATTATAAAGAAAGATATCAAGAAGTTAAAGATAAAGTTGAATATAAAGACTTTTTAAACGATATTGAAGAAATAAGGGTGGAAAACAGTGAAGCACCCTTTATTACAGAAGTGCAAATTGTCGATATGGCAGTAGAAAAATATGCAGGAAGAGAAAACATACAACAGACACATACAAATCAAGTACAGGAAATCTCCTCATTAATAGAAGGAAATGGAAACATAAGCATTCAAGGAAGATTATTATCCATATCCAATATTAAAACATTTACTACTAAAAAAGGCAGAGAAGGTAAAGTGGCAAACCTAACTGTTGAAGACAACACAGGAAAAATTAGGGTAGTAATGTGGACAGACAACATGAAATACATGAGTCGAATAAATGAGGGCGACATTGTAAAAATTAACAATTTGGAAGTTAGAAAAGGATACACAGGTGAATTAGAAGTACAAATGAGAAACAATTCCTCAATACAAGTAATGCCTGAGGATGTAGATCCATCATTACCTAAATATGAACAAACAATAACAAACTTACAGGACATAGTAGAAGACGGAGAATACAACGTTATAGTAAGAATTACAAAAATAGCAACTCTTAGAGAAATCAAAAAAGATGATAAAACGTTGGAACTAGTAACACTGGATGTGATGGATGCTACAGGAAACATGGAATTTACCCTATGGAATAAAGACACGAATTTAATAGAGTCATTAGAATTAAAAGAAAATGATACCATTAAAATAATAAAAGCAAGAGCACAAGAAAGAAATGGTGTATTTTCATTAACCAACAGTTGGAATGGAAGAATAGTAAAAGGCGATTTTGAATTGCCAGAATACCATCAGGAAATATTTAAGATAGGAAATGCTCATGAAAAAGACAACGTTACAATCATAGGAGTATTGACAAAAATCTATGATACAATCACTTTCCAGAAAAGTGATGGTTCAGAAGGACAGGTAAGAAGCATTGAAGTAACCGATGACACAGGTTCAATAAGAGTAACCTTATGGAACAAAGAAACAGAAATTGCAATGAACAAAGGAGACATAATCAAAATTGAAGGTGGAACAATTGAATTTGATGATTATTCTGGAGATAGTTACAGATATAACACAGGATGGAATGCAGCAATAGTATTAAACCCTGAAATAGATGAAGAACTTAAAGAAAAACTTGAACAGATAGATAACTTCCAGATTTCAAAAATCAAGGACGTTTTAAATACGGATTTGGATGAAGGAAGGGAAGTTGATGTAATTGGAAGAATTCTTTCAATGAATGATATAAGAGAATTCCAACGAGTCGATGGAACAGAAGGTCAAGTAAGAAGTGTGGACTTGGCAGATGAAACTGGTATAATCAGAACATCATTATGGGATGAAAAAGCAGACATAAATCAAGGATTAGGTGATGCAATAAAAATAGAAAATGCCAGAACACGCCTAGGACAGGGAACAATGGAATTGAGTGTAGGAAGATCATCTAGAATAACAGTACCTGAAGAAAACGAAATTGAAAACCTTCCATCATATCAAGAATTAGAACAGGACAGATACAATGACAGAACTATAAGTCAGCTGGAAGAAAATGAACAGAACACTAAGCTAAGAGTAAGAGTAACTAACATTAATGAAATTAACAAATTCACTCGAACTGATGGAAGAGAGGGAAGAGTAAGGGCAATATACGTAGCTGATGAAACAGGAGAAATACAAGTTTCGCTATGGGATGACAACACTGACATTAAGTTCACTGAAGGTTCTGCAATAATCATTGAAAACCCTAACATTCAAGTACAGCAGGACCGTCTAAGATTATCCATATCCAATGGAAGTACAATAAGACAAGCAAGACCTGAAGAAGCAGAATTAATGCCTTCAATGAGGGAAATTGAAAATCAGTTATATATTGAAAAATATATTGAAGATATAGAAGAAGATGATGTTCACATTAAAGTCAGAGGAGTTCTTGAAGAGATTAATGGAGATAAAATATTATATGCAATGTGTCCTAATTGTAACAAACGTATAATACAAAGCGAAGAAGGATACATTTGTGACAGTTGTGGAGAAAAGATTGAAGATCCAGACTATCTGATGATTATATCCACAGTAATTCAGGACGATACTGGAAGCATACAAGCAACCTTCTTCAGAAAACAAGCAGAAGAGTTAATTGAAACATCTACTCAGGACGTAGTGGATATATTTAAACAGACTGGTGATGAATCATCCATGTCATCTAAAATTGAAGACCTCATTGGCCATGAAGTCACTATTATTGCCGATGCACAATTTAATGAATATGATGAAGATATCAGATTAAACGTTAGAAGATTAGTTATAACATTATAAAAATATAAGGAGATTGAATTAAAATGGTTGAATTAGAAGATTTACCTAGTGTAGGAGAAAAAACAGCTCAAAAACTTAGGGATGCAGGATTTGCTGACATGATGCGTTTAGCAACTGCAACCCCTAAAGAATTAAGTGTAAAAGTAGAAATTGGTGAAGGTGTCGCTGCTAAGGTAATTGAAGCCGCTAGAAAAGCTGAAAAAATTGACTTTGAAACAGCTTTTGAAGTAATGGAAAGAAGAGAAGATGTTGGTAGAATCACCACAGGCAGTAAAGGTTTGGATGAATTAATTGGTGGAGGAATAGAAACCCAATCAATAACAGAGGTTTATGGTGAATTCGGATCTGGAAAAAGTCAAATTTCTCATGAATTGTCTGTGACTACTCAACTTCCTATTGAAGAGGGTGGCCTTGATGGTGAAGTGGTATTCATCGATACAGAAAACACTTTCAGACCTGAAAGGGTAGAACAAATAGCTACAGCTTTCGGTTTGGATTTGGAAGAAGTTCTTAAGAAAATCCATGTGGCAAGAGCTTTTAACAGCAGTCACCAAATATTAATGGCAGATAAGGTTAATGAATTGATTCAGGCTGGAACAAATGTTAAACTCATTATCATTGACTCTTTAATGGCTCATTTCAGGGCAGAATATGTAGGTAGGGAGTCACTTGCAACCCGTCAACAAAAGCTTAACCAACATTTACACACATTGCAGACTATTGCAAACACGTATAATGTAGCAGTTTTAATTACTAACCAAGTGCAATCAAAACCTGATGCATTCTTTGGAACACCTACAAAAGCAGTAGGAGGTCACGTACTAGGTCACGCATCTACTTACAGGATTTTACTTAAAAAAGGTTTATCTGGTAAAAGAATTGCTCGTTTAGTTGACAGTCCTCATTTACCTGAAGGTGAAGCAGTTTTCAAAGTTACTGCTGATGGTTTAACAGATTAACTTTGATTTTTAATCTCCCTAATTCTATTTTTTTTATAAATTATTTTTATTTTGACTGTTATAATATTATATAGTGGTTAGATGGTTAATGCAGTTGAAGTGATATTGGTTCCTACACTTATTATTATTGTGGGTATTCTTTTAAAGAAATTGAAGATTTTAAGACAGGAGGATAGTTCTCTTTTATCTAAACTTGTGATTAATGTTTGTCTGCCCTCTTTGATTTTTACCAATATTGCCAAGGCCAATATTTCTGGTGAAATGATTTACTTGCCAATTATATCAATTGGAGTTAGTCTCATATGTATGTTTATTGCATATTGTTATTCAAGAATAATGTCTTACTCTAAAGTGAAAACATGGTCCATAATTTTATTACTTTCATTAATGAACACTGCTTTTATTGGGTATCCTGTTGTTTTGGGAGTATATGGTAATGAAGGTTTTTTATACGCAATTTTTTATGATTTGGCTATTGTGATTATGCTGGTATTCTTTGGTATGATACTTTCAACCATATTTGGTGGTAATAGGAAACAGGTAATTAAGGATGGCCTGAGTTTTGTTCCATTGTGGGCTGTTGTTTTCGGATTGATATTCAACGTGTGTAACATTCCATTAGGTTATGTTCTTGATAGTTCTCTTACATATTTGGGTCAAGCTACCATACCATTGATTATGTTGTCATTGGCTTTAACACTTAATCTTAAAAGTTTTAAATCATATTTGACCGACACGATTTTTGTCAGTACCTTCAGGTTATTGATTGTTCCTATTGTGTTGTATTTGTTTTTAGTAACATTGGGATTTGGAGGCTACTTGCTGAATGTTTCTGTTTTACAATCTGCTATGCCTACAGCTATGACAGTGTTGGTACTTGCAATTACATATGATTTGGATGTTGAACTTGTCAGTTCAATTGTATTTATTGACACTACATTGGCGGTTTTTAGTTTACCGTTGATTATTAATTTTTTATTAGCTTTTTAGTTGTAAAAATCATTTTTTCATTTCTTTTCATTGTTTTATGGGGATATCTTATCTGACGTATCTTTAAATCATATTGTTAAATATCATTTAATACAAATTTAAATTATTGAAGTATTAGTTGGAGTAAATTTATGGCAAGTCCTATAGAAGTTATTTTGATTCCTACCTTGATGATAGTATTAGGTTATTTTCTTAAACGGAATAATGTTTTAAAAGCAGGGGATAGTGTTACTTTATCTAAAATTGTTTTGTATGTGACTTTACCTTCTTTAATTTTGTTAAATTTGTCTTCAGCTATTATTAGTTCTGATATGCTTGTATTACCTTTTGCTTCATTTTTTTTAAGTGTAGTTTGTTTGTTTGTTTCTTATTTATTTTGTAGCTTTAGGAATTATTCTAAGAAGAAAACCTGGACTATTATGATTGCAGCTTCAATGATGAATACAGGGTTTTTAGGTTTTCCTATTAATTTGGCTTTATTTGGTAATGAAGGTTTTTTGAATGCTATCTTTTTTGATATGTCTACCACGGTAATATTTGTTGTATTTGGAATGATTTTGGTTAGTATATTTGGTGGAAACAGGCGGGAAGTTTTAAAACAGGCTGTAAGTTTTGTACCTTTATGGGCGGCTATTGTAGCTTTAATATTTAATTTGTGTCATGTTCATTTTGGTTATGTTGTTGAGAATACTTTAAATTATTTGGGTCAGGCTACGGTTCCACTTATTATGATTTCATTGGGTTTGAAGTTAGATTTTACTGAAATTAGGCATACTTTGTTTGATTCTTTATTTGTTTCAGTAGTTAGGTTGATTTTTGCTCCTGCTTTGATGTTTATTTCTTTATTGTTTATTGGTTTTTCTGGTTTGAGTTTTAATGTTGCTGTTATTGAAGCGGGTATGGCTACTGCTATGAATGCTTTGGTTTTGTCTTTAAATTATGATTTGGACAGTAAACTTATGAGTTCTTTAATATTTACCAATACCGTATTGGCGTTATTTACTTTAACTTGCTGGATTTCCTTCTTGGTTTAATCTTTTTTTAATTATCATTATTATTAATTCGTTTTTCTACGAACTAAAAAAAAGTATAAATATAAAGTCCGATTAATCTTACATTATAGGATATAATTTGTTAAATTTTTAATAGTTAACAAATGGGTTTTGTCTTTTTTTACCTTAAACAAAAAAAGAAACATTAAAATTCTAGTCTTATTAAATAGGTGATTTATTTGGCAGAAAATGAAGAATTACGTATAGGAGTTTATACTTGTCACTGTGGTGTGAACATTGGTGGAGTAGTAGACTGTAAAGCAGTAGCTGAATATGTTGAAACACTTCCTGATGTAACAGTATCACGTGAATACAAATACATGTGTTCCGACCCAGGACAGAAAATTATCCAAGATGATATTAAAGAATTAGATCTTAACAGAGTAGTAGTAGCAGCATGTTCCCCTCGTTTACACGAACCTACATTCCGTAGATGTGTAGAAGAAGCAGGATTAAACAAATACTTATTTGAATTCGTAAACTTAAGAGAACAAGACTCATGGGTACACGGAGACGATCCTGAAGGAGCAACAGAAAAAGCAAAAGACCTCGTAAGAATGGGTATTGCAAAAGTAAGATTACTCAACCCATTAACACCAGAAAAAGTATCCGTAAAAGATACGGCAATGGTTATTGGTGGAGGTATTGCAGGTATTCAAACAGCTCTCGACTTAGCTGACATGGGATTCAAAACATACCTCATTGAAAGAAACCCAACTGTCAGTGGTAGAATGGGACAATTAGACAAAACATTCCCTACACTTGACTGTTCAATGTGTATTCTAGCACCTAAAATGGTAGATGCTGGTAAACACGAAAACATCGAATTACTCGCATACTCAGAAGTAAAAGATGTAGACGGTTACATAGGAAACTTCACAGTAACAGTAGAAAGAAAAGCAAGATATGTTGATGAAGCATTATGTACTGGATGTGGAGTATGTCAAGAAGTATGTCCAATAGAAATACCAAACTACTTCGACGAAGGTACCGGTATGGCAAAAGCTATTTACATACCATTCCCTCAAGCAGTTCCTTTAGTAGCAACAATGGATAAAGATTACTGTATCGGATGTCACCAATGTGACAACGCTTGTGACAAAGGTTGTATAAACCACGATCAAGAACCTGAAATGGTAGAAATCGAAGTTGGTACAATCGTAGTTGCAACTGGTTACGACACATTCGACCCAGCAGAAAAAGAAGAATACATCTTCGATCAAGCTGAAAACGTAATCACTGGTTTACAAATCGAAAGATACATCAACGCATCTGGACCAACCCAAGGTCACGTAATCCAACCTTCCTCTGGTGAAACACCTAAACGTGTAGCATTCATCCAATGTGTAGGTTCTCGTGATGAAAAAGTTGGAAACCCATACTGTTCCAGAGTATGTTGTATGTACGCAATGAAAAACGCACAATTATGTGTTGACCACGAACCAGATACACAAGTAACAATCTATTACATTGATATTCGTGCATTTGGTAAAGGTTACGAAGAATTCTACAGATTATCACAAGAAAAATACGGAATCAAATTTATCAGAGGTAAAGCAGCACAACTTATAGAAAACGAAGATAAAACTATTACAGTACGTGCAGAAGATACCTTACTCGGTAAAGCAACCGCATTTACTTATGATTTAGTAGTATTATCTGTAGGTCTTGTACCTCCTGCAGGACAAGAAGACCTCAGACAAACATTAGGATTATCAAAATCTGCAGATGGTTTCTTCATGGAAGCACATCCAAAACTCAGACCTGTAGACACTATGACAGATGGTATATTCCTTGCTGGTGTAGCACAAGGTCCTAAAGATATTCCTGACACAGTATCACAAGCTTCAGGTGCAGCTGCAAGAGCAGCAATTCCTATGATCCAAGGAGAAGTAGAAATTGAACCTATCATTGCAGAAGTAAATGAAGACAACTGTGGTGGTTGTGAAATTTGTGTAGAATTATGTCCATTCGGTGCTCTTTCAATTGAAGACGGTAAATCAACTGTTAACGTAGCATTATGTAAAGGATGTGGAACTTGTGTAGCTGCATGTCCTACTGGTGCACTTGATCAAGCACACTTCAAAAATGAACAAATCCTTGCTCAAATTGAAGCAGCTCTCGGTAAATAAGCATAATATGTTTAATAATGAAGGGGATTTCCCCTTTATTCTTTTACCTTAAAATAAACTCCATAATTTAGCTACTTTTAAAATTATTATTCAAAGATTTTGAATTTCAGTTTCAAAAATAATTAATCTATTATTCAATTTCAAAGCAAAGTTAATTATAACATTAAAAATATATATTTAAATATACTTGGATAATATAATTCCAATCCACATTTTACGTTTATGTTAATTATTTGAATTAAAACAGTCTTTTTGGAGGAGTATGATTAATGTCTAATTTAGAAAAAGCACAAGAAATTAAAAATTTAACAAAAGAACATCATGACTGGATGAAAAACAGCATAAATTTAATAGCTAGTGAAAACATTACTAGTAGAGCTGTAAGGGAAGCAGTTGCATCCGATCTTTCACATAGATATGCAGAAGGATTGCCTGGTGAAAGATTATATGAAGGATGTGACTACATTGATGAAATAGAACAAATAACAATTGATTTGTCAAAAGAATTATTTGGCTGCGACCATGCTAATGTACAACCAACATCTGGTGTAGTAGCAAACTTAGCATGTTTTTTTGCAGTAGCTAAACCTGGTGATACTTTAATGAGTATAAATGTGCCGGAAGGAGGACACATTAGTCATGCAGGTGTAAGTGCAGCAGGTATCCGAGGATTAAAAACATCATCAGTTCCAATGGATACTGATTTAATGAATGTTGATATGGACAAATTAGCAGCAAAAATTAGAGACAAGGAACCTAACGCAATAGTTCTTGGAGGAAGTTTATTCTTATTCCCACAACCTGTTAAAGAAGCAGCTGAAGTAGCACAAGAAGTAGGAGCAAAAATTATTTATGATGGTGCTCACGTATTAGGATTAGTTGCAGGTAAACAATTCCAGGATCCTGTGGCCGAGGGGGCAGACATGGTAACTGGTAGTACACACAAGACATTCCCTGGACCTCAAGGAGGTATAATTCTCTGTAAAGAAGATTTACATAAAAAAATTGACAACTGTGTATTCCCTGGTGTAGTAAGCAACCATCATTTACACCATATGGCAGGTTTGGGAATTGCTACAGCAGAAATGCTAGAATTTGGTGAAGACTATGCTAAACAAACAATTAGCAATGCTAAAGCTTTAGCTGAAAGTTTAAATGAATTAGGTTTCAACGTATTATGTGAAGATCAAGGATTTACAGAATCACACCAAGTTGCTATGGATGTTGCAAGCTTAGGTGACGTATCTAAAATGGCAAAAACATTACAATACAACAACATAATATTAAACAAAAACTTACTCCCATGGGATGATGTAAACAATAGTGATAACCCATCAGGTATAAGAATGGGAACACAGGAATTAACACATCGTGGATTAAAAGAAGACAACATGAAAGATGTAGCAAACTTCATTAAACAAGTTGTCATGGATAAAAAAGATGTTAAAGAAGAAGTAACAGAGTATATGGGTGATTACACAACTGTTCACTATGCATTTGATGAAGGTTGTGAAGGTTACGATTACATAGATTTCTAAACATCTATTTCTATTTTAGGGGAGCAATCTCCTTAAAATCTTTTTTTCAATAATTTATGATTTTTTAAAAAGAGATTATGGCTTCAATGAATGAAGGATTATTTCTTCCTATCAATAATTTTTAGAATATCCTTTGGGTTAAATAATGTTGTAATGTTTTCTATTTCTTCTAATTTTTCAGTATTTTGTGCATCTATTTTTCGAATATACAACTCTATTTTTTCATCGGTTATTATTGCATCATAGGGACATTGACTTTTACACTTCATACAACTGATACAATTTATTGTTTCTATTATGGGGGCATTTATAGCATTTTGAGGACATATTTCACTTGGTTTACAGTAATTGCATATTCTACATAATTTTTTATCAATGTATGGTGGTATTGTTGTAGTAATTAATCCTTCTTTCTGGTCAACAGGTACTATTATTAGGGGTATTTGTCCTTTTCCTGACTGGGCCACTACATTAGTAATGAGTGTGTCTGCAATGCCATGCACTATTTTTGCCGTAGTATTTGCGGTGGTGGGGGATATGATTATTAAGTCATACTTGTCATGAGTTAGTTTTCCAGATAGGGGGTATGAATATTTTTGGTCATCATCATAGATTATCGTGTTTTTCTCGTTTCGGGATATGATTTGATTAATTTTGTTCATATAACCATATAATTTAACTACTTCCAAACCAGCATTGGAGAAAATTAAGGTAATTTCATGTTCTTGTGATACTTTGGATAGTATCTCTAAACTGTCCTTTAACAAGTGTCCAGCACCGGTTATTCCCCAAAGAATTTTCATTTTTTTATTCCACCTTTTTAAGTATTACTTCTGTTATTTCTGGGGGACAATTTATTCTAAACCAGAATGCATTGGTTCCAATTCCTCTATTTGTGTATTGAATCATTCCATTTACTTCATATTCGCCGGATGGGTATTTTATGAAATTTTTTCCTCTTACAGGAGTTCTTATTAGGGGCATGCTAATTTGTCCACCGTGACTATGTCCAGATAATTGGAGTATGAACGGTTCTAATTGACTTGTTTTGTCTGCATAATCGGGTTCGTGTGCTAACATAATGGCGGGAGCAGTTTTATCTAGTTTTTCTTCAATTTTTGAGATATCGTCTTTGCCAACGGTAACACAGTCAAGTCCTGCTATTTGTAATTTTTTATCGTTCTTTTTGATGGTGTATATTTCATTTTCCAAGTTGATAATATTGCATTCTTTAAGTATTTGTTTAATTTTATCTGGTTCTGTCCAGTAGTCATGATTTCCTAATACGGATAATATGGCATCTTTTGCTTTTAAATCTTTAAGACAATCTTTTAATTGTTCGACATATTTATCTACTTGATATGATACGTAATCTCCAGTGATAACTATGGTGTCTGGATGTAAGTCATTAATGATGTTTACTACACCTTTAAGTTTTTCTTTGTTTATCCATTGTCCAATGTGAATGTCGCTGATATGTATTATTTTATACTGATTAAATTCTTGATCAATTTTATTTGTTTCTATAAATAATGGGACAATTTCAAAGGAATCTTCTTTGAATTTACCTTTGTTTAATTTATTTCTTGTAGTGTTCATTGCAGATTGGATTATGCTTTTGGGTTTGTTTGTTTTTGGTTTTTTCATTTTTGATCACTACTTTTTGCATTTGTTTAATGTTTAATCTTTTTATAGTATTTTCAGGTAGTTCGATAATATATTTTATATTGCTTTTTAGAGGTATATATATTTTCCATGGTTTTAACGTCGTAATTTCTTGAATTTCCATATTGGAATTGATATATAATATGTCTATTGTCGTTTTCATGAATGATGTGTGTATTGATGATAATATTTTATGTCTCTTTTTTTGTTTAAATATTAGTCCATTAAATTCTTTTTTGAACATTAATCCTATTAGTCTTTTTTTAAATGTTGATGCATAGTCCAGATTTTCTATTATGGCATATTCTTTATTATCTCTATCTTTGATTATTATTTTGTACATAATATTTTACAATAATTATATTTATTTTTATTATTTAATTATTTTATTATATTACTTTATAGTTAAATCATTTATAATTCTAATAATTTTTCAATTCAGATAACTATTAAATATTTAATAAAGAAATATATAATTAAAGTTAGTTTTTATTAAAAGAGATATCGATAAATAAAAATAAATTTTATCAATTTTTAATAAAAAAGATAACTGCAATATATTTATTAGTTTTATTTTATGTTGGTTAAGATTTTACCAAAAAACTAAAAAGGTGTACAAATGAGAAATATCAAAATAGAAAAAGCAACTCAAAAACCAATAGAACAAAATGAAATAGAAATTGTGGAAAGAAAAGGAATAGGTCACCCAGACAGTATCAGTGATGGTATAGCAGAAGCAGTAAGTAGAGTACTATCACAAACCTACAAAGAAAAAGCAGGTCACGTATTACACCACAACACAGACGAAGTACAAATAACAGCAGGGCAATCCGATCCTAAATTTGGTGGCGGACAAATCATTAAACCTATAGAAATATTATTAACTGGAAGAGCAGCAAATGAATTCACATTACCAAGTGGAGAAACACACAAAATAGGTGTAGACACAATTGCAATTGAAGCTGCAAAAAAATTCTTAAAAGACACAATCATAAACTTGGATGTTGAATATGGTACTGTAGTGGAATGTAAAATCGGGGAAGGATCAGCAGACCTAAGAGACGTATTCCAAAGACCAAACGAAATACCATCCTCTAATGATACCTCATTTGGAGTAGGATTTGCACCATTCTCAGAAACAGAAAACTTAGTTCTTAAAACAGAAGAATTATTAAACAGCAAAGACTTCAAAAAACAATATCCTCATGTAGGAGAAGATATAAAAGTAATGGGATTAAGAGAAAAAGACAACATTACTCTTACAATTGCAGCAGCATTCGTATCAAAATATGTGGATGATGTAGACTCATACTTAAACATGAAAGCAGAATTAACTGATATAGTTAAAGATTTAGCAGCAAAAACAACTGATTTGAATGTAGATACATTAATAAACACTGCTGATGATGAAAGTAAAAAAGATGAATCCGGATACTACTTAACAGTAACTGGAACAAGTGCAGAAATGGGGGATGATGGTTCAGTAGGAAGAGGAAACAGAGCAAACGGTTTAATTACTCCAAACAGACCAATGTCAATGGAAGCAACCTCAGGTAAAAACCCAATCAACCACGTAGGAAAAATATATAATTTACTTTCAAATGAAATAACAAAAGAAGTTGTATCCGACGTTGAAGGAGTAAAAGGCATTGATATGGTTATCTTAAGTCAAATAGGAAAACCAATCGACCAACCAAGAACTGCAACAGCACATATTCTTACAGAAGAAGGATACTCCATAGATGATGTGGAAGATGATGTAACAAGAATCATTGACAAATGGTTAGAAAACATCACAGACATCAAAGAATTCATGCTTGAAGGAAAACTAAGAACATTCTAATTATGGAGAATAATCCATAATTACAACTATTTTTTTTATTGTTCTTGTTGAACATTATTATTACTTAAAAACCTTAACATTATTCTATAAAATATCTTAAATGGAATTTTCTTAATGAAATTGCATGGTATTTTAGGATAATATTCCGATTCTAACAGATTATTTTCTTTCCAGTAATTGCTATCATATGGAATATGTGCATTGTATGCCATGGCTCTCCAAATGTTGTAATAGAACAATGCTCGTAAACTAGGACTTTTAAGTTTGTTGTTTTTAACGTTATTGAAGAATTTTCTTGTTTCCTTATCAACTTTCTGTTTGGTTTTCAAGGGAAGATAACCATGTGCATCATGGGCATGAACAAAACATAACAAGTATCTTTCATTAAAACCCCAACATTCTAATGTTTCATCCATGTATTTGCCTACTTTTTTTTGTGCTGCACCAGCAGTAGTAACTACAATCATAGCTTTTTTCTCAAAAAATTCAGGTCTATGATAAAAATATGCTAGATGATCTATAAAATTTTTAATTAATCCTGTGACATTTAAAGCATAAACAGGGCTTGTAATTATTAAAGCATCACAATTTTTTATTTGTTTAACGATTGGTTGGATTTTGTCAGTGTGTGGACATGTAGTTTCGCCAGTATTAAAACAATTGTAACAGCCTACACATGAAGGAATTTCTTCATCAATCAAATCTATTTCATTAAAAGAAATACTGTCATCCAGATTACTTAATGTATCTTTAATTCTTTCAACAATTTTCCAAGTGTTTTCTCTTCTTGGACTCCCATTAATAATTAAATAATTCATTAAACCACCTTTTAATGTTTAATTTGTTGTCTATGATTAATATTTGTTACTATCTTCTTAATTGGTTAATTATGTGTATTTATTAATTTAAATCAGTGTTTTGTGTTAAAAATTAAAACTTTTTACAATGTGTTTATATGCATATTTATTAATTAAAGGGATATTGTAACATTGTATAATATTTTTTTCTAAATGTTTAATTTCGAGTATTTGGGTGAGTTAAATATAATATATTATAACGGTGTTATATTATGTTTTGTGTATTTTCAATTTTTAATTTATAATTAAAAGATATTTTTTAAATTAATGTTTCATTTTATTTGTTTTTATTTGAAAAATACATTTATCTAATAATATTTAAAACATTACTATGACCATTCTTGTTTTATCCTATAAAAATATATATAAAGGTTTACAAAATTATATGTTAAGGACTTCTTTTAGTCTAATTAAGGGGAGGTATATTTTACGTTGAATAAGAAATTTATTTTCTTAGCATGTGTATTGATTCTATTGTTTTCACTAATTACAGTATCAACAGCAGTAAATCCTGATTCAAACACAACAACAATCACAAAAGCAGTAAAAACAACAAATGCGGCACATGTAACGAATAACGTTAAAACAAATAAAATAAACAAAAAAACTTCCAATAGTGGCTTGGATACTAGTAACTCAGTCACTACAAAAAGCATAGGTGAAAAAAATACTAGTCAGACATCAAAGACAAAAATGCATACAGATACCACAGCATCTATGAATGAAAGTGATACTTCAAAAACTGAAAAATCGATTAATAAAGTAGTTACTTCAAGAAATGTAAAGGAAGCTACTGCAAATCCAACTACATGGGACCAATTTACTAGTTGTATATCTGGCTGTAGCGCTAACAATTTGACTATTAAGTTAAACAAAGGAGTAACATATAATATTACTTCGAATTTTGCTTGGAATAATGCTAACCTTAAAAATCTTACTATTATTGGTAATGGAGCAACATTCGTTCCATCTGATATAGATAAGTTTAGATTCATGGAAATAAAAGTGAATAATTCAGTATTAAGTATTTTCAATGTAACATTTGAGGGTCTTGGAAGACAGAGTCAAGAAAAGGATAGCGTTGGCGGAGTAATCAAGTTATCTGGTCAATATAAAAGCTCTTTAACTATTTCAAATTGTACATTCAATAATTCTCGTGCAAGAAATGGAGGAGTTCTCCTTATTGAACCAACAAGAGATATCAATTATAAGTCAACGCTTATTTTGAATAATACAAATGTCTTCAACACTTATACAAGTAATAATGGTGGGGCCATATCCACACAATTTACGGATTTAACTGTAGATAATTGTAATTTTACAAATAATACTGCAAAACTCTTTGGAGGATCAATACGTGTTGCTTCAGGTAAACTTAAAATAACCAATTCAGTCTTCGATGATAGTAAGGCTATTGGAAATGGGGTTTATGGTTCTATGACAAATGGGCCTGCAGATTATGGTGGAAGTGCTGTACACATATGTTCCTTTGCAGAAGCTTATATAGCAAACAATACATTCAAAAATTGTTGGGATGTAGAAGGAGGAACAATATCATTCCATCAAGGTCAAAATTACCATTATGATGATGGACTGATTACAGTAGTAAATAATACATTCTACAATAATACTGCAGCATATGGTGCTGCTATTGCATTATATACCAAAGAAACGGACTTTATAATAGAAAATAATTCTTTTATAAACAATACCGCAATTGGTAGAAACGAAACATCATCCGCAAATGGTGGTGCTATTTGGATAAATTCTATAGTTAATGATTTGGAATTAAACAATAACACATATGAAAATAATTCCGCAACAAATAAGGGTGGAGCTATTTATTCAGAAGGTAATGTGACTTCTATTAATCAAACATTTAAAGCAAATAATGCTACAAATGGTGGAGCAATATATTCAAATGGTGATTTTGTAGGAATTGAAGATGTTTACGAAAACAACTCTGCAGTTCGTGGAGGAGCAGTATATTTAACTAATACGGCCTCTGTAATATCTACCGATGGAACATTTAAAAACAATAAAGCATCAGAATATGGTGGAGTATTCTATATTGATGATGAAGCTAAATTTGAATCAAACTATGATGTTTGTGATAATAACACAGCACTTCGTGGTGGAGTATTCTATATTAACAGTTTAAGTAATTTGGCTATAGAATCAAGTGGTTCTATTTATACCAATAACTCCGCTACAGAATATGGTGGCGTAATTTACTTAGAAAATGGTTTAATAGATTCAGAGGATGAATCTTACATCAATAACACTGCACAATATGGTGGTGCAATATATAATTATGGTGGTACTGTTGACAGTATTAACAACCGTTTAGAAAATAACACAGCTGTTCGTGGTGGAGCAGTATATAACTGTGAAAATGGTATAATTGTTAAGAAAGAAGGAAATGATTGTAATAACTCTGCAGAAATTGGTGGAGCAATTTATAATCTTGGTACTTTAACCAGTGATGGAAGTAATTTTACTGACAACCATGCAGTCGACAAGGGTGGAGCAATTTATAATGGCGGTACTGCAACCGTAAATGGTGACACTTTTAAAAACAACAATGCAACCTCTGGTGGTGCAGTATATAACCTTGGTAATTTTAATGCTGAGGACAACACTTTTGTAGGAAATAATGCTACAAATGGTGGTGCTGTACTGGATAATGGTACAATCCAAGGTACAGAAAACAAATATTATAATAACACTGCTTTAGAAAATGGTGGTGCAGTATACTCCTGTAAAGATCGTCAAATTGTTATTGAAAATATAGAATTTAAAGGCAACAAGGCAGGCCAAAATGGTGGAGCAATATATACAGAAGATAATGTGCTTATTACTTCATCAGATGAAGTTCTTTTCGAAAACAACACGGCTGTTCTTGGTGGTGCCGTATACTTAAACAATAACAGTAATATGACTACTAGTGGTGACATTTATAAATCAAACAATGCAGATTATGGTGGAGCAATATATACATATGCAAATAACACTATAACAGTTAAAGATGCTACAAGTTTTGAATCAAACAATGCTATAAATGGTGGTGCAATCTACTTAAGTGACACAACCTCACTTACTACTGTTGAAAGTACATTTAAAAACAACAATGCATCCAATGGTAGTGCAGTATATGCATCTGGTGGTTCAAATGTAACATCAAAAACTACAACATACGCAAACAACACTGCAGACTATGGTACAATATACGCAGATGAAAATGTTAACTTGAAAACCACAAATGACAAGTTCACTAATAACACGGCAACAGAGGAAGGAGGAGCAATCTACTCAAAATCCGATGTAAATTCCACATCAAGTACTTACACAGAAAACTCTGCAAAATATGGTGGAGCAATATCCATTGACAATGCTGCAACATTGTACTCAAACGATGATGAATTCACATCAAACAATGCAGATTACGGTGGAGCAATATCTCTTTCAAGAAACACACAAGGAAACATTACATGTTCTACATTTACAGAAAACAATGCAACAGTTGGTGGAGCAATTTATGTATTCCCTAATGTGAATGTAAATTCCAGTTCAAATGTTTTCAACAAAAACAATGCGACTGAAGGGGGAGTATATTACGTTCAAAGTGAAGCAACAGTAAATTCAACAGGCGACACGTTCACTAGTAATACTGCTACAAATGGTGGAGTATACTACAATGGCGGTAATGTAACTTCAACAAACAGTGAATACAGAAAAAATACTGCAGAAAATGGTGGTGTAATATACAACATTGATGGCGGAATATTCACATCTGATGAAGACAACTTTAGTAATAACAATGCTACAGAAGGAGCAGTAATATATAATGTTGGAAATGCTACCTTTGTAAAAAGTACTCTTGACTCTAACAAGGGAACAAATTCTGTAATTGTAAACAATAATATATTGAACATGACTGAAAATGATGTTTTAAACAATTATGTAACATCAGATGATGGTGCAGTAATATATTATAACACAGAGTCATCAGTTATTGTAAATAACCTATTTGTTAACAACACTGATAATACTCGTGACATGTTAATGAAAGGAACATTCCCTGTAACAATCAATGAGAATAAATACATTGATAATTACTTAAATGATACATGGGAAGTACCTGAAATTATAGAAATATCTCCTGAATCAGCAGATACTTATGAGGATATAGATTTAAATTTAAGTGCGATTTACAATGACACTATCCGAAATGGAACTGTTTACATATATGACGCAGATGTTGTTGTTGGGGAAGGTGCAGTTGTTGATGGAGAAGCTCATGTAAGAATTTACAAGGGTCGTCTATCAGATACAATAACTCCTGTAAAATTCAAATATGTATCATTAAGTAAACACTACCAGAACATGACAGTTACAAGTAAAATTGTTTTAGGTAAAGAAACAATCATATCCATTACTCCTATACCAAATCAGTATGTTGATGATGAATTTAATGTAACCGTAACATTATATAATTCTACTTATGGCAGGTTAACTAATGCGGATGTAATAATTTACATTGGTGATACCAGATATGAAGAACATATAGGTGAGGATGGTAATGTATCCATTACTGGTGTCAAATTCGATAAATTCGGTCTTGTTCATTTAAATGCAACATTTGAAGGAAATGAAACTCATCGTTACAGTACAACAAAGGAAACTGTAAGAATAGTTAAAATTCCAACACATGTTGAATTAACACTTCCAACAAATGATGTAAAACATCCTGATGATGAAGGCGATGTAATAATCACATTATATGATTCAAGAGATAACAGTATTATTTCTGGAAGACCAGTGTCATTATTTATCAGAGATCACAACGTGACTGATGAAAGTTTTGTCACAGATGATAACGGTCAAATTGTTTATCGTTTCAAGGCTAATGAAACATTTTACAATACTATTGCCGGTGGTTCATGGGGTAACCTTGAATTTGAAACATATGTGAACTTTACTGCAGATGATAAATATTTAAGTCCGGAAAGTGCAGTTGGTTCCTTATTAGTAGAAAAATATCATACTCACTTCCATGATAATGTGACATATAAGCAAGTTGGCACTGAGTATAAATATAATGTTAATTTTACATTATATGATGAAAACCATAAAATAGTAGCTAATAAGGAAATAAACTATACTGATAAGGATGGATTAGTATTTGATGAAAATACTAATATTAATGGAGTATATGTTGCTCCAGAATTTACTTTAGGTCCTGATGATGATGTTACTCTTTCAATATTTTGTATAGAAAATTATAAATATAGAAATTCAACATTACCTGTTCATATAAAAACAGCTAAATTCCCTTCATGGATTGCAGTAATTCCTACTAATACGATTGTAAATCAAACAAATAGTTTTACAATACATTTAAGTTATAGTAATAATATTCCTTTGACGGGTAAAATTAATTTAACCGTTGGCGAATTCGAGCCTGTTGAAGTTGAAGTAATAAACGGAATGGGCTATTATACAAATGAAAGTATGGTATGGCATAATCTATCGGAATGGACAGTCAAAGTAGAATACTTGGGTGATGAAGAAAATGGTATAATAGGTTCTAGTGCAGAAGCATCCTTTAAAGTCTTCAGACTTCAAACTAATACAACTGTTGAAGTATTACAAACATTGGATACAGACACTAAATTCCAAATACACGTAACATCAGATGAAACTCCTATTCCAATAAATTATGGTAATGTAACTGTAAGAATTATTCCTATGGATGAAAATGGTCCTGTGGGAGAGGTTATAGTAATAAGGGATGTGCAATTAACGGATGGTTATTCTGATGTACTATCAACTTCTGATTTAGAAGGTTATTATAGGTTCAGATTAAATATTACGTATGAAACCAATGATGTATTTATTTCAAGTCATGAGTATACTCCAGGTATTCTTTTAAAACAATACAAAAATACAACTATTGAAATTGAACGTAATAGTCCAATCTTAGTTGGAGAGCCTGAAACAATTATATTTACTTTAAAAGATCAGGATGGTACACGTTTAGCTTATAAAGAATTAAATATTACTATAAATGGTACTGATATTAAGGATGAAATATTTACAACAGATGAATATGGTAGAGTAATCATCACCACATCATTTAATCAGGTTGGTGTTAACAATATCACTGCTTCATTTGAAGGTGATGTGTACTATAATAAATCAAGTAATCTTGTTGACTTAACTGTAAGACAGAAAACTGTTACAACCATTTCTGTTGTTTCTCCAATTGATGTATCCGATGACATTAAACTTAACATTACATTAAAAATGATTAATGGAACTGTATTGAGTAATCAACCTGTTGACATTGTCTATGGTGAGTATCAAGAAACCATAAATACTGATGAAAATGGTATGATAACCATAGAAGGTAAAAAATTTGAAGAATGGGGAACAAAAATTATTACTGCAACTTTTAAAGGAACAGAATTCTATTTCCCATCTGAAGATAATGGTGAAATACAAGTACGTAAATTACAAAGTATCCTTAATGTAACAGCCAAAAGTCCAGTTTATGTAGGCAATACTACAAAGATTGAAGGTTACTTAACAATGCCTGATGGAACTCCGATATCCGGAGCTAAAGTTTACATAACAGTAAATGGTGCAGAAGAACCCGTTGAAAAAACAACAGATGATGATGGATATTATTCATATGACTACAAAACTAAAACTGAAGATATTGGAATAAGCAATGTAACAGTTGTATTTAATTCAAATGGAACTTATAATGGTTTTACTGATGAGACACACTTTGTTGTAAAACGATACATCACAGAGATTAATGTTACAGCAAACCGTACTCTTAAAGTAGGTAACCAAACTTACATCACAGGAACATTACAAGATCAATTTGGAAACAATTTAACTAACCAAATAGTTAACATCACAATAGGTGACCAGAAAGTTCATGCAAGAACTGATGAAAACGGTACATATCATTACTTATATCATGCAACACAAAGTGGCATTTATGATATAAAAGTAGAGTATCTTGGAAATGAAACACATATGTATTCATATGATACATATCAAATCAAAGTTGATAAAATATTAACACATGTTGATATACTAGTAGACAGTCCTGTAAAGGTTGGAGATACAGTAACTATCACTGGAAGATTATTTGATGAATATGACAATGATTTGGATGATAAAACTTTAATTCTTAAAGTAAATGGAACAGTTTATGAAACTAAACATCCAATTACAACAGATATTTATGGAAAATTCCATATAACCTACAAAGCTGACGTATTGGATATTCAAAATTTCACAATTGAATATGCTGGTGATTATAAATATGAAAATACAAATAACACTTGTCAGTGTCATGTTGAAACATATATCACTCACTTTGATAATGTATTAGCAGAAAATGTTGAAATAGGTCATAACACAATCGTATCCGGATTATTGATTGACGAAAGAGGTCATCCTTTAAGATTTGTTGACTTTAACATAACATTCAATGAAGGAGAACCAGTCAAATATACTACAGATGGAAGTGGTCGTTTCAGTGTTCCATACAATTCAACATTTATTGGATTAAACAATGTAACGCTCAGTTATGTTGGTAATTATTCACATGAACCAACAGAATTTAACACTACCTTCATGGTAGATAAAGACAGTGTATACCTTGATTATAATCTTACTCATGTACAACAAGGTAACACTACAATAAATGTAACACTTACTGATGAAGATGGTAATCCCGTACCAAATGGAACAGTAGTTGTATATTATGATGAAGATGGCAGAGAGTTAGGAAATGGTACAGTAAATGAAAATGGTACTGTAATGATTAATCTTGACTTAGATGTTGGAGTTCATGATATTATCATCCATTACAATGGTACTGATGACAAGTACGAAGCAACCAATAGAACTATAACAGTTAATGTACCAAAAATAGGTACTTCCACAACATTTGAAACACCAGAAATTATAAAAATTGGTGATGAAGCATCAGTTACTGGAATCTTGAAAGATGAATATGGAAACAAATTAGCAAATGCTAATATAACAGTAAAAGTTGGTTCAATTGTTGTAAACACTACCACTGATGAAAATGGTAAATATTCAGTAAATGTAACTCCAAAAACTATTGGCGTTAAAGATGTAGTAGTAAGTTTTGCTGGAAACAGTACACACGAAGCATCAAGCAATACTGGATCCATCTTAGTGGATAAATTGGATACTGTAGTTACAAGCAATGTAACAAGTCCTGTTAAAGTTGGAGACAATGCAGTCATTACTGGAGTTCTTAAAGATCAAAAGAACAGAGCAATACCTAATGCAAACATTACAGTTACAGTAAATGGTAAAAAAATCACTACAAAAACTGATGCAAATGGTAAATACACTGTTAAATATCCAACAACAACTGCTGGAATAAATAAAGTTACAGTAAATTATGCTGGTGATGCAAAACATTACCCAATAAACAGTAACCGAATATTCACAGTAGAAAAACTCAACACTGTAATCAGTGTTAATGACTTAAGTACATCAACTGTTGGAAAAACAACCAAAGTAACTGGAACTTTAAAAGATGAAAACGGCAAAGCAGTGCCAAATGCAAAAGTTAAAGTTAAATATGGAAATACAACCAAAACAGTTACAACTAACAGTAAAGGTGCTTACACGGCAAGTATTCCAAACATTCCTGAAGGTAATAATAATGTAAGAGTTACATTTGCTGGAAATGATAAATATCATGCAGCAACAGCTATAACAACACAACTTGTAACTAAAGTAGCTACAATAGTAACTGTTTCAAAAATCAAAGGAATTGTTGGAGAAAAAATTACTTTAACTGCTAAAGTAACAGATATTTATGGTAATAATATTACTGGCGGAAATCTTGTGTTTAAACTTAATGGTAAAACATTAAGAAAAGATTACAGATTCGACAGTAAAAAAGCACCTCTCAAATTCAATATCAAAAATGGTAAGGCAACAGTAACATTAATTGCTGACTTGTACTTGCGTAATGCAAAACATATTTCAGCAACTTATAGTGGTACAAGTGTCTATGAGAGAAACACTTCAGCTATAGTTGATGCAGTCATCGAAAAACGTAGAGCTAAAGTTAAAGTTGCTGTAAAACCTACAAGCACTAAACAAAACCAGAATATAGTTTTCACAGCTACCGTTAAAGATGTAACCAAAAACCATAAAAACAAAACAAGCATAAATCAAGATGGCTATGTTCATTTCAAAATAAATGGTCATGCTATCAAAGATAGTAAAGGTCATGTAATTCACATACCAGTATCTAAGGGTAAGGCAACTTACACTTATCACGTACCTAGTGGACAAGAAGGAGTATACGGTGATAAATCTATCAAGAAATACAGAGTAACTGCCGTATACAGTAATAAAAACTTTGTTCATGATAAAAATTGTAGAGCTGATACTACATACACAGTTAAAAGAAGTCCTATCACAGTTAAAATAACCAAAGCAACTGTGAAAAATAACAAATTAAGTATCAAAGGTACAATTAAAGATTATCAAAACAATTATGTAAAAGGTACAAACAAAGTTTGTGTAAAGGTTAATGGTGCAACATACAGACAAAACGGTGTAATAAAATATTTCAAGGTTAAAAATGGTGTAATTAACATTAGCGGTTTAAAAGTTGATAAAGCTATTACTAGTGTTGGAGTTGTCTCTGGTGACAGACAAGCATACCTAGAAGGAAGAGGAAGCACGACTAAAATTACAATAAAATAAATGTGTATTATTATAATACACTAATTCTTTTTTTATATTTTTTAAAAATATTATCTCAACAAGATAATTATAGAAATCTACTATTTTTAGATAAATTTTATACTTTCAATAGTTACTTATTACTGTAAGTAACAACATAAATATAAACTAATATAATATAGCATAATCTAATTTTATGAAAGTATTATACAACTTAAGGGAATATTCATCAAAAAACCATAAACTCATAATAATAGAATGAATACTCCATTTTAAACATAAAAACTTTAAGGAGATACTGTATGCCAATAAATGAGGTAGAACAGGGATATAATAAAGAATTAGAAAATAAAATACAAAGATTCTGGCAAGAACAGAACATATACGATAAAACTAGTAAACTACGGGAAAACAAACCTAAATATTCTTTCCTAGATGGACCACCATACTGTAGTGGAAGAATACACTTGGGAACTGCTTGGAACAAAACAATCAAGGATGCATACCTAAGATTCAAAAGCATGTCCGGTTACAGTCTAAGAAGACAAGCAGGATGGGACACACACGGACTTCCAATAGAACACAAAGTAGAACAATTGCTAGAAATCCAGAGTAAACAAGAGATTGAAGAAAAATATGGTATAGACAACTTTGTAGACAAATGCAAGGAATTTGCAATAAAAAACAAGGAAGACATGACCGAACAATTCAAATCAATGGGAATCTGGATGGACTGGGATGACCCATATGTAACATATGACAATGGATACATGGAATCATGCTGGTGGACACTAAAAAAAGCCGATGAAAGAGACTTGCTCATACAGGACAAAAGAGTAATCACATGGTGTCCAAAATGTGAAACAGCACTTGCGAATGCAGAGATAGAATATGATGAAAAGCAGGACCCATCCATATACGTAAAATTTGAACTGGTAAAGCAGGAATTTGATAAAACTAGTTACATACTAATCTGGACAACAACACCATGGACAATACCAGCAAACATGGCAGTAAGTGTACACCCTGAATTTGAATACTCATACATCAAAGTAACAAACAAAGACACAAACGAAAAAGAAATCCTTTTAATGGCTAAAGGATTAATATCATCCTTATTTGAAGAAGATGAATATGAAATCATAAAAACAGTCACAGGAGAATCACTTGACGGGGTAGAATACTTACACCCATTAAGAGAAGAAATACCATTACAAAAAGAATTTAACCACAGAATTATTCTAGGAGACCACGTAACACTAGAAGACGGAACAGGTTGTGTACATACAGCACCAGGTCATGGTCCAGAGGACTATGAAGTGGGAGTAAAAAATGGCATAACAGTATTTTGTCCAGTAGGAGAAAACGGTTCATATACAACTGAAGCAGGAAAATATGCAGGACAATACATTAAGGATGCAAACCCAGAAATTACACATGATTTATACCATAACAATGCATTGCTTTATGAAGGAACAATTGACCACAGAGTAGGATTATGTTGGAGATGTAAAACACCAATCATTTACATAGCAACAACACAATGGTTTATAAAAGTAACAGACATAAAAGAACAGATGCTTGAACAAGTAGACGCAGTAGAATGGGTACCATCATGGGCTGGAGAAAGCAGATTCAAGGACTGGGTAGCAAATGCACGTGACTGGACAATATCAAGACAAAGATACTGGGGTATACCATTACCAATATGGACTTGTGACGACTGTGACAACAAGGTCGTGGTAGGTTCAAAACAGGAACTAAAAGACTTATCAGGAGATCAAACACTTAGTGGTGACTTTGTACACAGGCCACACGTAGACAACATAACAATACCATGTGAATGTGGACATAACATGCACAGAGTGCCGGACGTACTTGATGTATGGATAGACTCAGGAGTAGCAGGATGGGCAGCACTACACTACCCACAAGACCCATCAGAAAACTTTGACGAATGGTTCCCATATGACTTTATCACAGAAGGACATGACCAGACAAGAGGATGGTTCTACTCACAACTAGGACTTGGAGTAGCAGCATTCGGAAAAGCACCATACAAGAAAGTGCTAATGCACGGTTTCACACTTGACGATAAAGGACAAAAAATGAGTAAATCCATAGGTAACGTGGTGAGTCCTGAAGAAGTAATAGAAAAATACTCGGCAGACACACTAAGATTCTACCTGCTTGATGCAAACAAAGCATGGGATGACCTTAAATTCAATTGGGATGAAGTACAAAATTCATCAAAACTATTCAACATACTATGGAATGTATACTACTTCTCCACAACATACATGAGCCTAGACAACTTCGACCCAACAGCACACAACAAGGAAGACCTTAAATTCAGAGAAGAAGACTTGTGGATCAGATCACGAGTTAACACTCTTATAAAGTCAGTAGGAGAAGACTTTGAAGCCTTAGTATTTAACAGAGCAACAGAAAAAATCACAGACTTCGTATTGGAAGATCTTAGTCGTTGGTATGTAAGACTTATCCGTGGAAGAACATGGGTAGAAAGTGATGATCCTGACAAACTAGGAGCATACTACACATTATACTACACACTTAAAGACTTAATAAGAGTGCTTGCTCCAATAGCACCACACATAACAGAAGAAATCTACCAAAACCTTGTAAGAGGAGTAGAAAAAGACGCACCAGAAAGTGTACACATGCTTGACTGGGAATATAATGCAGAAGAAATTGATGCTCAACTTGAAGAAAACATGACACATATAAGAGCAATCTTGGAAGCAAGTGCACATGCAAGAGATGTTGCAAGATACAAACTAAGATGGCCAGTACAAAATATTACTGTTGTGACTGAAGAGGATAAAGTAAAAACAGCAATAGAATCACTTGAAGACGTATTATTAGAACAAGCAAACTCCAAAAAAGTTACTATTGAAACAGAACTTGAAGATGCTATAGTAATAGCAAAACCAAACATGTCAATTCTTGGTCCAAAACTAAGAGGAGACCTTGGAAGAGTAAAAAAATACTTTGAACAAGATGATGTGGATGCAAGCATAATACTTGATGAAGTAACAACAAATGGTGAATACACAATACACTTTGACGATAAAGACATAACGCTTGTCGAGGAAGAAATACTTTTTGAAAAAGATGTACCTGAAAACCTTGTAAGCTGTGACTTTGAAGGAGGAAGTGTTTATGTGGATACACAAGTAACGCCTGAAATATACTCTGAGGCAATGTCACGTGAACTAATACGTCGTATACAGGACATGCGTAAGGATTTGGACTTAAATGTGGAAGCCAATATTCAGGTAATGGTTGAATGTAGTGAAGACTTTAAAGAAGCAGTATTACCTCACCAGGATTACATATCCAATGAGGTACGTACTGAAAAAATAGAATTTGCAAATATTACATCCGATGACGGATACACAAAAGAATGGAAAATTGAAGAAGAACAGCTTAAAATATTCATTAAAGAATAAAATTATATTAAAGGTTGTATGAGTTTATGGTTTTAACTGATGATGAATTAAAATATATTAACGAAGTATTAGGAAGAGAACCTAATGAACTGGAATTGGGCATGATGGATGTAATGTTCTCAGAACACTGTTCCTACAAAAGCAGCAGACCAATATTAAGAAACTTCCCAACAGACGGACCGGACGTAATCTTGGGTCCGGGGGATGATGCAGGTATTGTAAGCCTAACAGATGAATATGCATTAGCAATAGGAATGGAAAGTCACAACCACCCTTCAGCTGTCGAACCTTATGGTGGAGCAGGAACAGGAATTGGTGGGATAGTAAGGGATATCATAAGTATGGGAGCAAGACCTGTAGTGCTACTGGATGCTCTCAGATTTGGACATATGAGTGATCAAAGGTCCAAATACATATTTGACTATGTGGTTAAAGGAATTTCAGATTATGGAAACCGTATAGGAGTGCCAACGGTAGGTGGAGAAATAGAATTTGATGACAACTTCCAATACAATCCAATGGTAAACGTAGTATGTGCAGGACTTGTAAAAAAAGATGAAATAGTATATGGATCAGCACCAATAGTAGGTGACGTATACCTTCTCATGGGTGGAACAACAGGACGAGACGGAATACACGGAGTAACATTTGCATCAGAAGAATTAACAAGCAACTCTGAAATAGAAGACAGACCAGCAGTACAAGTAGCAGACCCATTTACCAAAAAAAGAGTAATGGAAGCAACATACGAATTACTTGAAACACTAGACATACACGGAGTAAAAGACCTTGGTGGTGGAGGACTAACATGTTGTCTATCAGAAATGGCAGACAAAGGAGGAAACGGTTCCCTCATAGACCTTAACAAAATACCACTCAGAGAAGAAAACATGACTCCATACGAGATAATGTTATCTGAATCCCAGGAACGTATGGTATTTGCAATTTCCCCAGATGATGTGGAAAAGGCATCAGCAATCTGTGAAAAACATGACCTATCACATGCAGTAATAGGAACAATCATAGATAAAAGGGAGTTCATAATAAAAGATGGTGACGAAGAAATCTGTCATGCACCAAACGTACTATTTACAGACGCACCAATCATTGAAAGAGAAGCAAAAGAACCAGAAAAGATTATAGAAGATGTAGAAATACCAGAAACAGACCCTACAGAGTCATTAATTGCACTTTTATCCTCAGAAAATATCACAAGCAAAAAATGGGTATACAGTCAATACGACCATGAAGTACAATTAAGAACAATAGTAAAACCGGGTGATGATGCGGCAGTAATCAAAGTAGATGAAAACACATCATTCACCATTGGAACAGACTGTAACAGTACACACGTACTGCTTGACCCGCATGATGGAGCAGCATCAGCAGTGCTTGAATCAATAAACAACTCCATTAGTATGGGAGCAAGACCAATTGCATTGGTGGACTGTCTTAACTTTGGAAACCCCGAAAAACCAGAAGTATTCTGGCAATTTACCAAAGCAGTAGAAGGAATGAGTGAAGTAGCAAACAAGTTTGTCACACCATTTATCAGTGGAAATGTAAGTTTCTATAACGAAACAGAAGGAGTAACTGTAAACCCTTCACCAATAGTAGGAACTGTAGGAGTACTGGATAATCGCTACATCAAAACAATGACGCTAAAAGATGAAGGGGACAAAATTATACTGGTAGGTAACACTTACCCTGAACTTGACGGATCACAGTACTACAAAGAAATACACAACATAGTACAAGGATGCCCGCCAAAACTAAGACTGGAAGAAAACTACAAAGTATCAAAAACAATACAAAAATTAATTCAAGAGTACAACGATGAAATAACAGCAGTTCATGATGTTTCTAAAGGAGGACTTGTCACAGCATTAGCACTTATGAGCATAAACTCAGATAAAGGATTAAAAGTGGACATTAATGACATTGCATCTTGTGAAGATTTAACTCAATGTGATAAATTATACTCAGAATCATATAGCAGATTCATAATAACAGTAAAAGAAGATGCTTTACCTGTGATGGAAGAGGCATTAAAAACAGAAGATGTAGCATACTCCAGAATTGGGGAAGTAAAAGAAGGAAACTTCATAGTAATGGAAGGTTCCGAAGAACTTATAAATGTAGAAGTAGAAAAACTAATAAAAGCAAACACCACAACAATTGAAACACGAATGGCTTAAAATATAAAAGGTAGTTATAATGAACGCTTTATGGTATTATGCAATAGGATTTGTAATAGTATGGGTATTGGCCTTTCTATTAAAAGGAAAATATAATATTACAATAGAAGGCTTCATGTTGATGCTAAAAACAGATAAACTGTATAATATCATTGATAAAATAGCCAAAATATCTCCCCGATTCTGGAGAACATACCTTGATATGGGAATACCCTTGGGAATATTCTTCATGATATTGATGTTTGTACTGATGATATATTCATTACACATAATGTTTGATACACCAACAGTAGCATTAATACTGCCCGGAGTGGATATTCCGGGGTCTCCGATTTACATACCATTTGCAACAGGATTATTGGCACTTGCAACAGTGCTGGTAATACACGAGGGTGGACATGGAATACTTGCAAGAGTTGAAGGAATCAAAATAGACTCAGTAGGACTGGTACTTTTTGCAATAATTCCCGGAGCTTTTGTTGAACCAAATGAAGATGAATTAAAACAATTAAATGGAATCAGCAAACTACGGATATACACTGCAGGGCCAATGTTTAATATGGGATTAGCCGCAATAGCATTGGTGGTGATGATGTGCATTGGGGGATTTATAGCATCTGAAAACTTTTATACAACAGATGGTATGGAAATATCAAGTGTAGTTCCAGCAAGTCCTGCAGAAGGAATACTGTCTGAAGGAATGATAATAACAGGAATAAATAATAAAACTGTCACTGGCTTGAAATCTTATAGTGAAGTTCTATCAACTACTAAAATAGGAGATAATGTGACGTTAACTACTGACAAGGGCACGTACTCGGTTATAACTGGACAGAATCCTAACAATGCATCCAAGTCATATATTGGAATAAGAGCTCAGGCACATACAATAGTAGCACCAGAAGCCAAATCAAAATATGGAACATTTGTTCCATGGTTGTTATCAGAATTAAGGGAATTATTCTATCTAATATTCTTGCTTAACTTCTCTGTTGGAACATTTAACTTGCTGCCAATGAAACCATTGGATGGTGGATTAATACTTGAAGAACTACTTGGCTATAGGATAACTTCTTCAAGAAGAAAGGACTTTAATAATGTGCTAAATAAGTATACAAGATTTTTACCGGGAAGTATTCGTTCTTGGATTAGCAGGGTATTTAACACTTTCTTAAATTTCTTACATAATCATGAACTTGAAGAATCAAAAGTAAATTTCATTGTTAGATGTGTTAGCACATTCCTCATCTTATTGTTAATCATGTTATTTGTTGCAGGACTGGGTCCGGCAATACTTAGTATGATTTAATCTTTTAACTTTTTTTAAAGTATTTTCGAATAATTTTTGACATATGATTAATTCATGTACTTTTTTCTCTAATTATTATTTTTCATGTTTTTATTGACATAGTGGACATGTATTTTAATATTTTTAATAAAATCGAATTAAACGGTATGTAAGAACTAGAAATAAGAAGTTATCTGATATAATCATATCTAATTTATTATAATTAATAATCTAAAACGTGATTATAATACTTAAGGAATGTAATTTTATATTGAAAAGGTACTTGGATAGTTTTATTACATCTTGAATTTAGGTTGTTGTTATCCATAGATTGAGTAGGAAAAACTATATCCTGCATATTATAATAATCAAATGAATCGTTGTTTTAATAAATGAAATGTTTTATGTGTATTCTAAAAATATATTAAATGTCATGTTAAATATATTAACAGTAGTTAGTAATCTTTATGGTGAAAAATATGAACAAAATGAACATTGTGGGTATTGGCCCTGGAGATAGGGAATATTTGACATTAGGCGCAATTGAGTGTATTGAAGATTCAGATGTTTTAGTGGGTAGTCAAAGGTCATTGGATTTGTTTGAATATGTTGATGCTAAAATGGTAGTATTGGAACCAAGAGATATTCCAAAAACTGTTAAAATGGCAGTTTCTTACCTTGATGATGGATTAAAAGTATCAGTATTGTCCACGGGAGACCCAGGTTTTTCAGGAATGCTTAAAACTATACAGAAATTATCTCCAAAAACTAAGGTTAATGTAATACCAGGTATCAGTTCTGTTCAATTAGCAGCTGCTAAGGTACAAATTCCATGGGATACTGCAAATCTTTTAACTATTCATGGTGGAAGAGCACCAGCAGATGATTTGGTCGATCAATTGGATAACACCAGACCTAACATCATATTGCCAAACAGACACATCAGCGAATTAGTAGAATATCTTATAGACCATGGCTACAGTCCAGAGCACGATATTACCATATGTGAAAAATTAAGTTATCCTGATGAACAGATAGTACAGGTAACACTTGAAGAAGCAAAGAACATGGATTTTGGCTATATGTGTGTGGTAATACTTTAACTTAGTAAATGTTTTTTTATTTTCGTTATAACCTCCATTTTAGCCCTATTTTTTATTTTTCAATTAACTTAATAATTTAAAAAATACATATATAATATTGTATTAATGAATTTAAGATTATATAAATTATTTTCATGATAAGTTATGATTCATAACAATTAACAAATAATAAGGAGTTTTGATATGCTACAAATAGCAGTGACGGGAAAACCAAATGTGGGAAAATCCTCATTTTTTAATTCAGCAACACTATCGGAAGCAGAAGTTGCAAACTACCCATTTACAACAATAGATGCAAATGCAGCAATAGCATATGTGACAGCAGAGTGTCCATGTAGTGAATTGGGATTAACCTGTAATCCAAAAACTGGAAAATGTGAAGAAGGAATAAGGTATATTCCAGTAGAACTAATCGATGTGGCAGGTTTAGTGCCTGGAGCATATGAAGGAAAAGGTTTGGGAAACAAGTTCTTGGATGATCTTAGCCAAGCAAGAGCATTAATTCATATAATTGATGCATCAGGTGGAACGGATGAGGAAGGAAATCCTTGTGAAGCAGGAACACATGACCCACTTGATGATGTGAACTTCCTAAAACATGAAATTACTATGTGGGTATATTCTATACTTGAAAGAAACTGGCCAAGACTTATTAGAAAAGTCATGTCAGAACATTTAAATTTTGCAAAAGTAATTTCAGAGCAACTAACTGGTGCAGGAGTATTGCTTGATGACGTACTTGAGGCAGAACGTATTATGGATGATGAATACGATAAATGGGAACAGGAGGATATGCTTCGTTTTATTGATAAAATCCTTGAATATGCAAAACCTATCATCATCGTTGCAAATAAGATTGATACTCCTCAGGCAGAAGAAAACATAAAAAGACTCAAAGAAGAGTATGAGCAAGTAATTCCAACAAGTGCAGAATCAGAATTGGCACTAGTAAATGCGGCAAAAGCAGGGTTAATTAAATATCACTCAGGTGAAGACCATTTTGAAATACTTGATGAAGGTAAATTGTCTGATCAACAGAAAATGGCACTAAAATATATTAACGAACATGTTCTAAAAAAATATGGTTCAACTGGAATACAGCAAACAATCAATACGGCAGTATATGAAACGTTAAATAACATAGTTGTTTACCCTGTAGAGGATGAACATAAATTCTGTGACCAGAAGGGTAATGTGTTACCTGATGCGTTACTGGTACCAAAAGGTTCAAATCCAAGAGATCTTGCATACTGTATACATACAGACATTGGTGACGGATTCACTCACGCAATAGATGCAAGAAAAAACATGAGAATATCCAGTGAACAAGAACTTAAACAATCCGATATTATTAGCATTATAGCAAACAAGTAAGGGATCATATATGAAAACTATTATTTATCCTGATTATGAAACTGATTTGGGAATCTATGAAAAATTAGATTCGGAAATACTAGTTTACGATGAAAATGGCACTATCAACACGAATTTTGAGAAGATAAACACATTAGACATGTTTTCACAAGTTGATGCAATAATATTCACACAAAACTGCATAATAAATGGTGAATATGACACAACACGACTAAAAGAAGCATGTGCTAAATTGCAGGATGTAGTGTTGGATGAAGTGTTGCTAATATTTGATACAAAAGTACCACCACGAACAGTGCTGAAAATGTCCAAAGTCATAGATGAATACGAACTTATACCAGACATTAAACTAGCATACACAACAGTAATCAATGATAACACAAGAGTTATTGCCGGTAAAAATGAAGAATGCCTAGAAAAAATACTCGGCATATACAAAAACATGTCTGATGATATAAAAACGGTAAAACACATACAAACCGCAGAATTCATACCAATTTTACAAAATGCTTACAAGGATACATTAATAGCACTTGCAAATCAAACAGCAATATTGTCCGAAGCATTAACAATAGACCTTATAGAAGCAATTGACGTAGCAAACACAAACCCCGAAATTAACCTGTTATATCCACAACCAGTATTAACAAACGAAATTTCCAGGGATTCTGACGAAATAAACAACCTTGCCAATGAATATGGTGAAGCAACTCAACTGTCAGAAACAGTTAGAAGCACAAACAATTATGTGGCATATCATATGACATACATGGCAGAAAAGGAATTATTCCTAAAAGAACATCTGGCAATGTTCGAAACAACAGTGGCGGTGCTGGGAGTAACAAATGACAAAGAATTACTTAACCAAAAAGACAATGCATCATTAACTATCGTAGACGACTTTGTTAGCCGTGACGTGGAAGTATGGGTACATGATGACAAAGTACCAGAAGAAATAATTGAAGCACACGGAGCAAAAAAAATAAGTCTAGAAGAAGCATATGAAGCCGACTGTATAATAGTAATGACAGACACTCCAGATTATAGGAACTTAGACCCAGAAAAAATAGAAAAGGTAATTATAACGGCACTGCCAATACTGGACTCAAAGAAATTTGAGAATGTAAAATTGAGCAGTGTAGGACAATACAGACTAAAAGAAGGTGAAATGTTATGATACATCCAAGACCAAGTCCAATAGCAGCAGCGCTTTACACATTACGGGACTTAGAAGTAGATGTTATAATAATGCATGGACCAGCAGGATGTTGTTTTAGAACAGGAAGACTGCTTGAAGATGAAGGAATAAGAGTAATTACAACGGCAATGAATGAAAACGATTTCATCTTCGGAGCAAGTGACAAACTCATCAAAACAATTCAGGAAGTAGAAGAAACATTCCACCCAGAAAACATTGGAATAGTGGGAACATGTGCAAGCATGATTATTGGAGAAAACATGAAAAATGCAGCACAAGAAGCAGGCATAGAATCAAACATAATAATAGTGGAAACACATGGTGGATTCGATGCCGGAGATAACACTTCGGGAGCAATACAAGCATTAAAAGCAGCTAATGAAGCAGGAATAGTTTCTTTAGGGGAAGTTGAAAGACAATCATTAATGTTACAAAAAGCAACAGAACTAGAAAAAACTAGGGGTATGGCCAAAGGACAATACATACAACCAGATTATGGGGACAACAAAGTAAAAGTAGCCCAAAAAATAATCACATCCCTGAACGAAAACAAAAAAGTGGCAATAGTATTGAATGCAAAAAAGGAGACAAGTTACCTTTTTGCGGATATAATGACAATAAACTGGAAGGATTATTATCCAGAAAACATGCCTATATTTATTGCAAATACTGATGAAAATATAGGATTAGCATACATTAAGCATCATGCCGAAACTGTAAACAACAGCATAAACAAAAAAGTTGATTACATAACCGGAGGACTTGACGAGTACCCTATAGCTGGTGTGGAAGCAGAAAAAGTGTTAAATGAAATAAAAGCTGATTTAACAGTAATACTTGGAGTACCACACGCTGTTGACGTAACAAAAGTTCCGGGTGAAACAATAGCTGTAACTGATGGGCCAAGGCTAGTTAAACCATTAAGAGAAATGGGATTTGACAATGTCGTCACAGAACTGGATGCACATTCAAAAACATTAGGTGCAAAAGGCATTGTTGAATCAGAATTTGCACAAACAATCAGAGGATTACTTGAATAATCCATGGTTAAACATTATCAATAATTACTCTAAAAAGAGTTGAAAAAATATAAAACATATAACATAGATATATATTAATAATAATTTTCTAACACAGGTGAACTCATTGAATATAGTAATAATAGGAGCAGGAGCTTCAGGATTAACTGCTGCATCAAACATAAGAAAATATGATGAAGAATCTCAAATAATAGTATTTACCACACAAAAACACGTTGCATACTCTCCATGTGCAATACCATACGTAATTGGTGGACACATTGACAGCTTTGATGATATTATCATGCACAAAGCAACAGAATACATGCGTAAAAACATTAGAATAATGACAGAAACTACAGTAACAGAAATAAACAATGATATTACAGAAGTAACATATGAAGACAAGGCAGGTAACAAACAAAACCTCAAATATGATAAATTAATAATAGCAACAGGAGGAAAACCATTTATCCCACCAATTCCAGGACATGACCTTGAAGGAGTATTTGTAGTAAGAACTGTAGAAGATGGGGAAGAAATACTTGCATACTCCGAAAAATCACAAAATGTACTCCTTGTTGGTGGAGGGGCAATAGGATTGGAACTTGGTTCAGAACTGGCACACAAAGGATTAAATGTAATCATTGCAGAAATCGTGCCACAATTGTTCCCAAGGTCATTTGACAAGGAAATGTCAGATAAATTCCAGGAACACTTGCAAAGCAATAAAATTGAAATACTTACCAGTTCTACAGTAGAATCAATAAATGGTGAAACAAAAGTGGAATCAGTAACCATTGATGGGGTAGAAAGACCTGTAGATATGGTAATATTATCAACAGGAATCAGGCCACAAACTGAACTGGCTGAAAGTATTGGATGTGAAATGGGACAATTTGCAATAAAAGTAAATCCTCTCATGGAAACATCAGTACCAAATGTATATGCAGCAGGTGACTGTGTGGAAGTAACAAATGCAATAACTGGTGATTTTACATTATCTCCATTGGGAACAACAGCAGTAAGGCAGGGAATTATACTTGCTAAAAACCTGGCAGGTCATGATATAGAATTCCAACCTGTATTAAATTCAACGGTATCACAAATCGGCGATATGGAAATGGGTGCAGTTGGTATAACACAACAGGAAGCAGAAAAGTTAGGCATCGATGTGGTTGTAAGTACTGTAGATTCATTATCACGTGCAAGGTACTATCCTGGAAGTAAACCATTACACATAAAATTAATTGCAAAAACTGATGGAACAATTATTGGATGTCAAATGTTTGGTCAAGAAGCAGTAGCTGAAAAAGTTGATACAATGACTGCAATAATGACACAAAAACTCACCTGTGATGATGTAGTGTCAATGGAATTTTCATATGCACCGCCTTTATCCTCTGTAATAGATCCAATAGCACAAGCAGCATCTCAATGTCTTGAAAAAATTGATGAATTAAATGAGGAATCATCTGAAGAAAAGGTTGAAGAAGTTTCTGAAGAAGTTCAAGATGAAATCAAAGAAGAAGTTTCTGAAGATGAAGTTTCTGAAGAAGTTCAGGAAGAAAGCAAAGAAGAAGATTCTAACAATGATTCTGAAGATGCAAAATCATTTACACAGACTTTGAGAGATCAAGGATTAATCCAATAACCTCCCTCCATTTATTTTAATTCTCTTTTTTATTTTGTTAAATAATGTTTATAGAAAAATATTTTTTAGATGATGTTATTTTTTTTGGAGAAGTATTTTTAATATACATCTAAGATTTTTATATTAATCATTATAAAATCAGTTTAAAAAAAAGTTAGTTGGGGGGTTAGATAGTTAAATATTTATATACAGGTGTATCCACCGTCAACTGCGATAGCTTGACCAGTTACATAACATGATTTTGGTGATGCTAAGTAAACTACTGTAGAGTCTAATTCACCGTCTACACCTGATCTTCCTACTGGTACAACTGTTTTTGTGTATGCTTTGTATTCTTCTGTTTCTAATAAGTCGATGGTTAATTCTGTTGGGAATGTACCTGGACAAATTGCGTTTACAGTAATGTTGTATTTTGCCCATTCTGCTGCTAATTGTCTTGTAAGGTTTACTACTCCACCTTTTGCTGCTGCGTATGCTGAGGTAGGTGTAGCCATTGTTCCTACTAAACCGAACATTGATGCTGTGTTTATGATACGTCCGTATTTTTGTGGAATCATTGCTTCACGTGCTACTTCTCTTGACATTTTGAAAGTACCTGTGAGGTCTACATCTACTGTTTTGCTCCATGCATCATCTGTTAATAGTTCTGCTTCTTTGGTTGCTCCGTATCCTGCGTTGTTGTGTAAGATGTCAATTCTTCCGTAGTAATCCATTACTTCTTTTACACAGTTTTCTACACTTTCAGTGTCTGTTACGTCACATACTACTCCAATACAGTCTACACCAATTTCTTTTATTTCTGCTGCAACTTGTTCTAATCTTTCTTTTCTTCTTCCAGTAACTACGATGTTTGCACCGTATCTTGCGTATGCTTTTGCCATTTGTACTCCGATACCGGAGGATGCTCCACTTACTAATGCTACTTGTCCGCTTAAATCAAATAAATCATTCATGTTTGTTCTCCTATAATTTAATATATATCTTTTTATTTTTTAGGAAGTCAGTAAATAACTTTCTATATATCATGATTTATCATTACTATATTATATACTTTACATTTATTTTTTATTTTTTTAGAAATTTTCCATTTAAAATAAAAATTTTTTAAAATTGTATTTTTGTAAGGTTTTTTATTGTAATTTGTTTAATTTTTTTAAAAAAAGGTATTGTGATGGAGAGGAAGTATTAAATTGTTTAATCTTTTTTACATACTTTGTAGTATTCAGCACCTTGTATGTCATGGTATTTTACCATACCAATCATTTCTCTTTGGTCGATTAGTTCTTTGTCTTCGAAGGATACGGTTTCTTCGTTGTATAATGCGCATGAGGATTGTTTTGTGATTACTTTCATTGATCCTTTATGTAATCTTACTTCAACAACACCATTTACTCTTTTTTGCATGTGGTCGTTTACGACATCTAAGTCTTCCCTGAGTGGTTCGTTCCAAAGACCATTGTATACGAGTTCTGCGTATTTGTCACTTAATCTTTCTGCAAATTTAATTTCTTCACGACTGAAGATGAGTTTTTCAAGTGCTGAGTGTGCGGTTATTAGGAGTATTGCACCGGGAGTTTCATAGTTTTCTCTTGATTTAAGACCAATGATTCTGTCTTCTATCATGTCTATTCTACCAATTCCATGTTCACCTGCAATTGCATTTGCTTTTCTGATAAGTGGTACTGGTTCTAGTTCTTCATCATCTATTTTTATTGGTTCACCATTTTTGAATTCTATTTTCACGATTTGCGGTTCATCTGGTGCATCAATTGTTGATTTTGTCCATGCATAAATGTCTTCTGGACCTGGTGTTGCAGGGTCTTCCAGTAATCCTCCTTCTATGGATCTTCCCCAAATGTTTTCATCTATGCTGTATATTTTTTCTGATGGTATTGGTATTCCATGTTCTTTTGCATATTCTTGTTCTTCGGTTCTGGTTAGATTGTAGTCTCTTACTGGAGCTACTATGTCAAAATCGGATTCTGATCTGATTGTTGCTTCAAATCTGAATTGGTCGTTTCCTTTACCTGTACATCCATGTGCTATTGTCGTTGCGTTTTCTTTTTTTGCTATTTCAACAATTTTTTTTGCAATTAATGGTCTTGCAAATGCCGTACTTAATGGGTAACCTTCGTATAATGCGTTGGTTTTTATACATCTGAATGCATATTCTTTTGCAAATTCATCTTTTGCATCGATGGTGTAGTGTTTGCTTGAACCAATTTTTTCTGCTGCTTCTTGCGGTCTTTTAATTTCGTCTTCTGGTTGTCCTACATCTACACATGCAGTGATAACTTCCATATCATATTTTTCTTCCAGGAGTTTTACACATACTGATGTGTCTAATCCTCCACTAAATGCTAATACAACTTTATCTGCCATTGTTTCACCTAATTGTTTTTTCTATTAATGTTTAGTTAAAATAATCTTTTGTAATTTATTCATAAATCTTAAGAATTTATTATAATATAATATATCTTTTTATTTCATAATAATATTTTGCTACTATAGAGCATATTTTAAAAATGATTGTCAATATTGTAGATTTATGGGTTTTAGTAATAGATGTTTTAGCATTCTTTTATTATTCTATAATAATTCGATTATTTTTTTACATAATTTATTATTTTTCCTATTTTCTTTAAATAACCTTAAATAGTTCTATATACAAAAGTTCTACTAAGGAAGATAATTATGTATAAGTTTGAGTTTATTTCCATTGATAATTCAACAGCAGGTAATATTCTTGCTAATAATCACTTAAACAGGTACTTTATAAACAGTGGCTTTAGAAGAAATGATGAATTAATGGAATATATTAGTAGGACTAAAGAGGGAAGTATGGTATTTGCTACAGAAGATGTGGGTCGTTATAATTTATTGCTTGTTGGAGGTGTTCATGGTAATGAATTGGCTTCTCAGGCAGCACTAATCAAGTTGATGAATAATATTATTAATGAAGAAATAAAACTTAAATGTCAATTGAATATAATTCCTTTTTTAATTCCTTATTCATCAATGACAAATACTAGACATTTTAATGATAAAGATATGAATAGAAATGCTCATGTGGATGGGATAACTAAAAAAATTGTTGATTATGCACAGGAAAATAAGATAACTGCATTATGTGATTGTCATTCTACGGATCCTAATTGTAATCCTGGATTTGCAAGTGTATACTGTTCGGTAAGACCTTTAATTGATAGTTCTAAAATAGCAAGACACATATGTCTTGAAACTAACTCTCGGATACTGCCTATAGCAGATGCAGGGTCAGTGCTTAAAGGGGCAGTTGAAGATGAAGCTAATATTAGAGGAATTCCTGCTGTAACTTGTGAAGCAGTATCAAAAAATGGTACTTTAACTGAATCTTCTGTAAACTTTTCATACAAACAAATTTGTGCATTTTTAAACTATTTTGGTGTAATATGATGGTTATTATGCAATTTGATAATAGAGTTATTAATTATTGGACTTTGATGTTTAATTGGCGGGTTAGATCTTAGGAAATTATAAGAGGAACAAGATAAATTATTAAAGAGGATTAAGTGAGTATAATGTCTTCATTTAAAACACATGCACTTGCAGGTATATTAATGGCATTGCCGTTTTTACCTAATTTTTTTTACCTGTTTTTTGCAGTTATTGGTGCATCAATACCGGATATGGATCATGAACATAACAGGAATAAGGTTTATGCAATGTTTTTTATGGGTATTGTTATTTCCTTGTTGTTGGTTATACTTAAAGGGTCTATAATATCTGGAGTAATTATAATATTTATTTCTATAATATTTTACTTCTCTAAGCATAGAGGTTTTACTCATTCGATTGCTGGAGCTACGGTCATATGCATATTATTGCTTTTGATGATGATGGGATTTCTTCCAGTGGTAACTAGTCTTGCAAGTTATGCTGGTTATATGATGTCTAATAATTTGTTAGTCTTTATCATATTGGCTTTGCTGGGATATTTTGTGATTAGTAGGAAGGTTCTGGTTTATTACATTATTGTACTTGCAGTTTCATTGTTTATTGCTCCAGTTAATATTGCTAATATTGATTGGTTTATGATATTTGTCATGTTGTTTGTTGGTGCGATAAGTCATATGATACTTGATTTAACAACTCCCTCCGGACTTGCAGTTTTCTGGCCAGTATCTAATGAGGTGTATCATAGAAATGTTGCAGTATTGTTTGTTGTTATATGGTTGATTTTTGCAATTTATTATGTTGTAACTTTTGGCTCAATTTTTGAATCATTGAGTTTCTTATGGGGTTATTTCTAAGGATTAATCTTTTTTTCAGACAAAGATTTAATTTTAAAAACAATTTTAAATTATTTATTTTTTCTTATTTTTTTATATTTTAGGGATTTCAATGAGATTTGATTGTTTTTTTCCCATTTTTAATTTTAATCCTGTTTAGGGAGTTATTGTTAAAACTTTTACGTTAACCTAAAAATTAATTCATAACTATTAAATATGTTGTTTTTTAAAGATATTATTATACTATATACTTGAATTGTGAAGTTTTTCTTTTTTAAGTATGAAGTTTTTATAGCTAATTAATTTAACTTATGATAAAAGATGTAAATCTGTGATTCATGTATCATGGATTAGTCTAGAACCTATGGAACAGTGGGGGCTTGCCTAGTAATCATATTATTTTTTAGTGTGATTTTTAGGAATTTCTATCGGTAGAGTAGAAAATTGTTCAAATATAAAAACGGAGTTTAATTTATGTTTTTAAACAGAATAATCTATGGAATTGAATTTTTCATAAGATTAGTAGTCGAAATAATTAAAGCAGTAATAGACACTGCTATGTGCTGTCTCAAGGGAGATGTAGATCCTGTAGTTGTACAGATAAAACCAGATTTAAAACGTCCGGTATCTCTTGCAATTTTATCTAACACAATTACCTTAACTCCTGGTACTATCACAATTGATATGGACCAAGATGCAGGTGTGTTGACAGTTTCTGCAATTACTCCTCGTTCAAATGAGGACATCATACCTCTTGAGTCAACAATTAAGAAAATGTTAGAATAAACGTAGGGTGATGAGATGGATTTTTTAACAATATCTGAATTGTTCCTAATGTTATGTCTGGTTATTTATATGTTAGCTAACATAAGAATAGCTGCTAGAAGAACAACTGGATCAGCATTAGCTGGTGTAGGTGGTTTCACAGTTGCTTTAGCTGTTGTTTTAACAATGGTTTCATCTTTAACTGCTGTGACTTTTTGTAGGGATATAGCATTTGCATTACTTATCTTAAGTCCTGTTGGAACAATTGCAGCCGCTACAGTATTAGGTGGGGGCGAATTATAATGGTAAGTGCAAGTTTAGATCTTACCTTTACTCTCGGTGATCCAATATCAATTATATTGGGTATAATTTTCATTATCCTTGGTATTATTGTATTGATTACTGCGAAAGGATTGTTAAGTAATACTAGTGATGACTTACAATATGCAGTATTTGGAAGGTTAGAAATATTAGGTATTGTAGATATGGTCAGTGTATTAATCTTAATATTAATTGGTCAACCAGCATTAGGAGTAGTATACTTTATATTAGCACCATTTGCAACACACGCTATAGCTAGTGGACATTACCGTGGAGAACAAGGAGAGCATTAATATGATAGATGGAAATATATTAGTACAAAATGCTGTACCTTTGGCATTATACATATTTGCTATTTTAGGAGCAATAGTATGTCTAATTCAAAAAGACTTACTTAAAATGGCAGTTTTAACCAGTGTATCTGGTTTTGCAGTAGCTGCAATTTATCAGCTTTTATTAGCTCCTGATGTAGCATTAACACAAGCTGTAGTAGGAGCAGCAATCATCCCAACATTAGTTGGTCTTTCAGTATTGAAAACTAGAGAACCTCCTGTAACAGATGATGTGGAAGGTGATTCCTAATGGCAATTGAATTTGTTCAATGTGGAGCATTAGTAACTGCAGCACTTTTAATGATTATAGGTTTAGTAGCATTAGTCTACTTAGACAACGTTCTTAAGAAAATTATCGGAGCAGCATTCATAGGGGATGGTGTAAACCTCATATTAATATCATTAGGTTACAGAGCAAACGGTATTCCATACATGCTCTTACCAGAAATGGATGTTAATAGTTTCTTAGGTCAAGCATCATATCCATTACCATTTGCATTAGTATTGACAAGTATTGTAATCGGTGCAAGTACACTTGCTGTACTATTAGCACTTTCTGTAGTTTTATACAAAAGACATGGAACACTTAGTGCAACCGCTCTTTTAAACGATAAAAAATTAGGAGAGGAAAATAATGAATAGTGCTAAATATACAACTCAAGGGGGTAATTTCTAATGGATGGAACTATATTTATACCATTAATGGTAATTATTCCAATAATATGTGCTGTATTAGTAAACTTATTACACGGTGCACAAAAAACTACTAAAGCAATTGCTTTTATAGCAGCAATTTGTATGCCAATCATACCTTTAGTAGCAACATTCGGAAACCATTTCTTTGGTGGATATCAACCTTTAATAAATGGTGGATTAAAAGTTGTTCTTCCTGAAGTTTCAAATGCTATAATTTCAGGTACATTCCTCGAACTATTCCACCCGGCAATCACATATGCATTCGGACCAGGACAACAAATAATATTATTTATCCTAGGTTTAGTAGCAATGTGTGCAGTATTCATATCAATCGCTGAAACTAAAAAGACATCTGGTGTATACTTATATATGTTATTCATGCTAACTGCAGCATTAATGGCATTTATATTAACAGATGATATATTTAACTTATATGTATTCTTTGAAATTGCAGCATTAGTACAAGTAGGTCTTATACTAGTCTCAAGAGTAAGAGGAAACTATGAAACTGGTTTAAAATATATGTTACTCGGTGAAGTCGGTGGATCATTCATGCTTTTAGGTATTGCATTAATCCTCGGTTTAACAGGTAACGTAAACATTTCAGACATAGTAATGATGATACACACAGGATTAGTAAATCCACAAAACCCAGTATTATTATTCGCATGCGGAATGTTAATTTATGGATGGTTATATGCAACAGGTTTACCACCATTTAATGCAATTAAATCAGAAATATATTCAAAAGGTTTACCTAGCGGATCTATGATATTACAATCATTCTCAGTAATAGGTTGTATTTCAATAGGTTTAGTAATAATTAGAATCTTCGGATACTTACCAACAGCTCACATGGCAATGCTCGCAGTAAGCGTACTTGCAATGATTTTAGGTATCTGTATGGCAATGGTACAAGATGATTACAAACGTATTATTGCATACTTAGCAGTTGGAGAATTAGGTTACATTGGTGTAGGTTTAGGTTTAGGAACTGCACTCGGTATAACCGCAGGATTATTCCAAGCAGTAAACGAATTAGTAGTAACTTCCTTCCTATTCATAGGATTTGGATTAGTATTATACAAAACCAGAACAAGTAAAATTAGTAAACTTGGTGGATTATTACCAGAAATGCCTACAGCAGCATTATTAACAATACTTGGAGGATTAGCAATGGCAGGAGTACCTCCATTCAATGTATTCCAAAGTAAATACATGTTATGTCAAGCTGCAATCACAGCAGGAATCCCAGAACTCGCAATCATAATGATTATATTAAGTATTGTAACATTCTTAGCATTCCTCAAAATGGCTTACGCAATATTCCTCAGAGAAAAACCAGATGATTTGGAAGTATCATCAGCAAAACTACCAAAAACAACAATAGCTGTAATGGTAGTGTTCTTAGTTGTATGTTTAATCATTGGTCTCTTCCCTGGTTTAGTAGTGAACAAATTAGGTGTATTAGCACTTTCAGCATTAGCATTATAATAAGGTGATAATATGAATATGTACGATAAACTTGTAGAAACATTAAAAAGTACATTTGGGCAAGATCCAGAAAAAACATTGGTAACTGGACCACAAACTTCATCAATATTGTCTGCTGAATTAGTGTTTATTGCATCTGTTTTAATAGCTGCATTAACAATAAGATTAGTAAGTCCAGCATTGATGATTTTCACAGTTGTAGCATTAATGGTAGTATTTGTGTATGCAACACCAATCATGCCTAAATTATACAAAGAACATAGTGATGATTTTAACAACATGATGTTCTATGCTGTATTGACATTAGCAATAATTGCAATAGTATTCTACTGGGGGGTATTCTAGATGAAAGGTTCCATAAGAGATGTTGCATTAGCATTGGCAATCTTTGCATTTACAGTAATATTCTTAAGTTCAGTAGTGGACTTTAGTGGAATGATTTTCCCTGGTATTAACTATATTTATCAAGGAGTAGGTGTATCAATTGCACCAAACTTAGTAACTAACATAGTATTCGATTTCAGAGGATTCGATACCCTCGGAGAAGCATTTATTTTGATAAGTGCAGTAGTAACAACAATGTTAGTATTCGGTAGAGGAAAAGTAAACCTTGGAGGTGACGATGATGAGTGATCTTCTTAAATTAATCGCATACCCAATATCATTTATCATGATGGGTTACGGTGTAATGACAATACTCGGTGGTCACATAACCCCTGGTGGAGGTTTCCAAGGTGGAGCTATGATGGCTTCTGGAGCAATATTATGTATCCTCATATATGGACTAAAAGATAATCCTTTCAATCTTTCACACGAAAGAATGTCCTTAGTAGAAAGTTGTGGAGCATTACTCTACATTATCTTAGGACTAATTGGTTTATTCGCAGGTGGATCTTTCCTATACAACTCAGGAACAAACATCTACGGATTAGTACCAGCAGGATTACAACAATTGTTAAATTACCCAGATGCATTACAAGCAGGAATTATCCCATATTTAAACATTGCTATTGGAGTAAAAGTATTTATAGGATTAACTACTTTAGTAATTCTCTTCTACGGTGTAACAAAATATGCTGGGGATTACATAGATAATGAGGAAATAGATTAGGAGGAGTTTTAATGGTTTTAGAAACAACAGTACCATTTTTACAATCAATAGGTCCTAACTTGTTTGGTTTAGCATATATCGGACCAACTGTATGTGCTTTCATTATAGGACTTATAGCTGGAGCAATTATGCATAAAACTCCAACTAATGGAATAAAATTAAATACTTCCTCTTGGATTGCAATAATAATAGGTGCTATATTAGTGGCATACTGGTTAGGTACATTCCCATACTATGGCGGATTACCACTCGGACCAGGATTCGTCATGTCAGTAATTGGTGCTATTATTGGTAGAGGAATATTAGGAACAAAGGTTAAAGCTTAAGTGGGGTAATAGAGAATGTTTTTATCAAATCCAGGTAAATGTAAGGGCTCAGGTGATTGTGTAGATGCTTGCCCTACTGATGCAATTAAATTAGTTGATGGAAAAACCGTAAGCTGTATAACCTGTGGAAAATGTGAACGTGTTTGTCCAAACAAAGCCATATACAAAAATAAATATGGTGGTTATGTAGTAGACAGAACAAAATGTAACTTATGTGGTATGTGTATCAACGTTTGTCCAGTAGACGTTATTACAGTAAAAGACGGAAAAATCATGGGTATGTGTTCAAACTGTGGTATCTGTGTACCTGCATGTCAATATGATGCAAGAATGCCGGGACCATCCAAAGCTGCACCAATGGAAAATGAAATGGTCAGCAGAGTAAATGTGGGAACCGTCCATGAAGACTGTATTGAATGTGGAAGATGTGCATACTTCTGTCCTTCAAATTCAATAAAATTCTCATACATAGAACCAGGTGTCTGTACAAAATGTGATTTATGTATAGATGTCTGTCCTAGAGATGCAATTGGACCAATTGAAGAAGGCGGAGCTTATCAAGTTGACATGGGAAAATGTGCACTCTGTTACAAATGTTTAATAGAATGTCCAAACGATGCAATTACAGCAAAACATTTACAACTTGAAATCAATCAACCAGAATATGATGTTGAAAATGATACAAGAATGATTGCATGTATTGATTGTGAACTATGTGCAGATGCATGTCCAACAGATGCTTTACAAGTAGTAAATAAAAGAGTTCGTTTCGACGTCGATTTATGTACATTATGTGGAAATGAAAACGGCGAAGCAGCATGTGCAGAAGACTTTGCACACGCACCATGTACAAATGCATGTCCACAAGGCGTACTTGAATTCGTACCAGACTCCAAAATTACACTCGAAGGTGTATGTGTAGTCTGTGGTGGATGTATAGAAGTATGTAAATATGATGCACGTAAATTCTCAAGTACTGTATGGAATGGAGAAATCGGACCACAATGTATTAAATGTGGAATATGTCAAGAAGTTTGTCCAAAAGATGCAATAGCAGTTGTTGATGGAGAAGTTAAAGTTAACTTCGACAAATGTGTACTCTGTGAAAAATGTGCAATGCACTGTCCAGTAAACGCAATACCTAAAACAACACCACTTAAAATGAAAATTTCAAGTGGATACTCATTCATAAACAATAATTTATGTATTGGATGTAATCGTTGCGTAGACGCATGTATATTCAAAGCAATTGCACCTGACGAAGAAGGTAACTTGAAAATTGATCAAGACAGATGTATCTACTGTGGAGCTTGTAGAACCGCATGTCCAGCAAGAGCAATTAAAATACAAAGAGATTTCGAGGCACAAATATGAGTTTAGGAAAAATATTTTTAAATGGGATTTATACCAACCTCAAAAGATTAATCTTTGCAAGTGATCGTGTAACTGACATGCAATTCCGTAACGATGTGTTAAATGGAAATGTTAAACCAGCACCTTTAGTTGCAGAAGTTGAATGTATTGGTTGTGGAGGATGTTCAAATGTATGTCCTACCAAAGCAATTGTTATGACTCCAATAGAACCAGTAGAAATTGCAGATGGAATAGTAAAAACTGCAGTACCTGAAATCAATGAACTCGACTGTGTACACTGTTACCATTGCCACGATTTCTGTCCAATATTTGCTTTATTTGGAGTTGCAGCAACTATACATCCAAATGACGTTGGTAATAAATGTAGTAAAGATGTAAATAGTATGCTTTTGGATCCTAGTGAAATATCTGAGGCAAAAATTAAGGACATCGCACAATACTTAACCGATGACTCAATTATCCAAAAGAATAAAGAAATGAAAGAAAAATTACAAGCTCAAGAAGAATCAGCAGCTGATTCAAGTGAAGCTGGAGAAGAATAAGGGGGATTAAAATGGGACTTAAAGGAACTTCACGATCAAAGTCAATCCACGTTATGCTAGTATATACTGGTGGTTGTAATGGTTGTGATATTGAAATAGTTAACGCAGTTTTATCTCCAAGATTCGATCTGGAACAGTATAATGTATACTTAACTTGGAATCCAAGAGAAGCTGATGTTCTTGTAGTAAGTGGTCCTGTAACCCACTGGACTAAAGAGCCACTAATTAAAATCTACGAGTCAATACCTAATCCAAAATTAGTTGTTGCAGTAGGAGCATGTGCATTAACCGGTGGAGTATACAAAAATATTCACGGAGAAATACCTTCCGAAGAAATTGAAGGACCTGTAGAAAACGTAATACCAGTAGATGCTAAAATCCCTGGATGTGCAGTAAGAGCTAAAGATGTAGTAGCTGGTGTAGCATCAGTTATTCCAATCATAAACGGCTTAAAAGATTAAATAAATTTGTAAGGAGTATTTATATATGGTTACAAAAATAGATGGAGCAACAACTTGTAACGAAGTAGAAAGACAAGTTTTTGAAACAGAAATCGATATGGGTACAGTACATCCAGCAGCATTAGAACCTTACAGAGTAAGATTCTTCGTAGAAGATGAAATTGTTAAGGATGCTGAGATTACTGTAGGTTTAAATCACAGAGGTATCGAAAGAATCATGGAAGGTTTACCTGTAGAAAAAGCAAATGCTTTAACCGAAAAAGTATGTGGTATATGTTCAAATGGACACATTTACAATTCTTGCCGTACCGGTGAAGGTGCAATAGGAATTGAAATACCAGAAAGAGCAGTATACTTAAGAGTTCTTGCAGAAGAATTAGAAAGACTTCACAGCCACATGCTTTACTTAGGTCACGGTTCAGAAGTATTAAACCATGAAACATTTGCAATGAGAATTTTCTACATCAGGGAATCTGTCATGGAATTATTATACATGATGGGTGGAAACAGAGTACAATATGGTATATGTGTACTTGGTGGAGTAAGACCTAGAGCAGACTTAAACTTAAAAGAACAACAAAGAATTCTTGATGTAATGGACTACATTGATGACAAAGTAGGAGCATTTGCAGAAAGATTTGTTGCAGATCCAATGGTAATGCACCGTATTGTTGGTACTGGTGAATTATCACAAAAACAAGCTTTGGACTTACACGTAACCGGTCCATCATTAAGAGCAACAGGATATGAGTTTGATCAAAGAACCGAAATGTTTGAATACGAAGACTTTGAGTTTGATGTAATCACACAAGATGGTGGAGACGTAGCAGCAAACATCTTAATGAGAGTTACTGAAATCTTTGAATCAACAAAAATTATCAGACAAGTTATCAAAAACTTACCTGATGGTCCAGTTGTTAACAGAGACTGGGAAATGGTTGATTCACCAGTATACAAAAGTTACATAGAAGTACCTCGTGGAGTATGTTTCCATTCATATGGTTTAGAAGACGGTAAAGTAAGACACAGTGTTATAAGAACACCATCCATGTCTAACATTGGTGCAATGCAAGAATCATGTATTGGTCACCCAATACAGGATGCACAACTTGCAATTGTTTCTTGTGATCCATGTTTCACTTGTACTGATAGAGCTATACAAATAATTAAATTATAGGAGATCAGACAATGGATTTATTAACATCAATCATTTATGTAGTCGTTACTTTCATAATTGCTGGTTTCGTAGCTTTATGGTTACCAGGTATAGAAAAGAAATCTGAAGCTAGAGTACAACAGAGGATTGGACCTCAACTTACTAGTCCAGGTATCTACACTACATTAAAGTTCTTGTACAAACATGCTTTAACTCCAACAGCAGTTATGCCTAGAGTATACAACGCATTACCTCTCATTACATTGATAGTTGTAGCAGTTGTATTCTTGTTATTAATACCACCTGTAATGGTTGCATGGGGTCCTTTTGCTAGTATTGTAGCAATTGTAGGTTTATTAAAAGTAGAAGAAGTAATGTACTTATTCATGAGTTCATTCTCTCAATCACTCTTGTCTAAAACTATGCCTTTCCCTGACCAAGCTAAAGGTTGTAAACATAGAGGTGCAAAAAAATCATTCATTGAACAGATAAGTGCTAGTAGGTCATTAAGACTTATATCTTATGGTAGTTTACCATTTTATATATCATTATTTATACCTGTAATAATGGCTGGTAGTATTGACTTGGCTGATATCGTTAGATACCAACAAATCACTGGTCCTTTATTATTCTCACTTCCAGGTATAATTGGTACAATAGCATTCTTCATAGGATTCTTAATAATATTAAATGCAAACCCATTTGCATTCTTGGAAGGTCATTCTGATGTAATTCAAGGTCCATTACTTGAATATATGGCAAATTCAAGAGCAATATATACAATGGCACATGCATTTTTAATCTTTGTTGGGGCATGTTTATACTCAACATTATTCTTAGGAATACCTCCAACAATGAGTATATTATTCATAATACCTATTGTATGTTCAATAATCATAACAATGGCTATTGCAGTAACAAGTGCATTTGCACCATTATTCACTAACCGTGAATTCTATCCAGTAGTTATTGCTACAAGTTTGATTGCAGTAGTAGGAATTATAACAGCAGTATTAACTACTGTAATAATATGAGGGTGATAAGATGAAAATTGTATTACGTGAACATCATATTATTGGTTTAGGGGGATACATTGTTGAACTAAGAACTACCTTCAGAAACTTAATTGTAGTTAATCACTCTGATGAACCAATTAAATTAGAAGTTCCTGTTCTATCTGATAGTTGGATTGAAGAACATGAAGCTCTTGGTTTGGAAGTAATTCCTGTTATGGATGATGATGACTATTTAGTCACTTTCCAAGTTGCTAAACATAAATTAGATGAAGAAAGAAAACAATTAGGAAGTAATTAAGTACTTCCTTAACTTTTTTTTATTTTTAAGTTATTTTATTCATTTCTTAATTTTATTATACATACATTTATATATTATGAAAAACTTAGGTATACCTAATTAGGTGCAACTAACTTTTTAGATTATATTATTTGAACCTATTCTATATTAAGATATTTTTTATTGATTGGTGAACAGAGTTTAAAAAAACATTACAATTATTTTCTGGAGGAAAAACATGACAAAAACAGTAGATGATTTACAATTAGGAGAAACTGGAGTAGTTAAAAAACATAAAATACACGGAACTTTAGGAAAACATCTCAGAGAAATGGGACTAATCAATGGAACTCCAATCAAATTAGAAAGAAAAGCACCATTAGGATATCCAGTAGAAGTAAGAATTCAAGGATTTTCTTTAGCTTTAAGAAAAGAAGAAGCTCAGGCAATTGAATTAGAATAATCTAATTTCAATCTAATTTTATTTATTAATTATTTATTTATGTATTAACGTCGTTGTTTATTCTTTATTTATACGACACTCGTTTTGAAACCTAAATTTTAAGGGATTATATGGAAAAACTAAAATTTTTACTAGCAGGAAACCCAAATGTAGGAAAAAGTACGGTTTTCAACCATCTCACAGGTATGAAACAACACGTGGGAAATTGGCCTGGTAAAACAGTAGAACTAAAGTCAGGAAATTTCACATTCGAAAATTATGAAATTGAAATGATAGATCTTCCAGGAAATTACAGCTTAACTCCGTATTCGGCAGAAGAAATAGTTTCCAGAGATGCATTAATTCATGAAGAAAACGATGCAGTAATAAACGTAATTGATGCAGAAAACATTCAAAGAAATCTCTACTTAACATTACAAGTAATGGAAACGGGAGCAAACACAGTTTTAGCATTAAATATGTTAAATTATGCCGAAGAAGCAGGGTTTAAAATAGATATAAAAAAATTAGAAAAAACATTGGGAATTCCTGTAGTTGTGGTTGATGCAAGAGAAGGAACAGGATTGGACACATTAATTAAAACAACAATTAGTGCTGTTAAAAATCCAATAGATAATTCATCCCGTTTAACCTATGGATTTGAATTGGACGACCATGTAAACCAGGTTAAAAGATTATTCCCAGACTTGAAAGTTGGTTCAGCACCGGACTCATGGGTAGCCGTAAAACTATTGGAAGGAGATGATGAAGTATTGGATTTGGCTGAAAAATCTCCGAACAAACAAAACCTACGCAAAGTAACCGAAATAAGAAAACATTTGGAAGATATCTTTGATGACAATATTGATGATGCATTTATCAATGCCAGGTATGGTGAAATTGAAAGTATCATGAAACAGGCAGTCCAAAAACCAGCAGATAATAAAAATTCACTAACAGAAAGAATTGATGATATAGTTACACACAAATATCTGGGACTTCCAATATTCTTAATAATAATATTCTTAATGTTCCAAATAACATACACAGTTGGAAGACCATTCCAGGATTTAATTGAACAGGGATGGGGAATACTTACAGGATACTTATTAGAGATTTTCGGAGAAGGATTTGTATCATCATTACTCATAGATGGAGTAATTGGTGGGGTAGGTGGAGTACTTACTTTCGTTCCAATAATTTTTATCCTATTTTTCTTATTAAGTCTTATAGAAGATATAGGTTACTTGGCAAGAGCAGCATTCGTAATTGATAGAGTAATGCATAAACTAATGGGATTATCTGGTAAATCTTTTATTCCAATGATTTTAGGATTTGGATGTGGCGTAACTGGAATTATGGCAACAAGAACATTAGCAAATGAAAGTGACAGAATATCTACAATGATGGCAGTTCCTTTCATATCATGTAGTGCAAGAGTTCCGATTTATGCATTATTTACAGCTGCATTCTTCACAGATCCATTAGTGCAAACAGAAATAACATTTGGTCTATACATATTGGGTATGATTATAGCAGTTATAGTGGCCAAAGTACTTAAAAGCACAGTATTCAGTGAAGAATCAGCTCCATTTATCATGGAATTACCACCATACAGAATACCAACACTTAAAAGTGCAGTATTACATATGTGGGAAAGAGGATTCTTGTTTATTAAAAAAGCAGGTACAATCATATTAGGTACATCAGTGATGGTGTGGATTTTGGCAAATCTCCCTCTTGGAGTACATTATGGTTCACCAGACAGTATTATCGGAATGTTCGGTAACCTAATTGCACCTGTATTTGCACCATTGGGATTTGGATTCTGGCAAGCAGCAGTAGCTTTAATTTTTGGTATTATGGCAAAAGAAATAGTGGTATCAACATTCGGTACATTGTTTAAAGTGTCTGAAGATGATGAAAGTGGAATTACTGGAGTATTAAGTCAGGTATTCACACCATTATCAGCTATTTCATTCATGGTATTCACGTTATTATATGTTCCATGTTTTGCAGCACTTGCAGCAATCAAGGAAGAATCTAACTCTTGGAAGTGGATGGCAATGTCGATAATAATTAGTTGTGGAATTGCATATATTTTATCACTAATTGTTTACCAAGGTGGATTGTTACTAGGATTTTCCTAGAATAATCATTATAAAAACTTTTTATACTATCCTTCTTTTTTTTGTTTGTTAATAGTTCATTTTTGATTTTTGCTTCTAATCTAAAAGTATTTTTTAAAAATAAATTTATTGGTGAAATTTTATGATTCAATGTAGACTTTGTGGCTGTAAGTTTGATGAAAGCAAAGTTGATAAAACAAAATGTAATTGCGGATTTGATTGTCATGGAACTAATGTCTTATGTCCTAACTGTGGATTTGATGTTCCAGTACCCAAACATTTAAGACAAAATGATTTGAAAAAGGATTCATTATTTTCTAAATTAAAAAAATCCGTTAAAAAATAATTATTCTACTTTTTTTTATATATTGAGGGATTCAGGATAGTTAATTGTCCTAATTAGCTTATGAAGTAAAGTTTCTGAATAGTTCCAGTTTTAAAGACCAAAAAAACAAGAGGAATTAGATTTTTTTAAGTCATGTTAAATCATGATGGGATAAAATTAAACTCCCTGTTAAACTTTTTTTAATAAAAACATTTTTACATTTAAAGTGTTGAATTATTCTTTTAAAGTGTTTAAAGAGTCAAAGATACATTTTTAATTAAATTATTACTTTATTTTAATATAAAATAGTCTTAAATCTTTTTTTTAATTTTTATTCTATTTTTAATTAATTTAAGAATTAAAAACTAAATCTTATTTGACTTTGAATTTGTATAAATAATGTTTAAAAATTAGTTTTGGGAAATAAGGATATTGTAATCTCGTGTTTTTTTTTACTCAAATGGTGAATTATTGAATATTTCTTTTATAGGGGATAAATTTAATTATTTTTTTTAATACAATACCCTTTTGTATAGAATGTATGTTTTTTGTGGGTTTTTCTTCCACATATAATAATTATTTCTCATAGTATATAAATATTGCTTTATAGTAATTCAAGCATTTTTTAATTACTGGTTGATTTTTAATTTGAAAATTTACTAAAAAATCTAAATACTTTCTTAAAACAATATAATAATTAAAGGAGTAATTATCAATATTATTAAAAAAATAGTCGTGAAGGGATATGTTGGAAGCAATTAATGTCAAAACAGTGGATAAACCGGGTGTTTTAAGAAAGGTGACTGATTATTTAGCCAATAAGGGTATCAACATTACTTATACTCATATGTATATGGACTCTATTGGATATGCACATACTTACATAGAGTTAGAGGGTGTAAAGGATATATCCGAGATAGTTAATGATTTATATGATATTGAAGAAGTATTTGAAGTAAATAAGTCTCCATCAATGGATCATGTATGGGGTAAACGTATAATAATCATTGGTGGTGGAGCTCAAGTATCTCAAGTTGCATTAGGTGCAATAACCGAAGCAGACAGACATAATATTAGGGGTGAACGCATTAGTGTAGATACTATTCCATTGGTGGGTGAAGAAAAATTAGCGGAAGCTGTACGTGCAGTGGGCTGTTTGCCACGTGTTGGGGTATTGGTGCTTGCAGGTTCCCTAATGGGTGGCTCTATAACGGATGCTATTGATGAAATAAGAGAAACATATGGCGTAAAAATAATCAGTTTAAAGATGGTAGGTTCAGTACGTGACCATGCAGATTTGGTTGTAACAGATCCCGTTCAGGCAGGAGTAATGGCTGTTATGAGTGTTGCGAACACGGCAAAATTTGATATTGATAGGGTAGATGAAGTTTTATAAAAAATTTCTTTCTTTTTTTAGAGGGTTCTCTTTTAATTTTATATATTCACCTAATGATTCTCTTGTAGTTCCAACTATTATGCTATACTTTTTTTCTCCAGTAATTTTATCAGTCATTTCTTCACATACACCAGATACAATAACCTCTTCATTATTTTTAACAATACCTGCATAAGTATGAGTAAATGAAATGATTTCTTCAATTTCCACACAAGGGCCTTCAACAATGTTCTGATTAGATATTTTGTATATAGCAGGCGAATCATATGCTAAAGTATCGTCAACAATTCTGGCAGAAATCTTCATTTTTCCCATCTGTTTACTAATAAAATTGTCTATAGCAACCTCATCAGATTTACGAGTCAAATGAATATCAAATAATGTACCATTTATGAGGCCACGATTATTCTTACGATCTTCATACCATATAAACTCATCAAAATCCATAGTGTCATCAAAAATACGCTTATGATATACCTGTTCCCAATAATCACCACTAATACGATTCAAAGGACTATCTGGATTATTTTTATTTTTTCCAAAATATTCTATAGCTTTTCTATGATTATCTAATCCATAAACAATAAAATCAATATCAGAAGTATTATTATTCTGTAAATTAATGAGAGTAGAACCTGTAACTCCCATGTCTTCATAGGAAATATCCGCTTCCTCATGAAATGTTTTTGACAATAATCTGATTTTATCATAATAATCATCATTATCATCAGAATTTATGATTTCATTTAGTCTTTCAATGGGACTTAAAATCTCTGCAACATCCTCACGTAAAACTCCCATCATCTTCTTGTTCTCAACATTAAAATCAACCAGATAATCCGAATGATGTTCTTTAATATAGGAATAGGCTTCATTGCTTGAAAGTTTCTTATATTTAATGCCATTAATCATGCGGTCACCATCATCTGATGGCACGTAACGTAAAAAGGAGATTATATGTGAATCTGGATGCTGATAATTTGTAACGGCAAAAAACAAATTATCTTTAGTTTTAATATAAAATCTATGTAAAATATCCATTATAAAAACTCAAAAAAATTTTCTACTATAAAGTTTTGAAAAATCTTCTATATAATTATTTCATCATAATTATTAACCTTAAAAAATATAAAATTAATTAGTGATAAAATGCAGTACTTAAAATGGGAAGATGGGAATGAATATGATGGAAGTCAAATAAACCCATCATGGGCGTTCCAAGTATTTAAAGTAAAGGACTCAACAATAGTCTCATGGGTAGGGCCTATGAATATATTGGGAGATAATTTAATAGACTTTGAGGATGTAGGACTAGATATTAAAGGAAATCAAATGTTACATTTTATAGTAGAACACTTCGACCAACAACCAGGGGATTTACGATTAATATATCATAGACAAAGAATTCTTGTCATGATAACAAGGGATATTCTTAGTAAATATGGAGTAAAAACTAGTCAGGATGGCGATGACATATTCATAGGTGATGCGAAATTATCAGTATCAATAGCAACAGCATCAATTAGTTCTATGAAAATACATTTTGCATTAAACATAACAACAAAAGGAACACCAATTGATGTTCAAACATCATCATTGGAGGATAACATGGACATTAACAACATTAAAGAATTACAGGATGAAATTGCAAATTCTTATATTGCCTTTATGGATGATATAGAAAGAGATATTACTAAGACAAAAGTATTTTAGGAGGAAATTGAAATGAGAGTAAATCTGGACGGAATACATACAAATTTAAGATTTTCAGCAGCACACATGGTAATAGGTCACAAATCCTGTGGAAAAATACATGGACATAGTTACATTGTAGATGTAGAAGTAGATGGAGAACGTAGTGGACAGTTTGGTTTTGTAATAGACTTCAAAATATTAAAAGATATCACACGCAGTATTTGCAAAACACTGGACCATAGAGTACTTATACCTGTAGATAGTCCAGACCTGGAAGTTACGTATGAAGATGAAAACACCATAGAATTCACGGTACTTAACTGTCTGGAATACAAATTACCTAAAAGTGATGTTGTATTGTTGCCGATACCTTCTACTACGGCAGAATCATTATCGGTTTACATTACAGAAAAGGTTGTTGAACAACTGGAAGATACAAACACTCTAAATTATATTGAAGTACAAGTCAATGAAGGAATAGGTCAAGGAGCCTCATACCGTAAACAGTTATAGGGGGATTATCTAATTAAATCTAAAATCATTGAAATATTCTCGAGCATTCAGGGAGAAGGGTTATTGATAGGTAAAAGACAGATATTTATAAGATTTTCTGGCTGTAATATAGATTGCAAGTACTGTGATACAGAAAATAGTAAAACTACCGAATTGGGTAAATACTATTCCTATGAAGAATTAAACGATAAAATCCAGTCATTAATGACGCCCGATTTTCATTCACTGGAAATAACAGGTGGGGAGCCATTACTTCATTATGGGTATATTAAAGAATTTCTGTCCAATTATGATTATAAGGCTATGCTTGAGACTAATGCAACATTGCCCTCTAATTTGGAAGAATTAACAGACGTAATTGATATTGTATCAATGGACATTAAACTTCCCGAACACTTTAACTCAAAAGATGAATGGAGTACTGTATATGAAAATGAGTTAAAGTCAATAAAAATAATGGAAGAACATAATATTAAATACTACATTAAAATAGTTGTATCTCCAACAACTCCTACTAAAATAATTGAGGAAATAATGAATGATTTAATAGGTTTAGTTTCTAGTGATGTGGAAGTAATTGTTCAACCAGTAAGTCCCATGACAATATGGACTAACAAGGAAAATCTATTCAGAATATCAGAAATAATTGGCCAATACTTTGATGTTTCAATTATTCCCCAAATACATAAGTACCTGGAAGTTGAATAATTGTTGTTAAATTTATTCTTTCTGACACCTTTATTCTTTTAGGTATTAAAATTATCCTTATTTTTAAAGTATTACAACTTGCTTTTTTATATTAATTTTCCTAGAGTTTAATCTAGCATATTTTTAATTTTTATCATTTATTAAAAGAATAATTATAAGATGAAAGACATAATATTAATTATGTTATTATAAAATTTTAATAACCTGGAGTAGTGATGAACATGGAATTTGAAATAGATGACAATTTTGGTATTAAGGATGCTATGACATACGATGTTATAACAGCAAGTAGTGATACGGCCGTTTCGGAAATAGCAGAAATAATGACTAAGAATGATATAAGTTCCGTGGTTATAAAAGACGAAAAGGTAGAAGGAATAGTTACAACTAACGCTATCATTTCTAAAGTTGTATCTAAGAACATATCACCACATGATATAACTGCCGGTATGGTTAAAGATAAATTTGTTCAAATAGGTTCTGATGCAACATTAAATGATGCATCATCATTAATGAACAAGAATAACTGCAAAGTATTGCTTGTTGTGGATGATGACGAACTTAAAGGACTATTAACTTTAACAGATATTGTTAGAATATCACCAGAACTTATAGAAATTTTCATCGAAAAAGAAAATATCGGTGAAAACTCTTATTCAGAAGATTCAGCATACTCCATTGATTACAAGGAAAATCTTGACGAAGGAGTATGTGAACAGTGTGGTGTATATGGCCAACTAGAAGAATATGGTGGTCAATACATATGCTCTAATTGTCTTGACGACTCAGATGATTAAAAAATATTAAATTCTATTAAAATAACTATTAAAACAGTAATGTAGGAGCAAACTAACATGAGAAACAAATTATTAAAAAAAATAAATTCATACGACAACTTAAATTTACAAACAAATAAAGCAGAAAGTGATGGAGACATAATGGAAATTGCATTCAAAGATGTAACAACAGCATCCCAAAGTGCAACAATAATTGAAATAGCTAACCTAATGAGTCAAAAAGACTTCAGAAGAATTCCAATAACAGACCCTGGAAGTGGAAAACTACTGGGTATAGTAACTACAATGGACATATTAGACTTCTTTGGCGGAGGAAAAAAATACAACCTCATAACCGAAAAACACAAAGGAAACTTCCTATCCGCAATTAACGCTCCAATTAAAGAAATAATGACCACTGGAGTTAAAACATTAACCAACAAAAACACCATAGTCGATGCAGCAACATTAATGTTGGAAGAAGGAATAGGTGGATTCCCAATAGTCAATGCTGAAAACAAAATAGTAGGTATAATAACTGAAGGAGACATAGTTAAAAAATTACAAAGATTATTAGGAAACATTGAAGTACAAGATGTAATGGCCACAAACTTAATTACCACAACCCCTGGAACCAAAATCGAAGCAATCACCAAAATAATGGTAAGAAACTCCCTAAGAAGAGTACCAATAGTTGGAGAAGATATAAGCTCTGCATCCAAAGAAGAAAAATTGTTAGGATTCGTTACAGCTTCAGACATACTAAAATATATTGGAGAAAATAAACTATTCTCAAAATTATTCTCTAATGAAGGAGAAGACGTAGTAAACGTATCTGTTTCAGAAATAATGGTAAAAGATGTGATTTCAGTATCCAAGTATGATAAATTAAGTGATGTAGCAGAAAAAATGTTCGAATCCAACATAAGAGGGTTAACAGTAATAGATGATGATACTGGAAAATTAATTGGAATAATTACCATACGAGATTTATTAAAAGCAGTAATTCAATAATTCTTTAAAAAAGCTTTTAAAAATTAATATAATACTATAAATCTAAAAATAATATTTTTATATCTTAAAGAGTATAGTATTATTATACTTTTAACAAAAAAATGGAGTTGATGTAAAATGACAATTGAAAATGTAATGGCAAAAGGAATTGTAACAGTACGTAAAGATCAAACGATAAATGATGCTTTAAAAATTATGAGCAAACATAAAATTGCAAGATTACCTGTCATTTCTCCAAACACAGACGAACTTGTAGGAATTATCACAGAAAAAGATATGGCTACAAAGATAGCTTCAGCAAAATATGAAGAAGTACCATTAACTCACATGAGAGTATCAACAATCATGACTGAAGATGTAATTACTGCGGATGTTACTGAATCAAAAGTACAAGTTCTTAAAAAGATGGTAGACAATCATATTGGTGGAATACCAATTTTAGATGGTGATGAGATCGTTGGAATGGTTACAAAAACAGACTTCCTCAAAGAAGCAAATATTGAAGAGTACACAAAAACACCGATCAAGGAAATCATGACAAACCGTGTAATCACTGTAAACCCTGATGACAGATTTGTACACGCAAGAAGATTAATGATTGACAATGACATTTCAAGACTTGTAGTGGTAAATGCTGGCGTAATAATAGGAATGATTACTGCCAAAGACATGGCCAAAACAATTATTGAATTTAAAAAACGAGTACCAGAAAAATATCAACATTCACAAATAAGGGATTTATTTGTACAAGAAATAATGTCTCAAAGTATTGTAACATGTGCCAAAAACGATTCAATTGCAGATGTAGCAAAAGTAATGGTAGAACAGGAATTCAGTGGAATGCCTGTATCCGATGACAACAGTAAAGTACATGGTATTGTTTCAAAAACAGACTTGTTAAGGTATATCTACGATTATAACAGAAAAAGAGGACATTATTAATTTAATTCCTCTTTTAAACAAACTTTTTTTAACAAGCATTATACTATTTTTAATTAGCATATATTTACACTATTTTTCCAAAACTATAATCAATTTAATTAAATAAATATAATATTAATGAAAAATAATAAACAAATTGGTTATCTTGGTCCAGAGGGAACGTTTTCTCATGAAGCCGTATTAAAAATTGTTGATAATCAAACAATGATAAAACCTTACGCTAATATTATTGATATTTTCAAATCATTAGAAAAATCTGAAATTGATGAGGCATTAGTTCCAATTGAAAATTCAACAGAAGGATCTGTGTTAATAACACTGGATGCTTTAACACATTTCAATTTAAAAATAAAGAAGGAACTAGAACTGCCAATCAAACACAATTTATTGGCACAGAAAGGAAAATCAATAGAAGACATATCAGTCATCTGTTCACATCAACAAGCACTAGCACAATGTAGAAAATACATAAATAAGCTGGGTAAACAAGCACATGCATTGTCAAGTACTGCAAATGCGGCATGTTATGTTACACGAACACCTGCAGCCGCAGTAATAGGTAATGAAATCTTATCCGAAAAATACGACCTTGAAATATTGGACAAAAACATTCAAGACTATGATAACAACGTAACACGTTTTATCATATTATCCAATAAAGATCAGGATTGTCCTACCGGCAATGATAAAACATCAATTGTAATATCATTAAATGGGGATAAACCTGGAGGACTTTATGAAATACTGGGTGAATTCATGAAAGAAAACATAAACCTTACCAAAATAGAGTCCAGGCCATCCAAGGAAGGTATGGGCAAATATTTGTTTTATATTGATTTTCAAGGACATAGGACAGATAAACACGTTAACAGAACTTTAAAATCTATAAAAGAAAAAGTTAATGTGTTTAAAATATTGGGGTCCTATGCAACTATAACTGTTGGGGGGAATTAAAATAGCAAGAGGTAGCTCTCGACATTCTATAGAAAAAAAATTACAAGACTTAGAAGAACAAAAAAATAAAGGAAACATTACACTGGAAGAGTATGATACTCTTCGAATACGTTATGAAAGAAAATTAGGTAACAAGGAAACAGTATCAAAACTTCAAGAATCAAAGGGATTCAAACCATCAAAAATCAAAGAAAAAAAGGCAATGAAACAGGAATTGTATGATGAGTTTGTAGACAAATATTCAAAAAGTGATGATAAGGACTATGGACAAATACAACGTTCAAACATGTTCAGCAAATCAACAAAAAGAACGTTCATAATATTATTCATATTACTAGCCTTTGGAGTAGGAATAGTTGCAGGATTCAACGTAATATCCAACTCACAAAATCAGATACAGAATAATGTAACAATAACCGATTCAGCATTTTCAGCAAATGCCACAATAACAAATGCATCAAATATTGTACCAGCTAACACTTCAACAGTAAAATACACAAAAACCAAAAAAACATACAACAATTATAAGAAGACCAACACTTCCTCATCAAAGTCATATTCATCAAGTTCATCAAATTCAAAAAATTCTTACTCAAATAACAAATATTCGGGAAGTTCAGGCTCAGGAAACAGTTATTCCAATAACAAGTATTCATCAGGCTCAGGAAGTAGTGGTTCTGGAAATAGTTATAGAAGTAATTATTAAGGAGTATAAATATGAAATTAAATAAAACAATAATACTTGTTCCATTATTGATAATATTAGTAGTATCCTTATCTGGTTGTATCACTGATGACCTATTTAAACAAGGAGAAACATTCGAAAAAAACGGAATAACCTTCCAATACCCCGATACTTGGCAAGAAGTAAATAGTGTAGCCGAAGGATCAGTAGGGGCAGTAGCACTGAAAAACAATTCAGAAGTATCAACAGTAATACAACAAGTACCATCAGAGTACGGAACTGAAGTTCAACAAGCATTCAACACAAACAAGGTCAATCTGGTAAAATCACCAAACTATATCAATGTACAGGAAACACCATCAACACTAAACGGAAAAGACGTGATAATCCACAGATACCTAGTAAACGAGGATGACGGTTCACAAAAAGAAAGAGTAGCAACATGGATAAAAATGGATGATAACAAGCTATATGTACTTCTGTTCTCAACACCAGTAGACAGTTACGAAGTACAAAGATCAAGCTATGACCTAATAGCAGGAACATTCGCATTAAAAGGACAAACAAACAATAACAATGCAAACACCAACAGCGCTTCTACAAATACAGCTAATAGTGATTCCTCCATAATTGGAATGATACAAAACCAAGTGGACAAATTCTTCTCAAACTAATGTGATAAAGATGAAAATAATATTATGCATAACAGGAAGCATAGCAGCAACAGAAGACCTGAAACTAATCCATGAACTACAAAGACACGGCTATGAAGTAGAATGCTTCATGACCGAAGCAGCATGCGAAATAATAACACCACTATCCATGGAATTCGCAACCAAGAAAAAAGCAGTGACAAAGATAACAGGATACGTAGAACACGTAACACGAGCACAAGCAGACCTCATACTAGTAGCACCAGCAACAGCAAACACAATCAGCAAATTTGCACACAAAATAGCAGACACAACAGTAACAACACTACTCTTAACAGCAAGCGGATATGATACCCCAATACTCTTCGTACCATCAATGCACATATCAATGTACCATGCAATAAAAGAAAACATCGAAAAAATAAAAAAAGACAAAAAACTTGCTTACTTCATGGAACCGGATGAAGCAGAAAGAAAAGCAAAATTCCCGTCAAAACATGAAATAGTACTGGAAGCAGAACGATTAACAGGCAAACAACCATTAAAATCCAAGAACGTTCTAGTAACAACAGGAGCAACATTCGAAGCAATAGATGCAATGAGGGGAATTACCAATAGAAGTTCTGGAAAAATGGGAATAGAAATAGCAAAAGAAGCATACCGACAAGGAGCAAACGTAACATTACTCTGTGGAATAACACATGCACACATACCCAAAAATATCAGACAAATAAAAGTTGAATCTACTGGGGAAATGATGGAAGTCCTAGAGGAAAAGATAAGAGATACTGATATTTACGTATCTGCTGCAGCAATATCCGATTTTACGATAGAAAACGTCTGTGAAAACAAGATATCTTCAGATGAAGATGTGATGATAAAATTCACAAAACTACCAAAACTACTTAAAAGAATCAAAGAGATAAATCCTGAAACATATGTTGTCGGCTTTAAGGCAGAAGCAGGAATAACTGAAGAACAACTAATTAACAAAGCACGAGACAGAATGAATAAATATGATACAGATTTAATGGTAGCAAATGATATTCTTGTTAAGAATGGAGGAGTCGGATCTGAAAATAATGAAGTAATCATAATCGATAAAGAAAACCATGAAAAAATACCTCTTGACACAAAAGAAAACATAGCAAAAAAGATAATACAAAAAATCGTTAAAACAATATAACAATCATCTCCTAAAACTATTTTTTTTAATAATGTGGTAATAAATTCTCGTAAATTTAAAAATTATTTGTTTGACATATAGTTTATCGAATATTGTTTTCATAATTTATTAACCCTATCTCATTTTTTTAATTATATAATTTTTTTACAATTATTTTTTTAGAACTTTGTTTATTAAAATTTGATTGAATTTAAAACAGTTAACTTTATTAGTAGGGGGGGGGCATACTATTATATAACTTAATATTGTTTGATAAATTAGAACTTTATGAAATGTAATCATGTATTATTGGGGCAGGTATAATTATATTCCAATATTCATTCTATTTGTTTAATTATTTGACATTAGGTTATATATTTCTTTGTTTTAATTTTTCTAATTATTAAGTTAAAGTAAAGTAATGAAAAATCTATAAAAAAACAATTATATTATTATAATTACTTAATTCTCAAGTTTTGCAGGTTTTTTTCATTATTTAATAATAATTAATAATTTAGGAGATTTTATTAAGATGGTTAACAAAAAATTTTTAATTCTTTTCCTAGCTTTGTTAATTGTTGGTATGTCAGTGGCAGTAGCAGCAGATGTTGATGACTCAACAAGTGCTCCTACGAAAAAAGTTACAAAGGACACAACAAAAGTTGTGAAAAATTCTGCTGTAACTAAAAAAGCAATTAAAGCCGCTGATACTAAGACAACAAGTAAAGCTAAGAAGACAAGTGAAAAAGTTAGAAACATGACTAAGAAAGATGATAGTAAAACAGTAAAAGTAGATGTTCAAGTTGATGAAACAACTTCAATTAATAAAAAACTAGAAAATAATAT
>JAFRMD010000024.1 GCA_017430835.1 Methanosphaera sp.
AAATAAATATTGTTGTGAATCATTAGAAAAGTTCAGTTAATTCTTTTTATACTTTTTATAAGATTATCCATTACTTAATCAATAAATAAAATTAAATTGATATCAAAATTAGTTAATTAATTATATGGTGTGGATATGTACTTACTTAATAATAAGGTCGATAAATTAGAACTTTATTGGAATGTAAAATCATTATTGACATGATGTTAATTACACTCCAACCTTTTCTAATTGTATAATTATTTGACATTACGTTATACAATTAATTATTCTATTTTTTATTACTTATAAAGTTATTATATAAATAATGAAAAAATCTAAAAAAACTTTTTAACAATTTTAAAAAATTATTTAATAAAAAAAGTACTACTGGATTTTCATAACAATATAATAAACTAAACAATTGTGGAGAATTATTTGATATTTAATAAAGCTGATGCTGATGATATAGGATATATGTTGTGAAGAAGGATGTTTAAGTATCCGATAACAACCACCTAAAGCAAAGTTTGTTTTGAAGAATATTGATATTCATTGTGTTTTTTCTCTTTCCTTTTTAAATCTTTAAATTATCTTACTAACATATATTGTATTAAGGACGGTGATTAATGTGGATAAGGTTGTTCATTATTCTATTGTTGACAGGTTATCTTCTGATGATAAGATTTCTGTTTCCATTCGTATTAGCGTTATGAATTTTCCTATTGTCGAGACTTTGGAGTATCATAATGAAGGCAAGTGGTTGGAGGATATTGCTAATATTGACAGAACCTATAATGATGAGGATACTCAGAAGCAGTGGGATAGTTTTAAGTCGAGATTGTTAGCATTGTTGGATGATGATAATATGCGTGTTATTATGGATATTATGTCTGAGGATGATGTGTATTATTCTCGCAAGTATAACTTGGAAATTATTGTAAACTCCTTTGATATTATTGACTAATATCATACCAATCCACTCTATTTTTAAACATTTTTTAGCAAAGTATTTAAATTATTATAAATATACTTACTATTATTAAGCATGTTATGAAAATAATTAAAGACAATAAAGGTTATGCTACCAGTATTTTCTTACTCATATTATTAATACCAGTGTTGATGCTGATGATAATAAGCATTGACCATTATAGTCATGATGTGGATAATACGGTAGATAGCATTCAATCAAGGAAAATTAAAGCCACGGCTGATAACTTTGAAGAAGAGATAGCAACAATTACTAAGCAGTCATTGCATGAAGTATCATTAAATGTAACAACAAATAAAAAGCCACTAAGAAACAGCAGACAAACAATAAAGGAAGAAATTCAAAACAAAATCAATAAAAGAATAAAACAGTATGACGATTACAGTATAAACTGTCAAGTAACCGACATTAAAAACTCCAATGATCCATTCAAGATAGAGGTAACATATTCAGTCACCATAACTAAACAGGCTTCCAAAGTTAAAATTAACAGACAAAACACACAGGAAATTGAATTAACAGATAAGTCCTACCCAGTTTATGATTCGCTACCGGTACTTAAAACTAATGCCAACCTAAAATATAATACAACGGTATTTTTCAACAACAACTTGGTGAATTATATAAGCATAGAGAACGCATCAGCATACAGAAATTCAACGGCTTATCCCATAATTAGAAAATGTCCATATACAAGTTATAATAATCATGGAGACAATAATCAGACAATACTTAACTGTATTCTGAATCATTATTATCATAACAGTCATGATGGCCTGTGTTTCTTTTGTCGTTTGGAAAACAGGACTTCATGTAGCGATTATGGTTTTGAAACATTCATACTGCCAAGAGAGCATATGGATAAAGCGCCTGTTTCAATTGATCATGTTTTACTGAATGATAAATCAACACAATATCCTGGAGGGATTATACAATTAAACAATACGACCTTCATCTACCTGGATAATGGTCATAAAACAAAGTACGGATTATGAACAGTAAAGGACAAATAATGATAACGGATTTGCTGCTATACTTGGTAATAATAACAATTATGCTTGGTATGGTAGTTTATTTAACGGCAACATTAAATAATAATGAGGTTACAAACGTAAACAATCATGAATTAAACAACATGTTATCCGATGCAACTCGTGTATTAACAACTACCAGTGGCAGTCCAGACAATTGGGAAGACCTTAATAATATGGCCAATACTAAAACTGTGGGATTGAAATCTCGACATAATTCACTAATTAGTTATGATAAATTAATCAAACTAAAGAGCAATCCTCACTTGTTGGATACTTTTTTTCCTGAGGGACTTTCATATTCCCTAACGCTTTATCCAAAAAACAGAACAAGTTCTTCACAGTTCATTGCCGGCAAATCAAGCCTAAGCAACTATAATCACATTCAATCAAAAGATATGCCCATACTTATTGATTATGGATATAATGTTACATTGGTAAATAGTAGCAATAAATGTCCCTTTAATCACAACAAGTATTGGAAATGCATTGCCTTCACTGTTAATTCAAGCTTATTGGAGGATGGGGAATTTTATATTGTCACCGACGATAATTGCAGGTACATAATATCCAATACCTACTTGGATAATATAACAGGACAGACAAATAGGATTATAAGTATCAATAACAAATTGGATGACTTGAAAGTTAATGATAACCAGACATACTATTTGCATTTAAACACCAATAACAATGCAAGTTATCTTGTTTATGATGCTAATGATAGGGAAGAATTCCTGGATAATGTATTAAGGCCAGAAGTTTATATATTAAACATGAAAGTAGCTGCATGAGGTAAAGAGAAAATGGATAATGACAAAGTTGAGGATGCATTCAATGATGCATCAGATAAGTATGATAACTATAGAAAACAGGCAATACCAAACATGGAACTGTATTATAATACGGCAATAGAATTAACACAAAAGTATGATAAACCCAAAATATTGGATTTGGGTGCTGGAACAGGTATCTTAACACAATTGTTGTATGAAAAACATCCCGAAAGTGACATTACCTTACTTGATTTATCAGTGCAAATGCTAAATAAGGCTAAGGACAAGTTCAAAAAGCAAAACTTCAAATACGTAATAGCAGACTACCTGAGCTATGATTACAATGAAAAGTATGATGTGGTAATTTCATCATTGTCCATTCATCACTTAACGGATGAGAAGAAACAAGAATTATATAAGAAGGTATATTCCATATTGAATGATGGCGGAATTTTCATTAATGCAGATGAAGTATATGGACAGACCGAAGAAACGGAACAAATCTTTAAGAACAAGGATTCCAGTCATCTTAACAAACAGGATATTCCTGAAGAGGAGAAGGAAGTCTTGCGTCAGAGAAGAAAATTGGACCGGCCATCCAGGTTAACCGATACAATTAGGTGGTATGAGGATATTGGATTTGTAAATGTTGACGTGTATTATAAGTACTATCGTTATTTTGTTATTGCCGGCGAGAAATAACTCTTCATACTGTTTATTAAAAAATTAATGTTTGATTTGATACAATAACATTATAATTATTTTAGAAAACAAATAATTAAACAAGAGAAGTATGAAAGAAGAAAACAATACCCATAAAGGAATAATTACTAGACAAGTCTTGAAAAACTATGCAGTACTGATAATGGGACTGTTCATAATGTCCTTCGGTGTGGCACTGTCAGTAATATCGGATCTTGGAACAACGCCAATATCATGCATACCCAACGTACTGAAATATGCCGTGCCACTATCATTAGGAACAATAACAATAATATTCAACCTTCTCTTGATACTGATACAGGTAATCATATTGAAGGATGAATTCCAGAGAAAACAGTGGATGCAGCTTGTTGTAACAATAATCTTCGGATACTTCATAGACTTGGCACTGTACATTCTAGGTCCAATACAGCCATCAACATACCTGGAACAATGGATGCTGTGTGTAATAAGCTGTTTTATAATAGCATTGGGAGTATACTTTGAAGTAATATCACAAGCAATAGTGCTGCCTGGAGAAGGAGTATCACTGGCAGTAAGGCACGTAACACATAAAGAGTTTGGAAAAATTAAAACGGCATTCGACACTTCAAACGTTATAATCGGAGCAGCTTTGTCCCTATTATTCTATGGGGAATTTCAGGGAATAGGGCTTGGAACAATTTTTGCAGGAATAGTGGTAGGCTATATTGTACGATTCTATAGGAAAATTTTTGAAAGAATTAAAAAAAGGGGGTAAGGAAGAAGAAATTCTCAATATTAATTAAAATCAGCAGCCATGCTGGCCAAATCCTTAGCTTCTTCCTGTGCTGAATAATATACTTTACCAGCTTGTGGACTATAATAAGGGTAATGTTCTCTTACATAAACTTTAACGCCATTATACTCCATTTCAATGAAAGCACCTGCTTCGTCAGAAGAATAAATTTTAGTTTCACTCTTTTTAGAATCAGCAGTATCTTTTTTTGCATCGCTTTTAGTAGTATTGTTTTTAACTGCTTTACTTGCAGTATTGTTTTTTGTGGTATTTTTTATTGTATTGTTGCTGTTTGAATCTTTAATCATGTCCTTGGTTGTAGGATTAACATTATCTGTATTGTCATCTGTGGATATGTTGACAGTAACACATCCTGAGACAGCTACAACAGCGACAATTAATAAAACAATAAGTAAAGACATTATTTTCTTCATATTATTATCACCTAAAATATTATTTTGTTTTACTTATTAAAGTCTTTATCTAAAATATTCTAAAAACATAAATATACAAAATTAAAAATTCATGAAATAATTATAAATATTTATATATTTAGGATTAATTGTTGATTTTAACAATGGATTAAAAAGTGTGATTATAAAAAAAACCGTTAATAATATCTGATTTACAGATATATATGGCTGAAAATAGTATTGATTTTAAACAGTTGATGAGCAATTATAGTATAGTAATTAAAGAAAATATTAAATATATAAAAAATAAAGAGGAATATATTGAAGTTGGCTGAATAGATTGTTTATTAGCATAATTCTTTTAATATTATCATTTTTCATATATGTATTTTTGATAGTATAGGTGAATAAAATGACTAGAGTAGATATTGATGATAGACGTATTGAAGATATTGAACCACATTATGATGTTATTGGTGAGCCTGGTGAATATGATGAGTTTAGAAAATTAGGGGTCACAGATATTTTGTATATTATGACAGGTATTGATTTAAGGCGGAATAAACCAAAAACCAAGTAAAAAGAAGATTCAACTAAAAAACTTCGAATTCTCTTATACTATTTTTATCGAAGAGAATTCATTATTATTAGAGAATTAGTAATTGAGTTAATGGATTATAAACAAGTAATTAATTATAAATGTTAAGCAATAAGTACTGCGTTAATAAATTTTAAAACAAAATATCAGGATGCTTATAATATTATCATATGTTTTTATTATTGGCTTCATAAATGTTTATATTATTAATTCCTTTTTATGTAATTAATAATTATATGGTAGGTAGTAATATGGAAATGGATTTGGAAGAGTATAAGAAAGAGATTAGAAATCTAAAACCTCATTATGATGTTGTTGCTGAGCCTGGCGAGTATGATGAGTTTAAAAAATTAGGAATTGCTGATATGTTGTATATTATGACAGGTATTGATTTAAGGCGGAATAAACCAAAAATTAAAGATAAAAAATATTAATATTCTCTAAAAGTTTTTTAACTAATAAAATAATACTCAAATACTTAAAATAATATACATTAAAAGAGCAACAGGGACGTGTTTTCTAAATTAATTTTTTCGAGTAGCGGTAATTAGTGTAATGTCTTCAAAAAACATGTGTAAGCTTGCAGTTATTTCTGCTTCAAAGCCTATTTTTTCAAAATATTCTATTGTTTTTTCATTATCTGAGAATGATGATTGTACTAGTTGTATTTTTCCATCCTTTTTTAAGTATTGTGGAGCTTCTTTTATGAATTTGTCGATAACTTCACGACCGTTTTCTCCACCATCCCAAGCCTTGGAGTAATCATCATCAACATGTTCCTCCTCAATTACTGGTAGGTATGGCGTGTTAAAAAGTATTAAATCATATTCATCATTTATATTCTCAAAGAGGTCGCTTTCAATTACGGTAATATTGTCTCTGGCATTTAATTTGATGTTGTTTTTTGCACACTTTATGGCATATGGATTGATGTCTGTTGAAGTAACTTCACGGCATTTAAATGATGCACTGATACTGACAAGTCCAGTTCCCGTACCGATTTCAAGAACATTGTCGGAAGTATCCACCATTAGGTTGTCGATTAGAAGGAAGGTATCCTCTGCTGGGGGGTAAACCTCACTACATTCCGTGTATTCTATGCCATTATAGTTCATAAGACTTCCTCCAGTATTTGCGATATTTCAAGTATTTCCGATTCTTTGAGTTTGAATACTTTTTCTTCAAGTAAATTGTTGTCAACGATGTTTAGAATATTTTTTAATTCTTTTTTGTCATAATTTAGTTCATGAGCGGATTGTATCAGTGCCTTTTTTGCTTTCTTGTTTCTATGCTGGAATAGTGCTCTTACAACATCATCAAAAAGGTCATTAAGTTCAACATCACATTTTGGAATTAATTCAATAACAGCACTATTTACCTTGGGTTGTGGAATAAAGCATTCGGGAGTTAATGTGTCAACAATTTTTATGTCGGCCCTGTAATGTAATGCAACAGATAAACGGGAATAATCCTTTGTACCATATGATGCGTTCATGCGTTTGGCAAATTCATATTGATACATTAGTACGGCCTTTTTAAAGTCATATTCCAGGAACTTGAATGTTATCGGCGATGAAATCTGGTATGGAAGATTAGACACTATCTTGTCAAAGTGTTCAAAATCAATCCTTAAAGCGTCATCATTAATAACTTCCACATTATCAATTCTTTCATTAGTTAGTCTTTGTCTTAGAATATCAGAAATGATAGGATCCTTTTCTATTGCAATTACTTTTTGTGCTTTTTGTGCCATGGGTATTGTAAGGGTACCGATACCAGCACCAACTTCCAATACAACTTCATCAGATTTTATATCTGCACATTCAAGTATTTTGTCTAGTTTGTTATTATCTATTAGATAGTTCTGACTCTTGTTTTTATCTAGTCGGATATTATATTTATCTAATATTTCCTTTGTATTGTTGGGCATAATAATCTTATAATAATTTAATATAGAAAAGTAAGTTCATGTTCATTTTGGTGGTTATAATTGTTTAAGAATTAAAAGTAGAGGATGATTTATCGGTATTGATCCAATAAATCCAATATACTTTGCAAAGTATCAGTTTCAAAGTTTCCCCTTTCTTTTGCAAATATTAATCTTAAATCATCAAGATCTTCAGGCATTAAATCCACTACTTTAACAGCTTGTGTTGGTGTAAGATACTCTTCAAGTTTAGTTCTTAACTCTTTAGCATCTTCAGCACCTAATAATGCAAACTTATTGACATAGTCAATTGTTAAGTTCTGTTCATATGTAAATTGGTGGCCATCGACTTCGTTATTCTCATCAGCTTTTTCTTCTACTTTATTCATTAGAATTTCTCTTGCTTCAGAAATTGTAATAGGTTTTGTATCAATGACTTTTTTTCCAATCATCATAATCACTCTGTTTGTAATTTAAGATGTTCAGGTCTTATAATTAATTCTTTTGCTTTGTTTCCATCTTTAATAGCAACGAGGTATGCTCGTCCTTTTTGTCCAACTACTTCACCGGTTTTTCCATGGAATCTTGGGTGAGGTTGTCCTTTCTGGAAGCTAGAATCGGTTATAATGTGTACTTTTTGACCGTTTTCAAATACTTGTATTTTTTTACTTATAATATTAGCTCGTTTAGGTCTGATACTTTTTTTAAGTTTATATCTTGAACGACTTTTAAATCCTTTTGATTTTTTCATCTTATATCATCTCATTTAATTAATAGAATTTATATTATAGGTTTTATTGTGACTGTTATAGGTTTATTATTTTTCACAATTTTAGGTTTTATTTATTAGTCCATATCATTGACTAATTTGCTAATTATATTATAACTAATTATTTTATTGAATACTAAATTCTAATTATCCGTTTAATGAGTTATATCTTCAGATTAATTTCTTTAGAGCTAAAGAAAGAAATTAGTAATAAAACAAGAATTTCATCCTATGTTTTAATATTGTATTATATTTATAATCTTCATAGTTTATAAGTATGTCGGTTAAAAAAAGACGGGGTGTTGTCAAATATATGAACATGTTAAAATGTGAATAATAATTATGTTAATTCTTTATTCACAGCAACTTGTTTTTAGGTCATTTTTAGTTTTCAAATATTATTCCATATAATTTTTGATGATTAAATAATTTATTGATATTTTTATTTTAAAATTTATTATTTATTAAATTTTAATTGAATTAAAAAATAGTTAACTTTATTAGTGGGGGGGGGGCATACTATTATACAACTTAATAATTTTGATTAATTAGAACTTTATTGGAATGTAACTTTGTATTGTTGACAGGTAGATAATTACATTCCAATATTTATTCTAATTGTATAAATGATATAACTTGATATTATACAATTTTTTGTTCTTGTTTTTCTAATTATTAAGTTATTCTATAAATAATGAAATAATCTACAAAAAACAGTTTAACAATTATAAAAAATTATTTAATACAACAATAACTACTAGATTTTTTTCATTCTACTAACAAATAACAATTTTCAAAATAATAATATGGAGATGATTTTTTTGAGTAATTCAAAATATCTTATTGTTTTCATAGCTTTGTTAATTGTTGGTATGTCAGTGGCAGTAGCAGCAGATGTAGATGACTCTACAAGTGCTCCTACGAAAAAGGTTACAAAGGACACAACAAAAGTTGTGAAAAATTCTGCTGTAACTAAAAAAGCAATTAAAGCCGTTGATACTAAGACAACAAGTAAAGCTAAGAAGACAAGTGAAAAAGTTAGAAACATGACTAAGAAAGATGATAGTAAAACAGTAAAAGTAGATGTTCAAGTTGATGAAACAACTTCAATTAATAAAAAACTAGAAAATAATAT
>JAFRMD010000127.1 GCA_017430835.1 Methanosphaera sp.
AACATCACAGACCTACAAAACAACCTAACAGAAGCACAAAACAACATCACAGACCTACAAAACAACCTAACAGAAGCACAAAACAACATCACAGACCTACAAAACAACCTAACAGAAGCACAAAACAACATCACAGACCTACAAAACAACCTAACAGAAGCACAAAACAACATCACAAATCTAGAAAACGACTTAACCAATGCACAAAACAACATCACAAATCTAGAAAACGACTTAACCAATGCACAAAACAACATCACAGACCTACAAAACGACTTAACCAATGCACAAAATGATATCAACAGTTTAGAAGAAGAATTAGCTGATGCTCAAGAAACAATTGATGAACAAGGTAATTCAATCGATTCATTAAATGATAAAACAGAACAACAAGCCAATACCATTAATTCATTAAACAATAAAACAGAAGAACAAGCTAACACTATTACAAACATGAAAAACACAATTGATTCCCAAAATGAAACTATCAACAGTTTAAACAATGAACTTACCGAACAGAAAACAAGTGTAACGAACTTGATTAACAACATTACAAACACCATCACTGAAATGAACAATACAATCAATACCCAACAAGAGAAAATGGATGAAATTGCTAAAAACATTACAACAAAACTTAACACCAAATTAAGTATTGCTGAAGTTAAAACTAATGTTGGTAAAACAGCTACTTTCAAAGTTACCGTTAAAGATGAAAATGGTAAAGCAGTTACTGGTGGTCAAGTATCATTATTAGTTAATGGAGCTGCACTTAAAGACAGTGCTAAAAACATCATATATGCAACAGTAGAGAAAGGAGTTGCAACCATCAAATATGTTGTTCCAAATAAATGGGTAAATAAAGATCTTAGTGTACAGGCATTATATATTGGTAATAGTAAATACACTGATTCAAACATTACCAAATCAGGAATTCTTACAGTAGGTAAAGGTAAAACCAAAATTACAATAACTCCAAGTGTAAAAACAGCAAAAGCTGGAAACAAAATTACAATTACGGTTAAACATATTGATGCTAACACCAAAAAAGGACTAACTTCCAAAGTTGCACTTAAAATCAACGGTAAAAAGAAAACAGTAAAAGTCAAAGCTGGTGAAGGTAAAATTACTTACACAATTCCAAAAGGAAGCAATGCAAAAACAATGAAAATAACAGGAACACACTCATCCAAATACTACAACAAAGCTAAAGCATCAAGCAAAGTAAAAATTACAAAAACCACACCTACAATCAAAGTAACAAAAACAACAACAAAATCCAAGAAAACTACCGTTAAAGGTAAAATCCTTGATGCAAACAATAAATTGTTAACTAAAAATGTAAAAGTTACTGTTAAAGTTGATGGTAAAGTAGTGCTTAAAAATAAAGTAGTGAAAAAAGGTAAAATCAACTTATCATTCAAGAAATCCTTGAAGAAAGGTTACCATGAATTAACTATTACAAGCGCTAAAACTAAAGCTTTCACAGCAGGTAAAATAGTTACTTCATTTAAAGTTTAATTATTTTACTTTTTAACCTCCAATTTATTCTTTTTTTAAATATAATTATATTTAGTAATGTTGACCAACATTGATATTTAATAACAATATTTTTTAGGCATACCAAAACTTTATATATTGTAAAGTATAATATTAAATTGACTAAGAATTTAGGTTATCCTAAAAATAATTATATCCTATGCATACCTAAAATCTTAGTCCTTGAGTTAAAAAGAAATAATAAGCATAAACATACTTATAAAGAATTAAAAACTATTACTCCAAATGATAAAATGCTAAAAAAATAGTTTTAAATCACCTAGAGACTTGGCATAAATGTTTTTTTTAATACAAAAAAGTATTACTCATTTTTTTTACCTTTGTTCAAATCAAACAATAATAATTATCATATCATCTAAATAGGATAATATTATATTTTATGTGGTTTGATTTTACTTGGAGC